>CAXNHR010000065.1:0-12244 GCA_964202135.1 Luteolibacter sp. | reverse complement strand
GGGAGGCGCTTCGTGCTGGCGACCGCCGTAGGTGCTTTCCATCAGCAGGAAATCCACATCATGCACCGGCACCGGATCGCGCAGCACCTCGTTGCCGCCGCGGCCGACATCGCCGGAAAATAGGAATCGTTTCTTTTTCCCGTCGGCCTGATCATTCACCTCTAACAAAACCTGGGCGCTGCCGAGGATGTGGCCGGCATCGATGAATGTGAGCGTCACTCCGTCGCACACCGGCAGCGGGCGGTTGTAGCCAATCGTCACGAACTGGCGCAGGCAGCGCTCGGCGTCCTGCTCGCTGTAGAGCGGTGCCACGGGCTCCAGCCCTTCCCGCTTGCGGTGCTTGTTGAGCCAGTCGATGTCGCTCTCCTGGATGCGCGCGGAATCGGCGAGCATGATCTGGCAAAGATCCCGCGTGGCGTGGGTGGCATAAATGTTACCTGCGAAACCATTCTTGGCGAGGTTGGGCAGGTTGCCGCTGTGGTCGATGTGCGCGTGTGAAAGAATGGCAATGTCGATGGACTTGGGATCGAAGTGCGGGAAGCAGCAGTTCACCTCGTAGGCATGCTTGCGCGACCCCTGATAGAGGCCGCAATCCAGCAGGATGCGCTTGCCATTGACTTCGAGCAGGTGCTGCGAACCGGTGGTGGTGCCGGCGGCACCGCAGAATTTGAGTTTCATGTGAGTGTGGGTTTTTCGGAGAGGAATTTGGAAAAAACCAGCGAGTCGCGCCCGCTGGCCTCGAACTGCTGGCGGCGGCGCTGCGGCAGGGCATCCACCGTGGCGTGGATGTAGCCAAGCCCGGCAAAGAATGGCGCGGCGCGGTTGGTCAGCGCGAACACCCGCGGGATGCCGTGATCCAGTGCGGACTGCTCGGCGCGTGCCACGAGTTGTTTGCCATATCCCCTGCCCTCGTGCGCCTGCTTCACATAAAGGCATGCCACTTCCGCGCAAGACTCGGCGGGATATTCATGCAGGGCCACACAGGCGACCACGTTGTCGTCGATGGTCATCACGTGGAAATCACCGATGCGCGACTGGATGTCTTCGTAGCTGCGCTCCACGAGTTTGGTCCGGCGCACCGAACGGCCGATCATGCCTAACAACTCCGGAATGTCCTCCTCGCGCAGCGGACGGATCATCCGGTAGCTGTCGGCGTGGATCATGGTGCCGACGCCTTCGTTGGAGAAAAGTTCGTCCACCAGCACGCCTTGGCGGCGGCCGTTGAGGACATGGACACGCGGCACGCCACGGCGGCAGGCGGCGGCGGCCGACCTGAGCAGCGGAACGCCCGCGGCATTCGTGCGGTCTTCCAGCGATGTCGCATCCGCCGCGCGGATGGCATGGGCCGGAGCGCCATCGATGAGGATTTCCTCTTCGAGCAGGCTGATGATTTTCGCCACGCCGATGCCCAGCGCGAAGTCCACCACAGCCTCATCGAGCGGCCCGGTGGTGGAGGCATCCACCACTGCGGACTGACCGCGCGCGAGGATGTCGCGCGTTTCGCGAACCGCGCCGGGATCGGTGATCGGGCGGGAAACGCGCGCGGCCATGATTTCGCACTCCAGCGTCCAATCGAAGAGATCCTTGAGGTCGCCACCGAGCACACCGAGCACGAGTTTCACACCCAAGTCCTCCAGCACGGCGAGATCCAGCAGCGTTTCCGCGACCGCGGGCTCGGGCAGCAGTCCGGCCTCGATAAGCACGAGAAACACCTTTCCCCGGAACTGGGGGATGTATTGGAGGACTTCCCTGACATCGCTTGGCTGCGCCATGCCCGCTTCTATCAAACCCCCACCTGTCGGCAAGAGCGGGTTTGACTGGAAAGGGACTGGCGGCGCGGAAAGCAAGCTGCTTGATTGCGGCCAAGCCATGCATGCCGAATTGATCCAGCTCCTCCGCCGCCGCGAATCCGTCATCGCCGATCACGCCTGGCGCGACCGCGACGCCGCCGGCCATCTCGAAGCTCTCAAAAATGTCTCGGAGGAAATTTCCGCCTGGGCGGCGGCTCACTCGCAAGTGATTGATGCGCGGCTGCGGCATTACCTCTCCAACGCCAGTTATTCAAAAGCCCTCGTCCATCTTGAGGCGCAGGCCGGCGATTGAAATTCTTTCCAAGATCATGGTTCGCGCCTACGTATCCATCCGCACATGAAAACCTTCCTGATCCTCGCCGGTATCGCAGTGGCAGGCGTCCTTGGCTATATGGCCGAGCCAGCACTGCGCGAAACGCTCACCGGAACCGCTGGAAATACTTCGGAAAAAACGATTCAGGACAAAGCGGCCACCCAGCCAAGCACCCCGACCATCGACGTGGCCAGCCTCACTGCCGAGCAGCTTCCGAAAAGCGTGGCGCTCAAGACCGAGGCCAAATTCACCGATCCAGCCGCCGGCCTTGCGCTGACCGTCGCCGCCGGTAGCAAGGTGAATCTGCTGCGCGTCCAAGGAAGCAATGCCATCGTCGCCGCCCCGAAAACCGATTTTCCGATCACGGTTCCCATCAGACAGACCGATCTGCTCGAACAGCTTGCCGCCAAACCACCGCAAGGCCCCACTGTTCCCGCCAAGCCTGCGGCTCCTGCAAAACCCGCCGCTCCGGCAACACCCGCTCCCGCGAAACCCGCCGCTCCGGCAACGTCAGCCGCTCCAGCACCCGCAGCACCCGCCAAGCCAGCCGCTCCGGCAACGTCAGCCGCTCCAGCAACAACGCCTGCTCCTGCCAAACCCGCCGCGCCTGCCCCAGCGCCTGCGAAACCCGCCGCTCCCGCAACACCCGCTCCCGCCGCGGCGGCTCAGGCCGATGTGGTGAAAATCATGCAGGCCAGCATCAGCGCCAAACAGATCAAGGAGTTCGACGCCAAACAGGTCACCAACTGGGCCGTTGACGCCGATGAGACGATCGACGGCCAGATCTATCAGACCGGCCTCGTCACCTACAAGGCGGAGACGATCTTCGGCGTGAAGAACATCCAGGCCCGGGCTCTCATCAAGGACGGCAAGGTCGTGCGCTGGATCTGGCCCAAGAGCGGTGTGGAAATCAAATGAACCGCCCCGTGAAACGCGCGCTGGTCATCGTGCTAGACTCCGTCGGCTGCGGCTCCGCGCCCGACGCCGCGCAATACGGCGATGAGGGTGCCGACACGCTCGGCCACTTGTTTGCCCGTATCCCGCATTTCCAACTGCCGCATCTCGCCTCGCTCGGCCTCTATCAAGTGCTCGGCCTCGACCTCCCCGCAAACTTGATGGAAGGCGCGCGGTGGGCGCGGCTTAGCGCCCAATCCGCCGGCAAGGACACCACCACCGGCCACTGGGAACTGATGGGCTGCACGCTCGACGAACCCTTTGCCACTTTCGAAAAATTTCCCGACGACCTCGTTTCCGCCATCGCCCAAGCCGGCGGTGTCGAGTTCATCGGAAACTACGCCTCATCCGGCACCGAGATCCTCCGCCAGCTCGGCGCGGAGCACATGCGCACTGGAAAACCGATCCTCTACACCAGTGCCGACAGCGTCCTGCAAATCGCCGCGCACGAGGAAACCTTCGGCCTGCAACGCTTGTGGGACCTCTGCCAAACCGCGCGCCATGAACTCGACGCGCGCGGCATCCGCATCGGCCGCGTGATCGCCCGGCCCTTTGTCGGCAGTTCGCCCGCCGACTTCAAGCGCACCGGCAACCGCCACGACTACTCGCTCATGCCCGGCGAAACCGTGTTCAACCGCCTGCAAGCCGCCAGCGTGCAAACCATCGGCGTGGGCAAAATCCATGACATCTTCGCCGACTCCGGCATCAGCGAATCCCACCCCACCCAATACAACGCCGGCGGCATGACCGCCATCGACCGCTTGTGGGCGCAACAACGGCCACAGCCGCATTTCATTCTCGCCAACCTGGTGGACTTCGATTCGCTCTACGGCCACCGCCGCGATCCCGCAGGTTATGCCGCCTGCCTGCGCGAGTTCGATGACTGGCTCGGTGGTTTTCTAACTAATACTTTACCCGGCGACCTTGTCATCCTCACCGCCGATCACGGCAACGATCCCTACCACCCCGGCACCGACCACACCCGCGAGCAAGTGCCGCTACTGGCGCTCGGACTGCCGGCAGCACCGCGGAATGGTGTTTTTTCCGATGTCGCGCGGCTTGTGGAAGCGCATTTCTCGTGAGCTCCGCTTGCCTCGCGAGCAGTGAGCCACAATCGCGCCCCGAACTATCTCTTCGGATACACACTCCAACGTGATGTCTCGGCTGCCACTCGACACAGTGGTCCAGCGGCCACGTCGGACGCTGCGGCGCGGCGATTGCTGAATGACTGCTGCCACCGCTTGCATGATCCGCAGGCGGTTTTTTTTGAGCCCGTGGAACACCGCGATAAGGTGAGAAAAAGGTGAGCTCCATTAATTTCTGTTAGGCGCTTCACCCTCCCAACTCTTTGATTTTCAAAGAGAGCCGCTGGTCGGATTCGAACCGACGACCTGCTCATTACGAATGAGCTGCTCTACCCCTGAGCTACAGCGGCTTATGACTTTGATTGCGATCCGCCGCAGGCTTGCTGCAGTTTGAACCACAAAAACGATCACCCCGCGACTTTGATAATCGGCAATGCGGTATTCAAGCCCGAAAATCTGCAACCAATCAAACTCGTGTTGGCATGGCGGCCTACTCGTGGTATCGCGCTCGGCTGTAAGAAACGCATGCCTAAAAACCCGCCCAATACCACCGCCGCACTGGCGCGCCACCTCGGCATCTCGCGCTGGACCATCTCCCGCGTGCTCAACGGTCACAGCGGCGTAAAGGAGGAAACCGTGCGCCGCGTCAAGCAGGCCATCGAGGAACTCGCCTTCGAGCCCAGCGCTCTCGCCCGCGGTCTGCGCGGTGTCCACACCCCTACGGTCGGGGTGTGCTTCCAGGATCTCGACTCGCCCGTGCTCGCAATGCGCGCCGCCTCGCTGCAGCACCGTCTGCGTCAAGAAGGCTACCAAACCGTCATCGAGCTCGCCGGCGATAGCGTGGAACTCGAACGCGGAGCCATCCGCCGCTTCGTCGCCCAGCATGTCGATGGCATCGTGCTGATATTTTCACGGCTGAGAGCCGATGATCCGGCGTTCCGCCTCTTGGAACGTTCGCAAACCCCTTGCTTCTGGCTGGATCCCGAACATCCGGTGCCCGGCGACCGCATCCTGCTCGACCGCGCGCGCTCGATGAAACTCCTTCTCGAACACCTCAGCAGCCTCGGGCATCGCAGAATCGCCCTGCTCGGCATCGATCCCGCCAACCGCTTCGGCGCGCTTCGCGTTCCGGGACTTAAGAAATACGCACCCAAGTGCGGCGTGGATTTCGAAAGCGATTTCATCCAGGTATTCCATCCTGGAGAAACCCGGCACACTTTCGAATACGGCTACCAACTCGCCGGAGAACTCTTGCAGAAGCATTCCACTGATCGTCCGACCGCCATCATCGCCCTCAACGACCGGATCGCCATCGGTGCCATCAACCGCCTGCGCGAGAATGGCATCCGCGTTCCAGAGGATGTATCGATCACCGGCTACGACAACATCGCCGTCGCCGAACACTACCACCCGTCCCTCACCACCGTCGATCACCAGACCGACCGCCTCATGGACCTCGCCGTGCGTGGCTTGCTCGAACGGCTCGCCACCACGGGGAAAAGCCTTCCGCCGCGCGAGGCTCACATCCAACCGAAGCTCATCATCCGCCAATCGACCGGACCCGCATTTTCATAGTCGGGTTTTTCACATTCCGCATTGACAACAACCAACACGTGTAGGATTCCGGCCGTAACCCATCCCTTACATGCCATGAAACCCGTCCGCATCCTCGTAACCACCACGTCCTACCAGGACATCGCCGGCCCCCACCACGAATTGCTCGAATCCACCGGCATCGAGATCGTCCGCGAGCGTGGCCCGCTTCCTGAAGCGAAGATGCTGGAACTGGTGGGCGATTTCGACGCCATCCTCTGTGGCGACGACCTGATCACGCGCGCCGTTTTGGAAAAGGCGGCCCCGCGTTTGAAAATCCTCAGCAAATACGGCATCGGCGTGGACAAGATCGACGTCAAAGCCGCCACCGAGATGGGCATTCCCCTCTCCTTCTGCCCGGGCGTGAATCACACCACTGTGGCCGAGCACACCTTCGCGCTGCTGCTGGCGCTGGTCCGCCACCTTGTGGAAATCTCCAACGCCACCCGCTCCGGCAACTGGAAGCGCCTGACCGGCCACGAGATCATGGGCAAGACCCTCGGCATCGTCGGACTCGGCCGGATCGGCAAGGAGGTCGCCATCCGTGCCAAGGCATTCGGAATGACGGTCATCGCCTACGACGTGTATTGGGATGAGGCCTTTGCCACGAGTCATGACATCGCCCGTGCCTCCGGTGTGGCGGAAATCTTCGGGAAATCCGACGTCATTTCCCTCCACACCAATCTCACTCCGGAAACCCGCGATATGGTTCGTGCGGAAACCATCGCCACCATGAAGGACGGCGTGATCATCCTCAACTGCAGCCGGGGCGAAGTGGTGCATACCGCGGATCTTGCCGCCGCGCTCGAAAGCGGCAAGGTCGGCGGCTACGGTGCCGACGTGCTCAATGAGGAGCCGCCGCGCGCGGACCACCCGCTGCTCAAGGCGAAGAACTGCATTGTCACCTCGCACATCGGTTCGCGCACTTACGAGAGCGTGCAGCGTCAGGCGATGATGGCCGCGCAAAACCTGCTGCACTTGCTGCGCGGTGAAAAACCGCTGGCCCAGGTGAACGATGTCCCGCCGCCCGCCGCACTTCTCTAACATCCATAACCACAACCCATGTCCGAAACCTTCTACGTCGTTCCCGAGGACCAGCACAACGCACTGGTCGCCGCCGCCTACCGCAAGCGCGGATACAGCGCCGCCGAAGCCGCCGATGGCGCGCGTTTCTGCGCAGAAGCCTCGCGCCACGGCATCCGCACGCACAACGCGCTCAAGGCACTGCACCTCGATCACCTGTTCGGTTCCGCCGCCGGTGGTTGCGTGCCCAAGGCGAAGATCGAAAAAGTGAAAACCCGCTTCAAAGGCGCGGAAGTTTGGAATGCCAACAAGAAACTCGGCCAGGCCACCGGCTACGCCGCCATCGAGGCCGCCATCAAACTGGCCAACAAATACGGAGTGGGCATGGTTTCCGTGGACAACGCCTTCCACTACCTCTGGGGCGGCGGTTATGTGATGGAGGCCGCACGCCGCGGCTACATCGCCTACACCAACTGCACCGCCGCGCTCGCGGAAGTCGTACCCTTCGGCGGCAAATTCCCGACCCTCGGCACCAACCCGCATTCGTGGGGTTTCCCGACCACCGATGCCATCGGCTATCCGATCGTCATCGACTGGGCGACCTCGGTGGTTGCCATGGGCCGCGTGCAGCAACTCGCCCGCGAAGGCAAGGAACTGCCGCCCGGTGCCGCGGTCGATGAAAACGGCCAACCCACCGCCGATCCGAATGCGGCGAAGTACCTCGTGCCCTTCGGCGCGCACAAGGGCTACGGCCTCGCTTTGATGAACGAAATCGTGGCCGGTTTCATCGGTGGTTCGCTGCCCACCATCCGCAACCGCTGGGACAAGGCAGGCGATGACAAGGGCACCTGCTGTTTCTTCTTCCAGGTCTGGCATCCGGATGCGATGAACGCGGGTGCCTTCGCCAAGGGCCGCAGCCAGAGTGAAAACGTCAAGGCCGTCATTGATGACGTGCTCGGCCACGGCAACGAGAACTGCATGCTGCCCGGCCAACTCGAAGCCCAGGCGGCCGCCCGCTGCGCGAAAAACGGAGGACTTCTCTTCTCGGAAGCCGAAATCCTCGCCTTCAACGAACTCGCGAAGGAAGCACGCAAGGCCCGCTGGAAGGTTTCTGATTTCAAAACTGCAGAATGATCCGACTGATCAGTCGGATCCGACCGATCTAACAACATCCAAACACCATGCCCCTGACCATCAAGCCCAAGTCCGAATGCGCCTTCGACCAGATTTCACTCGGCGAAGTCATGCTCCGTCTCGATCCCGGTGAAGGCCGGATCCGCACCGCACGCAACTTCACCGTCTGGGAAGGCGGCGGAGAATACAACACCTCGCGCGGCCTGCGCAAATGCTTCGGCCTCAAGACCGCCGTGGTCACCGCGTTCGTCGATAACGAGGTGGGCCACCTCGTCGAGGACTTCATCATGCAGGGTGGCGTCGCCACCGACTTCATCCAGTGGAGCGCCGACGACGGCATCGGCCGCTCCGTCAGAAACGGACTCAACTTCACCGAGCGCGGCTTCGGCATCCGGGGCGCGGTGGGCAACCCGGACCGCGGCAACACCGCAGCCTCGAAGCTCAAGCCCGGCGACGTCGATTGGGATCACATTTTCGGCAAACTCGGCGTGCGCTGGTTCCACACAGGCGGCATCTTCGCCGCTCTATCAGAAACCACCGCAGCGCTCACCGTGGAGGCTGTCAAGGCAGCCAACAAATATGGCACCCTCGTTTCCTATGACCTCAACTACCGTCCGTCGCTGTGGAAAACCATCGGCGGCCTTGCCAAGGCACAGGAAGTAAACAAGGAAATTGCGAAATACGTCGATGTCATGATCGGCAACGAGGAGGACTTCACCGCCTCGCTCGGCTTCGAGGTCGAGGGCGTCGACCACAACATCTCAAACATCGAGATCGACGCCTTCAAGGCGATGATTGAGACCGCGGTGAAGGAGTTTCCGAACTTCAAGGTCGCCGCGACCACGCTTCGCGGCGTGAAAACCGCCACTGTCAACGACTGGTCCGCCATTCTCTGGCACGACGGCCGGTTCCACGAGTCGCGCAAGTATCCGGACCTTGAAATCATGGACCGTGTTGGCGGCGGTGACTCGTTCGCTTCCGGTGTGCAATTCGGTTTCCTCGAATTCAACGACGCGCAGAAAGCCGTCGATTATGGCGCGGCCCATGGCGCGCTCGCATCCACCACTCCCGGCGATACCTCCATGGCCACCCGCAAGGAAGTCGAGAAAGTCATGAGCGGCGGCGGCGCGCGGGTTGTCAGATAAAAGATCCGTCAGATCGGACGGATCTTCCAACACACAAACACACCACCATCATGTCAGAACCACTCTCAGACATCGGACTCATCGGCCTTGCCGTCATGGGCCAGAACCTCGCTCTCAACATCGCCGACCACGGCTTCCGCATCTCGGTTTACAATCGCACCACTTCCACCATGGAGAAGTTCGTCGCGGAAAACCCGGACACGCCGGGCGGCCTCGTCGGCCAGGCCACGCTGGAGGAATTCGCCGCCAGCCTCAAACGCCCGCGCCGCGCGGTGATCATGGTGCAGGCTGGCAAGGCCACCGACGCGGTGATCGACTCGCTCACGAAAGTCTTCGAACCGGGCGATATCATCATCGATGGAGGCAATTCCAAGTGGACCGACACCATCCGCCGCGAGAAGGAACTCAAGGATAAGGGTTTCCTGTTCATCGGCAGCGGCGTTTCCGGTGGTGAGGAAGGCGCGCGTTTCGGTCCGGCCGTGATGCCCGGCGGCGATGCCGAGGCCTACAAGCACCTGGAGCCGGTCTGGAATGCGATCGCCGCGAAAGTAGATCCCGTCACTGGCAAGGAACTGAAAGGCGCCGCTCCCGGCAAACCGATCGTCGGCGGTGTGCCTTGCGCCACCTACATCGGCACGGATGGCGCGGGCCATTACGTGAAGATGGTGCACAACGGCATCGAATACGGCGACATGCAGATGATCTGCGAGGCCTACGACCTGATGCGCAAGCTGCTGGGCATGTCCGCCCCGGAAATCGCCGCGGTCTTCAAGAAATGGAACACCGGCGTGCTCGACAGTTTCCTCATTGAAATCACCGGCGAGGTGCTCGCCCAGAAGGACCCGCTGACCGGCGGCGATCTCGTGGACCTCATCCTCGACACCGCGGGCCAGAAAGGCACTGGCAAGTGGACCAGCGTCAGCGCGCTCGACATGGGCGTGCCCGCCCCGACCGTGGCCGAGGCCGTGTTCGCCCGCTGCCTCTCCGCGGTGAAGGACGAGCGCGTGGCCGCCAGCAAGATCCTCACAGGCCCGGACAGCCGCTACACCGGCGACAAGGAGGAGTTGATCGAGGCCATCCACGCCGCGCTGTATTGTTCGAAGATCTGCTCATACGCGCAGGGTTTCCAACTCATGCGTGAGGCGCAGAAGGAATATGGCTGGACGCTCGACTTCGGAAAAATCGCGCAGATTTTCCGTGGCGGTTGCATCATCCGTGCCGTCTTCCTGCAGAAGATCACCGAGGCCTTCGAACGCGACAGCCAACTCGCCAACCTGCTGCTCGACCCCTATTTCAAGGGCGAGGTGGAAAAACTCCAACCTCAGTGGCGCAAGGTCATATCCGCCGCCGCGCTACAAGGCGTGCCGGCTCCGTGCATGGGCAGCGCGCTGTCCTACTACGATGGCTATCGCTCGGAAAAACTCCCCGCCAACCTGCTGCAAGGCCAGCGCGACTACTTCGGCGCGCACACTTACGAGCGCACCGACCAGCCGCGCGGCAAGTTCTTTCACATCGACTGGCCGGAGCCCGGCCGCCCGCAGATCGAGATCTGACGGGTCATGCGGCCGGCGCGGATGCCTTGCGGATGTGTTGGATCGCGTCGCGGTTCTCGCGCTCGGCTCGCTGCAGTTCGTAAGACAATTGCAGGCGCATCCAATAGCCCGCATCAATCCCGAAGTAACGACTCAGTCGCAAGTCATATTCGGGAGTGCAGCGCCGTTTGCCCGACTTCATCTGGCTGAGGTGCGACGGCGGGATGCCTGTCGCCTTGGAGATTTCGATTTGGGATTCATGCCACTCGTCGAGTGTTTCGCGCAGGGTTTCGGCGAAGTAGTTGAGCAAAGGAATCGGATCGTAATTCTTTTTCATCACATTCAGTGGTAGTCGGTGATTTTCACGTCGAAGGCGTCACCCGCGTTCCAGCGGAAAACGATGCGCCATTGCTGATTGATGCGGATGCTCCAGAAGCCCTTAAGGTTGCCCGCCAGAGCTTCAAGCCGGTTGGAAGGTGGCAGCGAGAGTTGCTCCAACTGCGTGGCTTGATCGATGCGGAAGAGTTTCATGTTGGCGCGTGATTGGATGACGGGTGGCAGCATGCGCGAGCACTCGCCGCGGTAAACGATCTCGGTTTGCTTATCGCCAAAGCTGCGGATCACGAGAAAACATCAACACGCCGATATCGCCCGTCAAGGCCAGAATTGCCGGATTTGGCAATTTATGATGGAACGAGCAGTTTACAATTCCGCTTCTGAGCGCACTGCGTATTCACACTACCGCTCGGAGAAACTCCCCGCCAAGCTGCTGCAAGGCCAGCGCGACTACTTCGGCGCGCACACCTACGAGCGCACCGACCATCCGCGCGGCAAGTTTTTCCACATCGACTGGCCCGAACCCGGCCGCCCGCAGATCGAAATCTGAATCCACTCCCTTCAACAAGTGCGGGAACGACTCATACCGTTCCCGTTGACGCAATAAAGGCAGCTCGCTTGAGCTGCCTTTATTGGGTTGATGTGAGTAATTTGTGGAGGTCAGGCCTTTGAGCCGCTCAGTTTGCGCCGGAGCGCCTCGATGGAGGTCAGACCCAAGCCCAAGAGCGCGAGCATACTGCCCCCGTCCGGAACTCTTTTACGCTCTCCGCCCCCTTGAATCACGTGGGACAGGCCTTGTGGAGCACGAGTGCCTCCCGGATTATAGGTCACGGTTTCACCTGCCAGCATATAGTGCAGCGCGTGGTCGAAGTTGGCTTGCCCTTGGCCCCACTTGGTCATGATGTAGTAATACTCAAAGTCGTATGGGGCTGTCCATTCCAACACTTTGTCATCATTGGGAATGAATAAACCGACGTAGTTGGGATCTGCCTTGTCAATTAAGTCTGTAAGCAGTGTGGTGTCTTCCCAAAGCGGAAGGTCGGGATTATTCAAGGCATTGCACAGCCGTCCCACAGGACGGCTTAGCTAGGGAAAAAAGCGGGCTGGTGTTGAGTTGAAATCCCTGCCACTCGGTAGGGTGTTATGAACAAAACTACACCAACCCGGGCCAATGTGGTCGTCCTCAAGCAGATTCTCAACCTCATTCCTCGCGGAATGATCAACCGCCACGCCCTTGAGACCGGGGTGGAAGCCAAGGCCCGCTCCTTCAGCGTGCTGAGTCATCTTTCAGCGATGCTCTTCGCCCAGCTCTCCCACG
>CAXNHR010000064.1:0-12317 GCA_964202135.1 Luteolibacter sp. | reverse complement strand
AGTTCCTCAGCAAGCTCAGGAACTGGCTTCCCTGCTTGGAGCAACTCGACGACTTGGGATTTGAATTCGGCTGTATAGCGCCGACGTGGCTTGTGCTTCATGGACATGGATTCTGGATGTTGGTGGTCCAGAAATCCAGCTCACCTCATGCGTTCCGAGCGGGCGATTGGATCCCTGTTTCCAAATCCACACTCCAATGAATGATGCAGACGATTTTCAAAATATTAGCCGGCCTAGCTATGGCCGGAGGCCTGCTGCATGCGGGCGAAACCCAGCTATTGAATGACGCCTTCCTCTCAAAACTGAGATCCGAAGCAACCCGCACCCACCCGTCCGCCATCGCCGGAAAACACCAGGCCAAGGCAGCCGCGCACGAGGCCCGGTCGGTCCGCCTGTGGAACGACCCCATGGTCGGCATCGGTTTCATGGGCGCTACCGAAATGATGCGCATGGACGATGGCGATGTCATGGTCGGCTTCGAACAGGCATTGCCAAAACCCGGCATGTTCGCAGCGGAGCGCCGCAAAATGGAGGCGATGCAGCGTGCCCAAATCGAAAATTCCGGCAACGCCGCGCTCAATGCCGGTGCCGAGGCCGCCAAAGCCGCCATCGAACTCGCACTCGCCGATGAATCCATCACCCTGCAACAGGTGCAGATCGAATGGATGGCCAAGATGGTCGAAAACGCCAAACAGATGGCGGCGGACCCGATGGGCTCCGGCACCGACGCCCTGCGCATGGAAACCGAGCTGGCGAAGGAACAACAGATGCTCGATGCAGCGCGCCGCAGCCGCGAGGGCTACGCGATGAACCTGAACCTCGCCCTCGGTCGTCCGCTGGAGTCGCCATGGCCGGTGTTGAAACTGCCCGCCACAGCGCCGCCGGTCCCCATCGCGCAGGCCGAGATCGCACGCATCCCGCATGCGAATCCCAAAGTCCGCGCCATGCGTGAAATGGCCGCCGCCGCCAACGCCGACACCCGCATCGCCGACCGCGAACGGCTGCCCGAAGTCGCAGTCGGCGTCGATGCCCAGCTCTACTCGGGCACCGGTGACATCAAAAGCACCACGTTCGGCCTGAAACTAAGCCTGCCATGGTTCAACGATCCCATCTATCAGGCCAAGATCGATGCCGCCAAAAGCCGCGAACTCGCCGCCGGAAGCGATGTCGAATCCATGCGCCGCGAGATCGCATCAATGGTCCTGATGGCCTCCACCGAGGCCGCGAACGCCGCAGCCCAGGCCCGCGCCTACTCGGGCGAAATCCATGAAAAAGCCCTGAAAGCCACTCAAACCACCGAAGCCGCATGGATCAGTTCCAAATCACCCCTGACCGACTTGCTCGATTCCTCGCGCACGCTTTTTGCCATCCGCCTCGAACAGCGCCGCATGATCGCCATGCAGCTCGCTGCCCTTGAAGAACTCCACACCCTCGTCCCCAACCGTTAGATCGCCATGAAAACATTCCTCACCATCCTCATCACCGCCGCGCTGGCGGCCACCGGCACTTGGTTCCTCTTGCGCAAGGACCATGCCTCATCCGCATCCGCGGAATCCTCCGGCGAGCGCAAACCGCTTTTCTATCAGAGCGCCATGCACCCATGGATCAAGAGCGGCAAACCCGGCCGCTGCACGATCTGCGGCATGGAGCTCACGCCCGTTTACCCCGGCGAGAAGGGCTTCGATGACTCCGGCGGTGACAACATCATCGCGCTCACCCAGAGCCAGATCCAGGTGCTGCACGTGCAAACGGCCACCGCCAAAACCCGCCCGCTCGTCCGCAGTCTGCCAGTCTCCGGAACCATTGATGACAATGCCATGCGCCATCGCCTGCTCGCGGCGTATGTGGACGGCCGCATCGACAAGTTATATGTCAACTTTGTCGGTGCCGAGGTCACGGAAGGCCAGCCGCTCGCGGATTTCTACAGCCCCACACTGCTCCAGGCCGAGCGCGAATACCGCCAGCTCACCGGCGAGCTGAAGCGCAACACCGCGCTGCGCCTCCGCCAGATGGGCCTCACGCCGGAACAAATCGACGCCCTCGATGGCAAGCCCGCCGATGTCCTCAACTCGCAGCTCCTCGCGCCCATCAGCGGCACGGTGGTCTCCCAATCGATCTACGAAGGCCAATACGTCTCCACCGGCCAGGCGCTCTTCGAAATCGCGGATTTCTCCACCATGTGGTTCATGTTCCTCGCCTACGAACAGGACCTGCCATGGATCAAACCCGGACTCACCGTCCGCGTCACCACGCCCTCGATTCCTGGCAAAACCTTCACGGGGAAAATCACTTTCATCGATCCCAACTTCGATGAAACCACCCGTTCCACCAAGGTCCGCGTCGAGTTGGACAACCCGCTCGTCGATGGCCGGCGCGAACTCCTCCACCGCCTTTATGCCGATGGCCAAGTGGAACTCGAAGCGCCCGCCGTTATGACCGTTCCGCGCTCCTCGGTGATCCAGGCCGGACCCGAGGCGGTGGTTTACATCGATCAGGGCGGCGGGGCCTACGCGCATACCCCGATAAAGATCGGACGCCGTGGCGACACGCATATCGAGGTTCTATCAGGTCTGAGCGAGGGCGACGAGGTCGTCACCAACGGCAACCTCCTCATCGATGGCCAGGCGGAAATGAACCGCGCTTTCATGAGCCCGCCGGAGCCCGCTGCGCCAGTAGCAACAACGAAGGAGCTCACCGGGGAGCAAAAACTAGTCATCGACGGTTTCCTGAAAGTCTTCGATGCCATGGCAGCCGCCCTTGCAGCCGACGATCTAACCAAATTCAACACCGCCAGCGAACCGGCGATGAACGCGACTGGAACGATGATCAAAGTGCTGCGACCTGCTGTCGAAAACCTCGACTCACTCGACAAGTCCCGCCACTTCCACGGCTTCGATGACATCAAGTCCGCCCGCACGGCCTTCCACAAATTCTCGGTCGCCGCCGTGGCCGCCCTCGAACCGCTCCGCACCGCCGGGCAAACTCCGGATTTTGAAATCTACGAATGCGGAATGGTCGATGAAGCCATCCCCGGTACGCCGAAAAAAGCCCGCTGGATCCAGACCGGCAAACGCCCCATGGCAAACCCCTTCTTCGGCGCGGAAATGCTCGAATGTGGAAAGGAGATCAAACCATGATCGAGAAACTCATCGAATGGAGCCTGCGCAACCGCTTCCTCGTCATCTGCGCTTCGTTGCTCATCATCGCGCTCGGCATCCGCGCCGTGCGACTCACGCCGGTGGACGCCATCCCGGACCTCACCGAAAACCAGGTGCTCGTCTATGCCGATTGGATGGGCCGCAGTCCGCAGGAAGTCGAGGACCAGGTCACCTTTCCGCTTTCCACCGGATTGCAGGGACTGGCCGGCGTGAAGGAGGTGCGCGCCACTTCGATGTTCGGCTTCTCGCTAATCACCATCATCTTTGAGGATCGCACCGACACCTATTTCGCCCGCGCCCGGGTGCTCGAAAGGCTCAACTTCCTGCAAGGCCAGATGCCCGAAGGCGTCACGCCCCAGCTCGGGCCGGACGCCACCGGGCTCGGCTGGGTCTATCAGTATTATCTCCACGTCGATCCGGAGAAATCACCGGAAGGCGGCTATGATCTGGCGCAACTCCGCTCGCTGCAGGACTGGAAGATCCGCTACGATCTCGCCAGCGTGCAGGGCGTGGCCGAAGTCGCCAGCATCGGCGGATTCGTGAAGCAATATCAGATCGAGTTGTCATCGACGAAAATGCGCGCGTCGAACATCACGCTGATGGAAGTGGTCAACGCGGTGCAAAACGCCAACCTCAATGTCGGCGGGAAAACCATCGAGGAAAACGGCGCGGAATTCGTCCTGCGTGGAGTAGGCCTCGTTACCGGACCGGAGGACTTGGAACTCGTCACCGTCAAGGCGGTCGATGGCACGCCGGTTTTCCTCAAGGACATCGCGACCATCGAAATCGGTGGTGATTTCCGCCGCGGCACGCTCGACATCGATGGCAATGAAGCGGTCGGCGGCACCGTGGTCATGCGCACCGGCGAGAACGCCAAGGCGGTGATTGAGCGGGTGAAGGAGAAAATCGATGAGATCGCCCCCAGCCTGCCGCCAGGCGTGAGCATCCGCCCGTTCTACGACCGCAGCGAGTTGATCGACAAGACCATCGACACGCTCAAGCACGCGCTCGTCGAGGAAATCATCCTCGTCACCCTGGCACATATCATTTTCCTCTGGCACTTCCGCAGCATTCTCATCGTCACCCTGCCGCTGCCGATATCGATCCTTGTTTCTTTCCTGATGATGAAGGGATTCGGCATTACCAGCAACATCATGTCGCTGGCAGGCATCGCCATCGCCATCGGCGTGCTGGTGGACGCGGCGATTGTCGTCACCGAAAACGTCATCCGCCATTGCGAAACCAAGGAGAATGAAATAGGCCGCCCTCTAACAGCGAACGAACGATGGGAAACCACGCTCATCTCGTCCAAGCAGGTCGGCCGCCCGATCTTTTTCGCGATGGCCATCATCCTGCTCGCCTTCATCCCGGTGTTCGCTCTCACCGGGCAGGAAGGCAAATTGTTCCATCCGCTGGCCTTCACCAAGACCTTTGCGATGATAGGGGCCACGCTGTTAGGCGTGACATTGGTTCCCGTGCTGTGTTCGTTCCTCGTGCGAGGCCCGTATCATGACGAGAACCGCCACATCGTCATGCGCTTCCTGATGGGCATCTACGAGCCCGCGCTTTCGTGGGCGCTGCGCTTCCAACGCACGGTCGTCGGCGCGGCCGTCGTGTTGCTGGCGTTTTGCCTGCTCATCGCCTTCGGCCTGCCGCGCGGGATGAACAAACAACTGCGCGATGCCGGTTTCGAGCGCACGGCGGACCTGTTCGCGGGCTTCGGCAAGGCATTCATGCCGCCGCTCAACGAAGGCAGCCTGCTGCACATGCCGGTGCTGATGCCCAAGACCGGCCTCAAGGAAATCCAGCGCGTGATGTCGTGGCAGGACAAGATCATGGCCGCCACACCGGAGGTGGACATCGTCGCGGGCAAGCTCGGCCGCTTTGAAACCGCCACCGACCCCGCTCCCACCGAGATGTTGGAAACCACCATCATGCTCAAACCCGAATACATCCCCGACGGGAAATTCCGCGTGAAGCGAAACCCCGCATGGCGCGATGGCATGACCATGGAAAAACTCAAGGCCGAGCTCACCGAGAAGATGAAGGAAGTGCCCGGCTATGTGCCCGCGTTTCTCCAACCGATCGAAAACCGCATCCTCATGCTCTACACCGGCATCCGAGCCCAGGTCGGAGTGAAGATCTATGGCGAAAACCTCGATGCCATCCAGCGCAAGGCCTTCGAAGTCGAGAAACTCATCAATGAAATCCCGGGTGCGGCCGGGGTTTCCCCATCCCGCGTGCAGGGCAAACCCTATCTCAACATCGAGGTGGACCGTCTCGCCATGTCGCGATACGGCCTCAGCGCCAAGGACGTGCTGGATGCCGTGGAAATCTCCATCGGCGGCAAGAACGTCAGCACCACCATCGAAGGCCGCCAGCGCTTCCCCATCCAGATCCGGGTGGAACGCGGCGAACGGGATGATATTGAGGAACTCAGCCGCATCCTCATCGCCGCCAGTCCCGGCATGGCCGCCGGGGGAGCCGCCCCGCAAGCCGGTGGTGGCATGGGCGGCGGGATGCCTGGAGGCGCCGCACCCGCATCCACCACGCCAGCCGCTGGTGGAGGATCGGTAAGCACCTACATCCCGCTCGGCATGGTGGCGAAAATCACGCGCAGCATCGGCGCGAATGAAATCGCCTCGGAAAACGGCAAGCTTCGCAGTTATGTGCAGGCCAACGTCCAGGACCGCGACCTCGGCGGCTTCGTCCAGGAGGTTGAGGCGAAACTCAAGACCCTCGACTGGGAAGGCATGACTTACAAAATGACCGGCGAATACGAAAACCAACGCCGGTTCGTGAAAACCATGTGGCTGGTGTTTCCGATCGTGATGCTGATCATCTTCGTGCTGTTGTTCATGGTCTTCCGCAGCGGCAAGGAGGCCGCCCACGTCATGCTTGCCGTGCCCTTCGCACTGAGCGGCGGGGTGATCCTGCAAAAACTGTTAGGTTATGATTTCAACGGCGCGGTCTGGGTCGGCTACATCGCGCTCTTCGGCACCGCGGTGCAGACCGGCGTGGTGATGGTCGTCTATCTGGAGGAAAGCGTGAAGGCGAAGATGGCCGAACTCGGCGAACGATTCACCCGCGCCGACCTCGTGCAGGCGGTCAAGGACGGTGCCAAGCTGCGCCTGCGCCCGAAAGTCATGACCGTGGCCACCACCGTCGCCAGCCTGCTGCCCATCATGTGGAGCAGCCGCCAAGGCGCCGAAGTCATGAAACCCCTCGCCACTCCGGTGATCGGAGGCATGATCTCCAGTCTCATCCACATCCTCATCGTCACGCCGGTGATCTTCCTCTGGCTGCGCGAGCGGCAACTGCGCAAGGCCGTGGAAAAAGAAGGCTGATAAGCCAGCCACGCGCCTCAATGCTTTTTCTTCGGCGTCACCTTGACCGGTGCCGGCTTGGTTTGTGCGGACTTGTCGAGCGGCAGGCGGATGACGAGGCTGCGGTCTAACAACCGGGTGCCTTCCGTGGAAAGCTCCTGCACGCGGTAAACGATCAGACCGAACTTGTTATCCGTATAACGGCCGAGGGCGACGTTTTCCTTGGTTTTGCCAAGGCTGGTTTCCTCCTCGAACTTCCATTCGCTGCCAGTCCACTCACCCAGAATGCTGGAAGGATCCGCATTGATGTCATCAATGCGCTTGAGCTCACCGTTGGGCGAACGGAAAAGATCGTCCTTCTCGACATAACGCAATGTGGAAAGCGTGCTGGCACCACCGGTGGATGTGATCACCCAGCCGCTGCCGGCGCTTTCGCGAAGCATCAATTGCACTTCCTCCATCGGTTTGAATTCGCGCTTGTTCCAGAGCGCGAGGTATTCGGCGTATTCCTCCTTGGTCAGTCCGAGGCGCTCGTCGTAGGGCAGCGGCACGCCGGGTTTCGCGGTGGCTGAAAATTCGGCAAACCACTTCGGATCCTTGCGCGCGGAGGCCTCCACTTTGGCCACAAATTTGTCGATCTCCTGGGGCGGAATGACCATGCCGATCTGCCCGCGCTTGGCGACGCCCGGCTCCAGCAGCCCCGCGAAGACCTTCGGTGCCTCCGCTGCGGAAACAGCGGCTATCAGGGAAACAGCAATGAACGGGGCGTGGAATTTCATGGTCGGACGGGCAGGAGGCTGACCCCCGGGCTTTCAAAACTCAAGCGGCGAATCTCACGGCTCCCCATCAGGGAAAATTCCGTCAAGCGGGGTTTCGGTGCCGCCATCCATCCAGCGTTCGAGGGCTTCACGCATCGGCCCGAGCACCTCGGGCCTTGAGCCTGCCAGATCGACCTCGCCATGCGGATCTGAAGCGAGGTGGAACAATCCGAAATGCCGCCCGCCGGAGGCGGTGGGAGTGCAGACGAGTTTCCAATCTCGCGTTCTCAGGCAGCGCTGCTTGGCCTCCACCAGGCGCGCGGCATATTCAGGCTTGAGCACAAACTGGTAGTTGTAGTCATCGTCAATGTGGGTCAGTTCGTCCATCGGCGGGAGCTTGGGCCGCTCTGCGCCGGGAACTGTGAACTGAATGAAGGGAAATCCGGTCTCGCCATAAAACGGCCGGTATTCAGGCATTTCCGAGCCGCGGATCCAACCCGCGAAACTCCGCCCCTCCCAAGTGGTGGATTTTTCCACGCCCGTGACGTCGGCCAGCGTGGGAACCACATCGATCAAGCGCACCGTCTCGGGAATCACCCGCGGCGCAACACCGGGCACGTGGACGATCATCGGCACATGGTTGGCTTGCAGGCCACCGTTGAAGGTGAGTCCGTGGCCGAGAGTGACGCACGGTTCGTAAAGATCGTCGCCGTGATCCGAAGTGATGATGACAATCGTGTTGTCCGCCAGGCCATTGCGCTCGAGCGCGGCGAGGATCGCACCGACACAATCGTCGAACTGCCGGGTGCAGCCGTCATACAAGGCGCGGATCTGCGAGACCTCGGCGGGTGACAGCGCCTTCCACTTCGATTCAAGGTCGGTGCCGCCGATGAACGAGTCGATATCGAAGTCCACGCCGTTTTTGTTAGGCCCCTGATAGGAGGGATCGGCGAACATGCTCACATACGGTTCCTTGCTGCGATAGGGCAGATGGTTGCACGAATAGAATACGTGCCAGAAAAACGGCTTTTGCTCCCGGGCCACCGCTTCAAGCCTTCGTTCGACGCGTCCGGTCACCACCTCGGGCGTCACAAACTGCGCGAACGACTGGAGTTGTGGAAACAAGCGGTGGCCGAGCGTGTTGTCGAAATAAAGCGGCACCACAAAGTGCGCCATCACCACCGCCTGGCTCATGTAGATTTTGAAATTGTCGAAGCTCGACACCGAGACGTGCTCGAAGCCCATCGGCATGATTTCATAATAACCTGCGCACCAGTCGCCGAGGGCGGCGGTGTCATAGCCGCGCTCTCGCAGCAGGCCGGCCAGCGGGACGATGCGTTTTTTCGCAGACTCCACGGTTTCGCGGTCCGGATACATCTGGCGGATGCCGTGGCTGTGGGGATACTGCGATGACATCAACTGCACGCCGGACTCCAGCGTCGATGCGATGGAGGTGTAACAACGCTCGAAGCGGACCGACTTTGCGGCCAGGGCATCGATGACCGGCGAAACGCCCGCTGCGGCCGGACCGTCGCTGCGCTGCGGCCGGTAGCCGGCACAGCCGAGGAGATCGCCGCGCAGCGAGTCGGAGCCGATAATCAGGATGTTGGGGGGATTTCCGTTGGACGCAGCCGCGGGCACAAGGCGTCCGGATGATGATTGAATGCCAAGGGTGGTGGCGACAGCCGCCACCAGTGCGCCGGCAAGCACCCAACCCTTGCGGCCATGGCGGCTGGCATGCCAATACAATACATAACCAAGGAAAACCAGCGGCAGCAGCGTGAAGAGGATGAACAATCCGGCAGGTCTGACCGGCTCCGGGAAATCCAGCATCTTGAAATACCAATGGCCGAACTCCGCCTCATTGAGGAAATACGGCCGGGTTTTCATCAAGCGCAGCGTGAAGTAGCCATGCAACACGGCGGCGATCACGAAACCGCGCAGCGCGACAAACGCAAAACCCGCGCGCTTGGAGCGGTTCGTCCACCATGCCGCCACCGGCACGGCCAGCATGGCCGCCGCAACGGCCAGCACGGCATAAGCAACGAGCATCCATAGATTCTGGCGGACCAGGAAACCCAGGTATTGCTCACGGGCCAGCGCGCTGAATTTGTTCATCATTCCGCCGGAGGTGTCCGCGAGCCGCCACAGCGCGATGCCGTACTGTAGAAAAAGAAACGCCACCACTCCGGCCAGCACCGGCAGCAGTGCCGCCACCGCGCCGGCACGTCTCTGAGACCCGGCGGATTCCACGGATGGTTTGTTAGAGGAGCGGGACAACGACATCAGGGCGTGGATTCGGGCGGATCGAGATAGATCCACCTGGGGCTGATCACTTTTTCAATCATGACACCGCGGCGGGATTGCAGACCTTCCGGGATTCCAAGGCGCAGGATCATGCTGGTTTTCCGGCCGCCATTCGCCTCCATCAGCTGCAAAAGCGTTTGGGCTTCCAAGCTGTCCACCGCTGCATATCCGAACAGCGTTTCCTCGCTATCCAGGGCGGTAAGGCGGAAACACAACCAACGCTCTGAATCCGAGAACTCATGACTGAAGAAAATATCCCTTTCAACATATATCCGGAAGTCAAGCGACCTGCCGGCCGGTCTTTTCAATGCATACTCGTCCCACGGCATCGGCTGGTCACAAACGAGGGTTTCCCAGTCGATGAGGGGATTGCCCGCCGCGTCAATCTCGATGACGAGATTGTGCAGCTGGGCATCTGCCAGAACGACGGATGCCACCCAGAAATTCGTGCGATTATCGAGCGTAAGCGGCTGCAAAACCCGAACCGTGCGCAAGGGACTCCTTAACACCGGGTTGCGCGCATGGTATTTCCGCATCAGCGGAACCACACGCCCGGGTTGGCGAACGCTCCGTGCAAGCGCGTCAACCGTGGTGGCGTTGAAAAAGTTGCGCAGTGAAACCTCGATGCGGTTGATGAGCTCGCGCGCCTCCTTCTCCTCCCGCTCTTCCTTGGCGAGGACGGACTCGGTTTCCATCCGGATTTGATCCGCTTGGTCATCCGCTTCGCGGACATTGCCCAGCGACCACACCACTGCGCCGATGATCGCCAGTCCGATCAGGGCAAACCAACCCCACGGAATCGGATGGCTGCGCACGGAACCTTGGCCCCAGCCTTCCTCCTGTAAATCCGCATTGAGATTGTCGGCATCTATCAGCAGGTCGATGCCGGGCTGATGGGTGCGCAGCTCCAGCTCGTCGCGATTGGGAAGATCAAGCCGGCTTGGCTCTTGGTTGGCCGTAAGCGGCCCCAGACGAACCGGTTCTTCCTTCGGATTGCGCGCGGTCTCCTGGTTTTCAAGGCGCACGACGTCCACAACCGGCGCGACTTCGTCATCGACCGCCCTGAGCTCAACCGGTTTTTTCTCCTCGCGCGCCATTGGCAACGGGATGAAAGCCGCAAAACTCCATCGACGCAACGCCCGTGTCGCTCTAAATCTGCCGCGCCCCGCCATGTCCGCCGCACCGCGCATCCTCATCGTCACCGCCGCTTTCGGCGAAGGGCACAACAGCGCCGCCCGCAATCTGGGCCTCGCGCTTGATGCCGCGGGAGCCGTCACCCGCATCGGCGATCCCTGCCTGCTCGGCGCCCCAAGATTCACCGATCTCGTCAGCCGCGGTTACCGCTTCGTCACCACCCGCCTGCCGCAGCTTTGGGCATGGATTTATCAATCCACCGACCGCTGTGATTTCTCCAACCAGAGCTCGCCGGTGCTGCGCTGGCCGGAACGCGCGCTGGCCAGACTGATCGACGAATTCCAACCCGCGGCGGTCGTCAGCACTTATCCGCTTTACCCGTATTTCATGCCGCGCATCCGTGCGGATCTGCCAGTCTTCACCGTGGTCACCGATTCCATCGAGATCAACGCGGCGTGGCTGCGGGCACCGGGAAACTGGTGGCTTGTTACCGATCCCGCGACCCGCGAGGCGATGGTTTGCAAGGGCCTGGCCTCCGAAAAAATCATCGACACCGGCTTCCCGGTACATCCGGTGTTTTCGCAGCTCCAGCCCGTCAACGCCGCCGATTCTTGCGATCCATTCCACGTCCTTTATTTTCCTACCGCGCAGTTGTCCTTCCTACGCCGTCACGCGCGGGAGCTGTTGGAGACCTCGCCTGCCGTGCGCCTCACCATCGTGATGGGCCGCAACGTCCGTCGGCTATACCCGAAAGCCCGCGAAATCAAGGACGACCATCCTGGCCGGGTCCGGCTGATCGGCTGGACGCGCCGTGTGCCGCAACTCCTCAACCAACATCACCTCGTGATTGGCAAAGCCGGTGGCGCCACCGTGCACGAGGCGATCGCCGCGTGCTGCCCGATGCTCATCCACCACCTCGTGCCCGGCCAGGAAGAGGGAAACCTGCGCTTGCTCGAATCGATCGGTGCCGGCGCTCTCGCGGATTCACCAGGAGAACTTGGCCGCCAACTCTCCCGTCTCCTCGCCGATCAAGCCGCCGCATGGCACGTCATGAAACAAGCACTCGCCCGCCACGACCGCAACGCCGGTGCCATCACCGCAGCAAGTTTCATTCTGAACAAGATCGAAGATCGAGGATCGTAGATTGTGGATGTCTTGTTGTCTTCGCTTCCAATTACCGCTTCCTTCCTCACCTTGTCCTCCATTCACTCAACCTTCCAGGCCGCTTCGCAGGAGAAGCCATCGTTTCCCGATCAAGCTCCTGGTGGCATCGCGCTGTTTGATCTGGACGGCACCCTGCTCGCCTGGGACTGCCAGTTGCTGTTCCGGCATTTCGTGCTCCGGCGCGAACCATGGCGGAGCGTTTTCCTGCCGGTTTTCCTGATTTTCCTGCCCTTCGCCGGCTTGCTCGGCTCGGGGCGGATGAAGCGGGTGTTCCTGAGTTTCCTGTGGCGGATGAGTCCGGAAAAGCTTGCGGGCTATTCGCGGGATTTCGCCAGTCACGTGATGCCGGCAATTTACCCGGAAGTGCGCGCCGAACTGGAACGCCACCGCGCCAGCGGCGATTTGCTCATCCTCGCATCGGCCAGTCCGGAGTTCTATGTTTTGGAAATCGGCCGCGAGTTGGGCTTCGA
>CAXNHR010000063.1:0-12325 GCA_964202135.1 Luteolibacter sp. | reverse complement strand
CGCGGCGGCCACGAACTCGCCCGCCTCGCCATCGAGGTCTTCTGCTACCGCCTCGCAAAATCCGTTTACGGCCTGATGGCGGCGCTGGATTCGCTCGACGCGCTGGTTTTCACCGGCGGCATCGGCGAGAACTCCGCCGAAGTCCGTGCGCTCACCACCGCTCATTTCAAGATCGCCGGCTTGATGCTCGATGAACCGAAAAACGCCAGCCACGGCCGCAATGACAGTGGCGTGATCAGTTCACCTGAAAGCCGCATTCCCTGCATGGTGGTCCCCACCAACGAGGAACTCATGATCGCCCGCGAAACGCTGCGACTCATTTCCTGAAAAACCATTCCATCATGAAACACACCTTCTTTCTTGGTGCATCGGGTGCCGGTGTCGGCCTCACCTCGGTCTGTCTCGGCGTGGTCCGCGCGCTTGACCGCCGCGGCATCCGTGTGGGTTTCTGCAAGCCGATCAGCCAGAATCATTCCATCACCGGAGAATGCGATCCATCCGCGCTCTTCATCGGCACGACGATGGGCAAAACCCCACCGGAGCCCATTCCCATCCAGCAGGCCGACGACTATGTGCGCGAAGAGCACATCGACGACCTGATGGAGCGCGTGGTCGAAAAAATCAGCATCGCCGCGGAAGACGCCGACGTGGTGATCGTGGAAGGCCTGCTACCCGCCGAAGGGCACACTTTCAACAACCGCCTCAACCGCCTGATGGCCAGCAGCCTGGATGCGGAGGTCATTCTCGTCACCACTCTTGGCGAGGAAAACCCGCAGGAATTCGAACGCAAGGTGGAAACCCTCGCCGCGCTTTATGGCGGCATCGACAACCCGAAGCTCATCGGCTGCATCATCAACAAGATCGGCAAGGCGCGCGAGGAATCCAAGACCGGCCTGGTTCCCATCGTGGACTCTTCGAGCGATGGCAACAGCGCGGAAGTGACCTCTGCGGATGAAGCCGCCACCGCCATCAAGCGCCTGATCGCCGGTTGCACGCTGTTCAACAGCGGCCAGTTTGAGCTGCTCGGAGCCATTCCATCCAACAGCACGCTGCAATCGTTCCGCACCATTGATGTGGCAAGACACCTCCAGGCCGAGGCCATCCACGCCGGAGACATGGCCAAGCGCCGGGTATATTCCGTGGCGCTATGCGCGCGCACGGTTTCAGGGATCCATCATGTATTCGCGCCCGGAGCCCTGCTGCTAATGCCTGCGGACCGCGAGGACGTCATCATCGCCGCGGCACTCGCCGCCCTCAACGGCGTGGTGCTGGCTGGCATTGTTCTAACAGGCAACACACCGCTCAGCGACGGGCTGCACAAACTCTGCCAGCGTGCCTTCGACACCGGCCTGCCCGTGCTCAGGGTGCGCACGGGAAGCTACCAAACCGCGCTCAATCTCGCCAAGATGAGCGCCGAGGTGCCACCGGACGACACCGAGCGCATGAACCACGTGATGGACTTCATCGCCCGCAGCATTTCAGGCGAAAAACTCGAGAACCGCTGCAAGGTCGAGCTGGTCGTGCGCATGTCGCCCGCGGCCTTCCGCCACAAGCTGGCGTCGCGCGCGCGCGAGCTGGACCGGCGCATCATCCTACCGGAGGGCGAGGAACCACGTACCATCCAGGCTGCGGTTTCCTGCTGCCAGCGCAAGATCGCCCGCTGCGTCCTGTTGGGAGATCCCGCGGAAATCCGCCGCGTGGCCGCCGCCAATGGCGTGACGCTTCCCGATGAAATCGAGATCCTCGATGCGGCGGCGCTGCGCCCGCGTTACGTCGCTCCGCTGGTGGAAATGCGCAAACACAAGCACCTCAGTGAGCACGACACGCTCGAAGCCCTCGAGGACAACGTGATGCTGGGTACCATGATGCTCGCCATGGGCGAGGTGGACGGCCTCGTTTCCGGCGCGGTGCATTCCTCGGCCAACACGATCCGCCCGGCGCTGCAACTCATCAAAACCCATCCCGGCGCGCGCGTGGTTTCCTCCGTCTTCTTCATGTGCCTGCCCGAGCAGGTGCTGGTCTATGGCGATTGCGCCGTGAACCCGAATCCGAATGCCGAGGCTCTCGCCGACATCGCCATCCAAAGCGCGGAAACCGCCGAACAGTTCGGCATCCCCGCCCGCGTGGCACTCATCAGTTATTCCACCGGCGAGTCCGGCACCGGCGCGGATGTGGAAAAAGTCCGCGAGGCCGCCGCCATCGCCAAGGCTATGCGGCCGGATCTTCTGTTGGACGGCCCGCTGCAATACGACGCCGCCGCCATCGCCGATGTTGCCGCCACCAAGGCCCCGGACAGCCCGCTGGCCGGTAATGCCACGGTCTTCGTTTTTCCGGACCTCAATACCGGCAACACCACCTACAAGGCGGTGCAACGCAGCGCCAACCTCATCAGCATCGGCCCCGTGCTCCAAGGCCTGCGCAAGCCGGTCAACGACCTCTCGCGCGGCGCGCTGGTGGATGACATCATCTACACCATCGCCGTCACCGCCATCCAGAGCGAGCGGTGACTATGGGTTTGTGGCTCAAGCCCGGTTGCGGCGCGCGGCGATGAACGAGCGGATGGCCGCCGCGAAAAACACGCCGCAGGTGAGAAACAAAACCACCGATCCCTGGACGGAGGCTTGGGAAAAATCCAATCCGCGCACCTTGATGGGCATGTAGGCTCCGACCATGCCGATCAGCGCGGCGATCACCGCCACGTGCATCGCGTGCTTGTGAAGCGCCGGCTTGAGGGTGGCGGCGAGCCATGTGAGCAGGAATACGACGCCGATCCATGCGGGAATCAGCGCGGTTTTCGAAACCACTCCAGTCCGGGCGTTGGGAGCGCCCTGGGTGAAGCCGTAGAGTCCGACGAGGATGCAGATGATGGCGGTGACGAGTGTGAGCTTGCGCATGGGGATGATGGGTTCGTGAGCGGCCATATTCTCCCGGGCATTGCCGCCGCTGCAAGCCCTATGGTGAAAATACGGCCATTGGGAATTTGCATTGACCACACGAGACTCACCCCGAAAATCCAAGCACCACGAAATGCCCGTGGGTTTTCCAATCAAGGCGTGGCACGCCCCCACCCAAGCCCCTCCAGCCATGCAATCCGCATCCATCGTGTCGCCAGACGATCTGAACATCACCAACCTCGGACCACGCGAGATCCCCTCCCCCAGTTTCAAGAGGGATTTCCCGGCGGAGAGCTCCTGCTGGCACAACGATGGCGACCGCATCGTCCTCAACGACCACATGGACTCGGTGCGCGAGGCGATGCGCATCGACATCGATCCGCCCTCCATCGAACTCGCCGGGCCACGCAAGGAAATCTTCTTCAGCCCACCGGAAACCTGCATCGCCATCGTCACCTGCGGCGGTCTCTGCCCGGGCATCAACGATGTGATCCGCGCCATCGTCATGCAGGCCTACTACACCTACGGCGTGCGCCAGATCCTCGGCATCCAATACGGCTATGAAGGGCTCGATCCCGCCTTCGGCCACAAGCCCATCGAACTCACACCGGACAAGGTGATGAACATCACCACCTTCGGCGGATCGATCCTCGGCACCTCGCGCGGCAAGCGCGATGTGAAGGTAATGGCCAACCGCCTTGAGGCGCTGGGGGTGAACATCCTTTATGTGATCGGTGGCGACGGATCGCAGCGCGGCGCGCAGGCGATCTACGAGGAAGTCCAGCAGCGCGGCAACCGCATGGCGATCATCGGCGTGCCGAAAACCATCGACAATGACATCATGTTCATGGACCGGAGCTTCGGCTACCAGACCGCCTTCGCCATGGCCTTCCATGCGGTGGCATCCGCACACACCGAGGCACGCGGAGCGCGCAACGGCCTTGGCCTGGTGAAGCTGATGGGGCGGGATTCCGGCTTCATCGCCTGCTCCGCCGCGCTGGCCACAGGCGAGGCCAATGCCGTGCTCATTCCCGAGGTGCCATTCAAGCTGGAGGGTGAAAACGGCCTGTTTTCAGTGATCGAAAACCGCATCGCCACCCGCGGCCACGCCGTGATCATCACTGCGGAAGGTGCCGGCCAGGACTTGATTTCGGATGCCGAGGAACTCAGGGACGCATCGGGAAACAAGCTCCATGCCGACATCGGGCTTTTTCTCAAGGAGCGCATCGCCGCGCACTTCAAGGCCAAAGGGATTGATTTGAATCTCAAATACATCGATCCGAGTTATCTTATCCGCAGCGTGCCAGCCTCGCCCGAGGACCGGATTTTCTGCCTCAATCTCGGCCGCCACGCAGTGCACGCCGGCATGGCGGGCAAGACCGGCATGGTCGTCGCGCGCTGGCACCAGAGTTATGTGCATCTGCCGATGAGCCTGGTCACCCGCGGCCGCCGCAAGGTGAACCCGTCCGGCGATCTCTGGCGCTCGGTGATCGAGTCCACCGGCCAACCGGCGCGGATGGGCGTGTGATGATTCATTTCCAATATTCGAAACCATGTTCCGCCACCTGCTGAGATTGGCCGCGCTCGCCTTGTTCTGCATCCTTGCCGCTTCCTGCGCCAATTTCAGGAAACTCGGCAAGGATCTCAAGCTGATGCATGAGGAATACCGGATCTCCGGGATCATCGAAAACGCCGCCGGTTTCGAGTGCCCGGTCCGCGCCATCGTGGTGGAGTGGAACCGCGAGGCAAACAAGGTTTACTCTGCGGATCTGGTCGAGCTGACCGATGGCGGCGCTTTCATGTTCATCGTCAAAAGTCCGCTCAACCAGTTTGTGGCGGCGCATGCGGACCGCAATCGCGACGGCCGCTACACGGAGGGAGAGCCCTTCTGGATTCATCGCGACGCGCATGGCGAGGCGGCTTCCGTGGCGCTCAGCGCATCCAACAGGGCGGTGCGCCTGCGTTCCAATCTCTCACCCGGCGACCCTCCGCCCAAGGCCATGCTGAGTGCCATCGCCAATGCCATCCGCGGCCGGGATTTCTCGCAGTTCATCTCCAACCAGGGCGTCCGCTTCGCGATTGGTGAGACTGCCAATCTCGATGATCCGCGCTTCGCCGCCACGCGTGGCGAGGACGGGCTTTGGACGCCCGCCACATTTGCCATCCAGAACGGCTTCGGGGTTTACTTCCTGGAACCCTACAACCCGCAGAAAACCCCGGTGCTCTTCGTGCACGGCGCGGCGGGATCGCCGCAGGATTGGCGGCTGGCGATGGAAAAGATCGACCGCCGCCGCTATCAACCATGGTTCTATGTCTATCCCTCCGGCATGCGCCTGGACACCGCGGCCGACGCGCTCAACGCAGCGGTCCAGGCCCTCCACGAGCGCTACCGCTTCGAAAGACTCCACGTTGTCGCGCACAGCATGGGCGGATTGGTTTCACGCCGCTTCATCCAGAAAAACGTCATCGCCGATGGAAATCGTTATATCAACACCTTCATCACCTTCTCCAGTCCATGGGACGGCCATGAAGCCGCCGCGATGGGAGTCAAATACGCGCCGGAGGTGGTCCCCTCCTGGCGTGATATGGCGAACGGCTCGGATTTCCTCGATCACCTCTACGACCAAGACCTCAAAGGCCGGGTGAACCATCATTTGTTCTACAGCCACCGCGCCGGCAAGTCGCGCATCCTGCCGCCGGAAAACGACGGCACGGTGAGTGTGGCCAGCCAGCTCCGCGCGCAGGCCGTGAACGATGCGGTGGATGTCCGGGGGTTCGATGAAGACCACGTCTCCATCCTCAGCTCGCGCAAGGCTCTCAATGCCGGAAAAGCCATTCTGGACGAGGCCCGGCCGTGAACTTCGCAGGACCGCTTGATCTTTCCGCCGGATCCATCAGTCTCGCGCCTTCCACATCATGACGGGCACCCTTCGCTTCGAAAATGTCACCAAGCGCTTCGGCTCCTTCACCGCGGTGGACGGCGTGACGCTGGAAATCGAGCACGGCAAGGTGTTCTCGCTGTTAGGACCATCGGGCTGCGGCAAGACCACCCTGCTGCGGATGGCAGCCGGTTTCGAAAAACCGGATGCAGGCCGCGTTCTGCTCGACGGCCGGGACATCACCGATCTGCCGCCCGAGCAACGCCCGGTCAACACGGTGTTCCAGAACTACGCGCTCTTTCCACACCTCACGATCCGCGAAAACATCGCCTTCGGACTGAAGATCGCAAAACTCCCCAAAGAACGGATTCATCAGGAAGTCGAACGCATGCTTGATCTGGTGGACCTCACCGAACAGGCCGACAAGATGCCCGCCAAGCTCTCCGGCGGACAAAAGCAGCGCGTCGGCATTGCCCGCGCCCTCGCCAACAAGCCGCGGGTTCTGCTGTTGGACGAACCTCTCGCCGCGCTCGATCTCAAGCTGCGCCAGCGCCTGCTCGTCGAACTCGATGCGATCCACGACGAGGTGGGCATCACCTTTGTTTACGTCACCCACGACCAGGGCGAGGCGATGTCGATCTCGGACACCATCGCCGTGATGAACCAGGGCCGCATCGAACAGATCGGCAAGCCGGCGGAAATCTACGAAGCACCGCGCACTTCGTTTGTCGCGGCATTCATTGGCGACACGAATTTCCTCGAAGGCCGTGTGACCGAAGCGCTCGGCGAGCGCTTCTCCCGCGCCGACATCCCGGGCCTTGGCTCTGTGACGATCGACAACGACAAGCCGGTGCGTCCCGGCGACCGCATCCATCTGTCGCTGAGGCCGGAGAAACTCATCGTCTCCCGCGAGAAACCGTTGATCGGTGAGTGGGAAAACGCGCTGCCGGGCACGGTGGAAGATATCATCTATTTCGGCTCCCAAACGCGCTACTGGGTGCGCTGCGGCGAATACCGCATCTGCGCCGAGCAACAACACCGCACCTTCCAGCTCGACGAGGCCGCGCCCAGCTGGGGCGATGCCGTCTGGCTGCGCTGGCACGCCAACGACGGATTCCTGTTAGAGCAATACCGCGAGGAGGACGAGGAGCTGCTGACACTGCCGGAGGAGTGATGATAAATCACTTGCCCCAGCGCCCAAGCAGCGTCTTCGCCATCACGCCCGGAGTTTCCGCCACGGCGATGCCGCACTCGGCGAGAATCTTCTTCTTGGCCTGGGCGGTGTCCTCCTCACCACCGACGATGGCTCCGGCGTGGCCCATCCGGCGTCCCGGAGGCGCGGTGGCACCAGCGATGAATCCGGCGATGGGCTTCTTGCAATACTCTTTTGCCCAGCGCGCGGCCTCGACCTCGGCATTGCCGCCGATCTCGCCGATCATGATGATGGCTTCGGTTTCCGGATCGTCGTTGAACATTTCCAACACATCCTTGTGCGAGGTGCCGTTGATCGGATCGCCGCCAATGCCGACGCAGGTGCTCTGGCCGTAGCCGAGCTGGGTAAGTTGCCAGACGGCCTCATAGGTGAGCGTGCCGGAACGCGAAACCACGCCGACATTGCCGCGCTTGTGAATGTATCCGGGCGCGATGCCGATGCGGCAGCCGCCATGGCTGTTCTCGCCGCGCCCGGGAGTGACGAGCCCCGGGCAGTTCGGACCCACAAGGCGGGACTTCGATCCGGCGAGCATGGCTTTCACGCGCATCATGTCCATGACCGGGATGCCCTCGGTGATGCAAACGATGATTCCCACCCCGGCATCGGCAGCTTCGAGGATGGCATCGGCCGCAAAGGCCGGCGGCACGAAAATCGCGGAGGCGGTGGCTCCCGTTTCCTTCACCGCTTCTCCGACCGTGTCGAAAATCGGCACCGTGTTTTCAAACATCTGCCCGCCCTTGGTGGGTGTCACGCCGCCAACGATTTGGGTGCCGTATTCGAGCGAGAGTTTGGTGTGACGCGCACCGAAGGCGCCGGTGATGCCCTGCACGAGGACCTTGGTGTTTTCGTCGATGAGGATGGCCATGGCGTGTGTGGAAATTTGGATGAATTATTTTTCGAGTTTATCGTAGATCGACTGTGGGATCAGATGCTTGATGTCGGGATGAGCCTCAAGAAGTCTTGCTATGTCAGCGAGATCTTTCTGACGCTTGCTGGGCCGCCGGGCGGGTTCCTCATAAGCAGCGATTTTTCCTTTGAGGGTATCCTCAAGACTGGCCACTCGCATCAAAATTCCGTGAACGGTGGCCCCGATTGAGCGCTCCGGAAAATCCAAATACATTTTCTCAGTGCTGACTTGGATGGAAACTTTGGATTCACCTTTGAAATTGATCGACCACTGGAAACGCTTTTCCGTAAAGCCAAGGCTTCTCAGTGTTTCCGCCGCTTCCTCGACTTTATCCGAGACAATCACCAGATCGACATCGGCCGTGGTCATCGGCTCCAATGCCCAGTGATTCACCGCGAGTCCGCCGATCATGCACCATGGGATTTCACGCTCCTCCAAGGCAGCAACCAACCGTGAAACGTCCTTCGCGCCGCCTTCGGTCTGCCAGTCGTAAAATTGCCGGAGCGTCATGTTTTCCGGTGGTTCAGGAAACCGCGGCGACGATCTTCTTCGCGCCGTCGTCCATGCCGTCGGCGGAGACGATGTTGAGGCCGGATGCGGCGAGGGTGGCCTTGCCGGCGGCCACGTTGTTGCCTTCGAGGCGGACGACAAGCGGCAGCGACAGGCCGGTTTCCTTGGCGGCGGCCACGACGCCTTCGGCGACGACGTTGCAGTCCATGATGCCGCCGAAGATGTTGATGAAAATGCCCTGCACCTTGGGATCTCCGAGGATGATCTTGAAGGCTGCCGCCACCTGCTCCCTGGAGGCACCGCCCCCGACGTCGAGGAAGTTCGCCGGCTCGCCGCCGTGATGTTTGATGATGTCCATGGTGGCCATGGCAAGACCCGCGCCGTTCACAAGACAGGCAATGTTTCCATCCAGGCCGATGTAGTTGAGATCATATTCGGAAGCCGCGACTTCGCGCGGATCCTCCTCGTCCTTGTCGCGCATCGCCTGGATTTCCGGATGGCGGTAAAGCGCGTTGTCATCGAAGTTGAACTTCGCATCGAGCGCATAGACGTGGTCGTCGGTGGTGATGACGCACGGGTTGATCTCGACCATCGAGCAATCACAGTCGATGAACAGTTTGTAGAGCGAGTGGAGCAGGCGGCCGAACTGGCGTGCGGTGGTGGTGAGGCCGAGGTTCTGGCAGAGCTTGCGGACCTGATAGGCCTGCAGGCCGGCGAGCGGGTTGACGAACTCGCGGAGGATTTTCTCCGGCGATTTTTCCGCGACCTCCTCGATGTCCATGCCACCTTCGGTGGAAACGATGATGACCGGTTGGCAGGACTGGCGGTCCAGCAGGATGGCCAGATAAAGCTCGCGTTTGATGGTCACGGACTCGGTGACCATCACCTTGCGGACGAGACGGCCATCCTCGCCGGTTTGCTTGGTGACGAGCACCTGGCCGAGCATTTTGCCGGCCACATCGCGCACCTGATCCGCGGATTTCACGAGATGCACGCCGCCTTGGAAGCCGTTTTTGAAGGTCCCCTTGCCGCGGCCGCCGGCGTGGACCTGGGCCTTGACCACCAGGTTTTTGACGGCCAGCCACTTGGCGGCGTCAAACGCTTCCTTGGGTGTGGAGGCGACTTTCCCCTTGGGGCTGGGCACGCCGAAGCGGTCGAAAAGTTCCTTGGCCTGGTATTCGTGGATGTTCATGGGGCGGTAGTCTGGTGCGTGACGGAGGAAAACCGCGCGGACCCTATTTCCCCACCGCGCTCAAGGTCAAGGCCTCCGCATGAAAAAAATCCAGGTGAGAGAACCCGCTTTTGCCGTGTTGGAATCCAAGTTCCGCCGCTACAGGCTTTTGACCAGTGCCTCAAGCTTCACGATGTCCGCGGCGAAGTTTCGGATGCCTTGGGCGGTTTTCTCGGTGGCCATGGCGTCCTCATTGAGGGCGTAGCGGAAGGCCTTTTCATCGAGGTGGATCTTTTCACCGCCGCTCTTGTGGGCCTCGGCCGGAGTGAGGTGGGGAATCACCATTTCCGTGGAGGCCTGGAGTTCGCCTAACAGACCGGGGCTGATGGTGAGCAGGTCGCAGCCGGCGAGAGCCAGGATTTCCCCTTTGTTGCGGAAGGAAGCGCCCATCACCTCGGTCTGATAGTCGAACTTTTTGTAGTGGTTGTAGATTTTCCGGACGGAAAGCACGCCGGGATCCTCATCGGGCTCATATTCGCGGCCGGTGGAGGCTTTATACCAATCCAGGATGCGGCCGACAAAGGGCGAGATGAGACGCACCCCTGCCTCGGCGCAGGCGACGGCCTGGGCGAATGAAAACAACAGCGTGAGATTGCAGCGAATGCCCTCCTTTTCCAGCACCTCGGCGGCCTTGATGCCTTCCCAGGTGGAGGCGATCTTGATCAGGATGCGCTCGCGCGGCTGACCTTCCTTCTCATAGGCCGCGATCAATTGGCGGGCCTTTTCGATGGTGCCAACGGTGTCGAAGGAAAGTCGCGCATCCACCTCGGTGGAAACGCGGCCGGGCACGATCTTGAGGATTTCCAGCCCGAAAAGCACCAGAATGCGGTCAAGGATGGCATCGCTGCCGTCGGCGGATTTCTCGCGCACGGCCTGCTCGACGAGATGGCGGTATTCGGGCTTCGCCGCGGCCTGGAGGATGAGCGAGGGATTGGTGGTGGCATCCTGCGGCTTGTAGGCCTTCATCGATTCGAAGTCGCCGGTGTCGGCAACCACGGTGGTGATCTGCTTGAGTTGTTCGAGCTGGTTCATGATCAGAGCTTGCGCATTTCCTCCTCAAGTCGCTCGGCGAGCCATTGTTTCATCATCGACTGATAGTTGAGGAAACGCGAGCGGGCGATGCGCTTGATGCGTGAGAGCATGCGGGGATCGAAGCGCAGGGTGATGGTGGTGGATTCGCGGGAGTCGGCCTCGTGCACGGAGGTGGCCATCAGGCGGCCGTCGAGCTCATGGGCTTCCCAGAAGCGGGCTTCGGCCGTTTCATCGGGAAACTCGGGGATATCGGACCAGCGGGAAATGATGTTCATGGGATCGGTGAAATTTGAGTGTTCAGCGGAATTCGGCGTATTTGCGGTCGTAGAATTTCCGTTCGGTTTCGGACATTTCGCGCGCGGCGACCACGCGCGCGGTTTTGCCGTCGGTGGAAAATGCGAAGAACAGGTAGCGATCCGCCACCGTGCGGCCCAGTGCGTAAAAGCGTGTGGCACCATCGTCGCGCTCGCTGTCCGGCAGAAAACGAATGGCGAAGGGGTCTTCGAACGCCTCCTCCAACTCGCGCGGCTTGATGCTCCAGAGGTCGAATTGGACGTCGATCAGGTCAAGTTCCATGAGTGAAGTGTGCGGATGGGCCTTGAAAGTGCAATAAAGAGTTTACGGCGCGCGGCGGGTGATGCTGATGACCGCGGCGAACTTGCGACAGATTTCCTGCAACCGGGGATCGGCGGCGATTTGCGTGAGCGTCCATGGCAGGCGGTAGCGCCAGTTGCGGCCGCCGCGGGTGCCGGGCTCGTTGATACGCTCGTCGAGGCCGAAGAGCTCGGTGATCATCAGCAGGGCATAGCGGGAATTGGATGAAAACAAGGCCTTGTTGAGACGCAGGCGGATCCCCTCGGTGAAAGGCGGCCACGGACCTTGATAGGGAATCGGAATGCCGGCGAATTCCGAGAGGATGCGCAGCGTGTTGTGCGCACCCTGGGACTGCCAACCGGAGTGCTCGGTGGGCTTTTCCTGATGCTGCTGGATCACATGCAGGCAGCCGCGCCAGATGCCGCTGACCGGATCGTGGTCGTGGGTGGAAAAGGTGGCAAACGAGTTTTCCGGGAAACAGGTGCCGGGTGTGGGATGGCCGTATTCGTTGCAATCCCAGTGAGGGATGCGGAAGCCGGCGATGTCGAGATCGGCAAGGTGCGGCCGCACGTATTCAGGCACCCAGCCGAGGTCCTCGGCGATGACTTCCGCTCCATTTGCGGCATCCAATACGGCACGCAGTCGCACATCGCCATCGCCGCGGTTGGCGGACTTGTTTTCGACGGTGTCGTCCGGCCGCAGGAACCAGCGCGGGAGGCGGCCGGCGGTCAGCTCCGCAGCCTGCTCGTGGGACAAGCCGAGAAACTCATGGTTGCGCTCCGGCCGCCACGGGAAGGCATAAATCCGGTAGAACCCCAGGATGTGATCGAGCCGGAACATGCGGAAAATCCGGGTCAGGCGCGTGATGCGGGATCTCCACCAACGGAAACCGTTAGCCTCCATGTGGTCCCAACGATAGAGCGGAATGCCCCAGTTCTGGCCCCATTGTTGGAAAAACGGATCGCTCTGGCTCATCCCCTCGGGCGGAGAACCGCCGCACCAATCGAGGTGGAATTCATCGCGTTGGAAAAACACATCGCAGGAATGCCAGCTGATGCCGATGGG
>CAXNHR010000062.1:0-12426 GCA_964202135.1 Luteolibacter sp. | reverse complement strand
CCGCCATTCAACCGGAACCCGAGCCAGCACCGTCTGATTGGAGCGCTTGGCTGCACGTCAATGGACCGAAGATGCTGCTCTTCGCGCGCCAGCAGACGCGCTCCCACCAGGATGCGGAGGATGTGCTTCAGGATGCCTTGGTGAAACTCGTGGAGAAGATCCGCAACCAGGAATTCATCGGTGGCGAGGAAGCCTGGCAACCGTATCTCTACACCACCATCCGGCGGCTCGCCATCGATCTGAGCCGCCGCGACGACCGCCGCAAGCGCCGCGAGGACACCGTGGGCGTGGCGGACGAGGAGGCCAGCCAGGAGGCTTTCCATCCGTGGTTTGAGAGTGAGTCGTCGGACGATGAGACACGCGTGCAACTTGAGGAAAAGCTCAAGGAACTGCCGGACAAATTCGCGGAGGTGATCATCATGAAAATCTGGGGCGAGCGCACATTTGCCGAGATTGGTGAAATTCTCGACATTTCCCAAAACACGGCGGCCTCGCGGTATCGCTATGGTCTTGAAGCTCTCAAACGCAGTCTCGGCAGTGCCCGCCGCCGCGGCGATCTCTCGATCTGAAAATTGTTCCTCATTCATTCATCCGTCATGGCATCCGACTCATCATCATTCATTGAGAACGAGCTCCGTCAGCTCCGTGCCGCCGCGCTTGAGGAATCGCTGCTTGCCCGGCTCGAAGCCTGTGCCGATGGCAGCATCACCCGGCTCGATCCAGCCGAGTTGGAACTCGAGCAACGGCTCCGCGGCATGGCTCCGGCGCGGCTTTCGCCAGATTTGATGGCCACGCTGCAAGCCACCGTGGCCACAGTGCCATTTTCCGCTGCCGAGCCGAAAATCGTCCGCTTTCCGGTGAGTGTACCCGCGCCCTCCGGCCATGTCCTGCACCAGCGTCACTGGTGGGGTGCCGCCGCTGCGGTGGCCCTGTTCGGGGCATTGGCGGGCTGGCTGCTGCCGGGTGGAAATCCACCGCAACCCCTTGCCGACTCGCGGCCCGCCGCACCTGCGATCCGCCCTGCCGCTCCAGCCTCACTGGTCCCTGCCAGCTTCAACCGCGGCCTCAGCGAGGCCACCGACGAAGGCGTCATCTGGCACTCCAGCCAGCAACCTCACCGCGTGCTCAAGGTGGTCTATCAGGAACGCGTCACCCTCAAGGACTCCGCCGGCCGAACCTATCAGGTCGAGCAGCCGCGCGTGGAATACATCTTTGTTCCCGCCAAGACCGATTGATGCGATTTCCTGAGACAAAAATTCCGACTCATCCCGCTCTTCCCGTGCATCCCATGAAGACCTTTTCCCTCATCAACCTGACTGCAGGATTCGCCGCCGGAACGGTGTTGGCCATCGAGCCTCCGCCTGACAACGCGCCGCCGCCAATCGAGGTGGTCCCGCCCGCCAGCCAAGCGCCTGCGGACGAGATTCCTGCGGACGAAGCGCCTGCGGCTGAGGTGCCGGTGCGGGAAAAAGCCGCATATTTGGGGGTGGTTTCCGGCGGGCTTCCTGAAATGCTCGCCGAACACCTTGGCCTGCAAGCCGGTGAAGGCATTGTCGTCAGGGCGCTGATGCCCGACGGCCCCGCCGCCCAGGCGGGCCTCGCCATGCATGACGTGATCACCCGCATCGGTGGCGAACCAGTGGGATCTTCCGAAGACCTGACCCGCGAGGTGGCCGCGCGCCAACCCGGTGAAAAAGTCCGCCTCGACGTGATTCACAAGGGCAAACCGGCGGGCATCGATGTCACGCTCGGCGAGCGTCCCGAGCAATTGGCCGCTCCCCAAATCAAACCGCTTGATCAACTCAATCTCGACGGGGTTCCACGCGAACTCGCCGACCGCGTCCGCCGCATGATCGAAGGCAATCTCGGTGACCTGAAGCTTGATTTCGAGCAAGGTCTGGAGGAAGCCGCGCCGCAGTTCGAAGAAGCGATGCGCGAAATGAAGCAACGCATGGAAAATGCCATGCAGGGCCTGCAAATTCCGGAAATCCCCCAGCAGCAAGGCGGCATCCAGATTCAACAGGGCGCGACTTTCCGCCTGATCGACGACCAAGGCAGCATCGAGTTCAAGTCCAATGAGGGCGGCAAGGAAATCACCGTCCGCGACAAGGAGCAGAAGATCGTCTGGGCCGGCCCCTGGGACACCGATCAGGACAAGGCCGCCGCTCCCGAGGACATTCGCCAGCGTGTGGAAAGACTCAACTTCGATAGCAACGGCAACGGCCTGCGTCTGCAATTCAACGACGCCCAGCCTGAGCCGTGAAACTATTTCATGGGTAAAAGAACGCAATATGGAGGCGTTCATGGAGGACACCCGCGTCCGGCTGGTCCGGGCGCGGGTGAATCGTTTATCAGCTCCCCGGTGTTCCACTGAGCGTGATGCGCGCGCTGGCGAGGAGTTTGTCGGCTACGCTCACCGCTCCGTCGATCTGGATGAGGCCAGCCATCCGGCCCTCGACCTTGGCGACGATTTCCAGAATTTCTCCGGGCACTGCGGCACCGAGGATTTTTGCGGCGCGCACCGCGGTGAGGCGCAGGTCGCCGAGCGCTCCGGTTTCGGGATCCGTCTGCGCCACCACGCCGCCGAGCTGGGCGATGGCTTCGATCAGGATCACGCCGGGCATCATCGGCTGGCCGGGAAAATGACCTGTTAGAAAATCCTCGTCGCCACGGATTCGATACACCGCAGCACCCTCGCGGCCGGGATCGAGCGAGGTCAGCGCATCCACGAACCGGAACGACGGTCCATGCGGCAGGCTATCAAGCGCGGCGGTGAGATCGGAAGGCATGGCGGGTGATTGCCGGAGCTTGGAAACGAGGGCAGCGGCTGTCAATCCGGCCATGGCTCGTTCCACACGGCGGACGCATCAACCAAGATGCGACAAGCCATGCACGCTTGGCTCGACAAGCGCCGCCACTTGGGCGATGACGATGGTCATTGCACTTGAACACCGGATTTCCAGACCGCTCGCAGCTCTGCGATTCGCATCGCGAGGAGGTGGCCAGCTTGCTGACGCATGCGGCGGGCGTGGTTTTAAGCGTCGCGGCGCTGGGCGTGATGATTGTTCTGGCTGGCTCCGATCCGCTGAAACTCGCCTGCGCCGTGGTGTTCGGTTTTTCCCTGGTGCTGCTCTACACCACTTCCACGCTCTATCATCTTTCCACCTCGCCGCGCTGGAAAGCGCGCTTCCAGGCGCTGGACCACGCCTGCATCTATCTGCTCATCGCCGGATCCTACACACCGTTCACCCTCATCACCCTGCGCGGGCCGTGGGGCTGGTCGCTGTTCTCCGCAGTGTGGATCCTGGCGATTGCCGGCGTGTTGATCAAAACCCTCGGCAAAGGAAAAAAAGACCATTGGATCTCCACCGCTCTTTATCTGGTGATGGGCTGGCTGATCCTGCTCGCCTTCCCACCCTTGTTGAGCGCCATGCCGATGGCCGGGGTGGTGTGGCTTGTCGCCGGCGGGCTTGCCTACAGCCTGGGTGTGGCCTTTTACGCTTGGCGGAGGCTGCCTTACAACCACGCCATCTGGCACTTGTTTGTGCTGGGGGGCAGCGTCTGCCATGTGCTGGCCGCCTGCCTGCATGTGTTCTAACAAATATACCCGCGATGCCGGAGCTGCCCGAAGTTGAAACCACCTGCCGCGGCATCGCGCCGCATGTCACCGGCGCGCGCATCGCCGAGGTCATCGTGCGCCGAAGGGATCTCCGCCAGCCGGTTTCAAAAAACCTGGCCACGATCGAAGGGCGCCGCATCGCCAGGGTCTCGCGGCGGTCGAAATACCTGCTGCTTGGCATCGATGATGGCCGCACGCTGCTCATTCATCTCGGCATGTCCGGCAGTTTGCGCGTCCTCGCCCCGTCCGCCGCATGGAAGACGCACGACCACGTGGCCATCACCCTGGGCAATGGCAAACAACTGCGTTTTCACGATCCCCGGCGCTTCGGGTTGGTGCTGCTTCTTGAGGGAGACCCGCTGGCGCATCCCTTGCTCAAGGACCTCGGTCCGGAGCCATTGTCTGAGGAGTTCACCGCAGCCGACTTGCGAGCGTCCTGCACGAAACGCTCCGCCGCCATCAAGCTGGTGATCATGGATGCCAAGGTGGTTGTCGGCGTTGGCAACATTTATGCATCCGAGGCCTTGTTCCGCGCCGGCATTCTTCCGCGCACCGCGGCGAATCGGCTTACGAAGCCGCGTCTTGCCAGACTGGTGGATTCCATCCGCGAGGTTCTTTCCGATGCCATCGCGGACGGCGGCACCACCTTGCGGGATTTCCTCAACTCCGATGGTCAGCCGGGCTATTTCAAACAACGGCCCTTTGTTTATGAGCGCAAAGGCGAGCCCTGCCGCGTCTGCGGCACGCCGATCCGCCATGCGGTGATCGGCCAGCGCTCCACCTACTGGTGCCCGAAGTGCCAGAAGTGATCCGCGCTCAGGCCGGGCCGCGGTCCACGTCCATGCGGAAAGGTTTGCCACGCAGCTTGGAGTTGCGGGTGGCGCGGACCGCCTGCTCGGCGAAATCCTCGGGCACATCGATCAGCGTGTGGCGCGGGAAAAGGGTGATGCGGCCCAGCGAGCCGTCCGGCAGGCCGGCCTCGCGATACATCATGCCGACGATGTCCTTGGGTAGCACGCCGTGGGTCTTTCCAAGCGAGAGGAAGAGGCGCGTCATGCCATGCTCATGTGGGATCGGGCCGCGCTCGAACTTCGGCTTGGGCCCGCGCTCGTCGCGCTCGCGGCCTTCCTGCTGCGGCCGGGCATCGCGGGATTTCTCCTTGCGGGCGGGTTTTTCCGGTTCGCGGTCCTCGGCGATGAGCTCGCCCTCGCGGCCGCTGGATTCGCGCAACATGGTGGCCAGCGCGCCGGCGATGTCCGTGGGCGTGTGGCCCTGTTCCAACAGGCGGTCGATGTTGTCCTGGTAGGTGTCGAATTTTCCGGCTTCGAGCCGTTCCTTGAGCGTGTCGAAAATCAGGTCGGCGCGGCGGCCTTCGACTTGCTCTACGGAAGGGATGCGCTCGCGCTTGATGACCTGGCGCGTGTAGCGCTCGATCGACTGGAGGCGGTAAATGTCGCGGCCATAGACAAAACTCACGGCCCGGCCCGAACGTCCGGCGCGGCCGGTGCGGCCGATGCGGTGGACGTAGTCCTCGGGGTCGGTGGGCAGGTCGTAGTTGAAGACGATGTCGATCTCATCAATGTCGAGCCCGCGCGCGGCGACGTCGGTGGCCACCAGCAATTCCACGCTGCCCTCGCGGAAGCGTTTGAGCACTCGCTCGCGCATCATCTGGGTCATGTCGCCGTGGAGGCGGTCGGCGGCATAGCCGCGGTTGACGAGATCCTCGGTGCATTCATCCACCGAGCGCTTGGTGTTGCAGAAGATGATGCCGAGGCGCGGCGGGTTCATGTCGAGAATGCGCGAGAGCACCTCCACTTTGGAGCGCTGGCGGACTTCGAAATACGATTGCTCGACCGTGGAAACGGTGCGGGCCTTCTGCTGGATCTCGATGATTTCCGGCTCTTTGCCGAAACTCTTGATGAGTCGCGAGACGCCGGGGTTCATGGTGGCGGAGAAAAACAGCGTCTGGCGTTCCGGCGGCAGCGAGCCCAGCAACTCGTCCATTTCGTCCTTGAAGCCCATGTCGAGCATCCGGTCCGCCTCGTCGAGGATGGCCATGCGGATGTGCGAGGGGTCGAAACTTCCGCGCCGCAAGTGGTCGAGCAGGCGGCCGGGCGTGCCGACGACGACCTGTGCGCCATCGCGCAGGGCGCGCAGCTGGCGGTCCATCGGTGCGCCGCCATACACGGGCGTGGCATGGAGGCCGCGCATTTTCGCGCCAAGGCGGTGGACTTCCTCGCAGACCTGCACGGCCAGTTCGCGTGTCGGGCAGATGATGAGCACCTGGGTGACGGGATTTTTCACGTCCAGCTTGGCCAGTGCCGGCAGCGCGAAGGCTGCGGTCTTGCCGGATCCGGTCGCGGATAGCCCAACGAGATCACGGCCCTCAAGCGCCGGGGGAATGCTCATGGCTTGGATCGGCGAGGGGCGCTCGTAGCCGAGAGTTTCGATGGCGGCAAGCAGCGGCGCGGGAAGGCCGAGTTCGGAAAAGGGTGGTGTGTCCATGTGCTAGAATGAGGCGGCGTCCGGTCAAACGCTTGTTGGCGTAGCTCCGGACAGCAAGGCAATCGCTTTTTTTGGCCGGAAAACAAGCACCGATGTGAAATGCGGCGGAAAGCAAGTGATCGCGTGATCTTGACCAAGCGTGTTTCCTGCGTAAAGAATCCGGGCCACTGCGGTTTGCAGCACCTTGCGCCGCGATATTGATTCCCTGATGCCATGCATGTCACTTTGAAAGCCTCCGCCCTGCTGGTTCTCGGAATTGTTCCGTGGATCTTGGTTTCCTGCGGTAATTCAGCCAACAGCCAGCAAGCGGCGCGGGCGGAACGGGTGCTTTACCGGTGGTATGACGATGGTGGCCCGGGCAAGTTGAGCATTCGCATCAGCCTGCCCGACCAGGTGGCCGAGTTTGAGCGTGGCGGCCAACCGATCGGTTGGTGCTACGTGGCAACCGGCAGGGAGGGTTATGGCACCAAGCCGGGAAATTACCGGATCATCGAGAAGATTGTGGACAAGTATTCGAACCGCTACGGATGGATCGAGGACGAGTTTGGCAACGTCGTGGAACCGGATGCCCGATATAACGACCGCGTGCCGGAAGGCATGGTTTATGTGCCGGCGCCGATGCCCTATTGGATGCGGCTTACCTCCTATGGGATCGGCATGCATGGCGGACTCATTCCAGAGCCGGGAAAACCGGCGTCCCACGGTTGCATCCGCCTGCCCAAGCATTTCGTGCCGGTTTTGTTCGATTCTGTGGAGGTGGGCACACCGGTCACCATCAGTCTGGCAAGGTCCACTCAAGGGCCGCGGGCGGTGCCTGAGCCACCGTCGCAATACACGCGCGGCTACCCGCCCATGGAACCGCGACCGATGCCGGTGGCGCGACCATCCGATCGCCTGCAAGGGTTTTGAGAGGGAAGCGGACGCCGCTTCCTGCTCTAAGGTTGGCCTGGGACGTAGAGCTCCGAGCCTTTGGCCAGAACCGTGGAACTGACCAGATCCAGTCCGTTGAGTTCGTTGAGTCGGGCAATGTCCGTTCCGTGTTTGGCGGCAAACTCGGCATAAGTCATCTCGGCTTCCACCATCACCGTGCGGATTTGTCCTTCGCTTGGTGCCGCAACCGGTTCTTGCGGTGGCTCTTGCGCATCGGCCGCGTCGGCATTTTCCGCAGGTGGCGGACTGGCTGGCGGAGGAACCGCGGCTGGTGGGGTGGTTGCCGGTGTGGTTGGGGTTGCTGCCAGTGTGGTTGGGGTGGCTGCCGGTGTGGTTGGGGTGGGGCTGGCTGCCGGTTGCCGGGGTTCGGGTTTCGGGGCTGCGGCAAGGCGGATTTTCTGCCCGGGCTTCAGGGTTTTCGGGTTGATGCCCGGATTGGCTGCGAGCAGTGAGTCGAGACTCACTGCGTAGCGGCGTGAGATGGCCGCCAGGGTGTCTCCGGGTTGGATGGTATGGCTGCCGTCTGCGGCGGCGGCGGCCGGCGCGGTGCCTTTGCCGGGCAACGTGAGCTTCTGGCCCGGATGGATCACCGCGGTAAGCTTCAGCCCGTTGGCTTTGGCCAATTCAGCCGGAGTGCAACCTGAGTTGCGGGCAATCTTTGCAAAACTGTCACCGGGTTTGACGGTGTAGGTGGCGGCGTCGCCCTGCGCATGCAAATTGCAAGCCATCAACGCGGATATGCACAACAAGTGCCTGAATGTGATTTTCATCGCGCCGCAAGGCTTTCAAAGCGGATAGTCCGGAGCAAGAAAAATCAATGGATCAGGAATCGATCCAAGATTTGCGCGACTCAAAACACGATGGCAATCAAGCCCGCCCGAGGTAGGAATTGTCCTCGGTCTTGACGTTGATCTTCTCGCCCACGTTGATGAACAACGGAACTTGGACCACCAAACCGGTTTCCATGATGGCCGGCTTATACACATTGTTGGCGGAGTCGCCCTTCACGCCCTCGGATGACTCGGTGACGGTCATGGTCATGGTCAGTGGCAGTTCGACGGAGACCACGATGCCATCGGCGATGAGCAGGGTGTAGATCTGGCCCTCGATGAGGTAGTTTTTGACGTTTTCGATGAGGTCCTCGTAAACGACGGCGTCCTCATAGGTGTTGGGGTCGAGGAAATGGTAACCGCTGCTGTCCTTGTAGGAATATTCGTGGGGAGTGCGCTCGAGCACGACACCTTCCAGCGAGTCATTGGAGGTCATGCGGAGGTTGAACACCTTCTTGGTCGCCACGCTGCGGATCGACATCTGCACGTAGGAAGCCATGCGCGGCGGCGTCTTGAGTTCGGTCTCGGTGACGAGGCAGACTTCGTTGTTGTGGCGGACGGCGTGTCCTTTGCGGAGGTTGATGACGGGAGTGCTGGCCATGGCGTGTGTGGGGCGGCGGAGATACGGGTCCTCCCGCCGCGAGGCAAGCCCGGAATTTTTGGCTGCGAATTTCGGTTTTAGGGTTTAGCGCTGGATGAGGAAAATCCGATCCTCCGTGTAGGTGATCACGGCATCGAGCTCCCTCATGAAATCGGCGCCGAACAGCCCGACGTAACCGATGTCTCCGAACTCGCCGCCACGGGTGAGGTCCGTGGAGAGCACTTTGCGGTTGGTGAGAACCGCATCGCCCATGGTGACTTTGGCGATTTTGGTCACGGCCGCCGGCGCTTTTCCGCCGATGCCATAGACTTCCTGATCCATATCGCCCACTTCGCAGTTGTGGTCCATGGCGGCCTGCAGGTTGAGCAGGCTGTTGTCGGCCCCGGTGTCGATCATGTAGGTGACCTTGTTGTCGTTGAGGGTGCCATCGACAAAAATGTGGTTGCCCCGGCGCTCGAATTGGAACGACTGGTAATTGCGAAGGGTGAGCAGTTCGTTGACGGTTAGGCTCTGGCAATGCTGGAGAAACAGCGCGCCCACCTCGCTCCAGGCCTTCAAATAGGCTTCGTCCTCCGGGATGAAGCGATCTATGGCGACCTGCCGATTTTCGCCGCCAAGCACTTCGAAACTCGCCACGGTGGTGGTTTTGGACAGCACCTTGCCCCGCAGCGTCCTGCCTTCCTTGGTTCTGAACAGGCGGAAGTCGGTGGTTCCGGATCCATCCGAGACACCGGCCTTGTCCTCGTCCGAGAGGTCGGGGCGCAGAAAGATCCGGCGCTCCGGGTAGGAGATCACCGCATCCAGCCTGCTCATGAAGTCAGCTCCGAGGATGGCGTCCTCACGGGCTTTCGTTCCCTCCGGCTGGTCCTTGAGCATGTCGGTGGCGAGAAGGCGGCGGTCCTTGAACACCGCCTCGCCAAGCTGGATGGTCGGAACCTCCGTCCAGCCTGCCGGGGCCTCGCCGGCCACTCCGTAGATTTTTTCAGTCAATGGGCCGACTTCCAGACCCATGGCGGTGGCGGAGGGGATGTGCAGCAGGCTGGTGCCGGCACCGGTGTCGATGAGCAGCTTGGCGGGTTTGCCGTTGATCCTGCCATCGATGAAGATCGAGTTGTTTTCGAAGCGGAAGGTGAACGATTCGTAGCCGCGCAGTTCGAGGCACTGGCGGATGCTCAGGCCGCGGCATTTCTGGAGAAAGACCGCTTTTTCCCGGGACCAGGATTTGACATAGTCGCAGTCAGCTGCGGAGAGCTTGTCGAGTGCGACGTTGGCGCGCTTGCCGTTGCGCAGCAGCAGGACGGCTTCCGTATCGGTCTTGTCGATGAGGACGGCCTGGATGATTTTGCCGTTGGCTCCCTTGAAATCGCGGTATTCCTGCTCGACTGACGATTGTGCCACGGCGACCGCGCCGAGTTGCAGGCCAAGGATGACGGACGTGAGAAGGATCGGTTTCATGAAATGGTTCATTTGAAGGAGCCTGACTTGATGAATTCCGCCCAGTCGGCCTCAAGCTTCTCAGCGGAATCAAAGCCGAAAATGCGGGCGATTTCATCCGGGTCGGGGATCTGGTTGGATGATTCCACCCTGCGGACCAGTTTGGCGAAATCAGCCAGGCGTTTCAAATCGCTCTGCATGTAATAGGCGAACGAGTAGATGAGCACCAGTCGCTCGGGGGTTAGCTCCTCGGCCTTCCATTTGAGCATCGGGGCCAGCTCCACGGGGACCTTGCCGGAGCGCACGAGCGTGCGCAGTGAGCGCGCCCACGACGAGCCGTCATCGAATCCGCTTTTGGAGCTGATTTCATCCTTCAAGGTGCCTTCGACTGCCAGCAAGACGGTCTCGGATTTGCCTCCGAGGCTGATTTCCTTAAAATAGGCGTGGCCGGTGATGATCGCGAAATAGCCCTCGTCTCCAAATGAGGAAACTCCGCCCAACTGCTCGGCGAGCAGGCGGCCGGCGAGCGAGTGGACGATGAAGGGGGAGAGCGACTTGCGGAATTGCGAGTCTTCTTTGACTTGGAAGATCAGGGCACTGGGGAAAATGTGATGTTCAGCCGCCATTTCGTCGGTCAGCGAGATCGCATTGGAGCCGCTCTCGTTCCAGGTGTTTTTGATCTCCATCGCGGCGTCCATTTCTCCCGCGTCGGCGGCACGCTCGGCATACCACTTGCCGACATCCTGATAGACTTTCTGGTCCTCGAGCAACAGGATGAGCATGCGCTTGTTTTCCCAATCCCTGCGAAAGTTCATGTGTTGGAAGGCCATGCCGTGCCAGATGCGCTCGGCGGTCTCGGCTACACCTTGGGGACGGATCTTGCCGGCCGTGGCAACGAGGAAATGCGGAGTTTCCAGCAGTTCGATGCCTTCGGAGGGGCCGTTGGGAAATTTGAGTTTCGTATCGAGGCGTTTGAATGAGGAGGTGTCGATGCGGACCTCCTTTTCGACGAGGCCCGGCTTGCCGCTGGTGATGATGGTTTCAGGGGCACCGCCGAATTCGACCAAGTGCTGGCGGTCCGCCAGACTGAGATCCTCGATACTCAGTTTGATCTCTTTTGAGTCCCTGTTGATCAGGCTTACCATATCTCCATGCACTTCCCCGAGCTCTGCGTCCAAGGTGCCACCCTTTCTCGACATCCAGACTCTCATTTCCGCGGAATATCCCAACTGGATGACCCAGAGCGCGGCTAACATGCTGAAAAGCGGTATTTTCATGATTTCTTCACCACACGCTAGCGGCGTGGAACCGACGGGCAATTCAATTTTCCGGCATGCCCTTTGGGAATAGCGAATGAGTGAAGCACTCGTGACCTGTTTAGCAGAGATGGGCTGATACCCATGCGAGGACATTATGGTTGTCCTCGCGGGCGGCCCAGACCTGACGCAGAAAATCGGCGGGATGCAGGTTGCCGTGCTTGCGGAGAAAATTGCGGTCGCCGCCGCAACCATACATCAGGTCGGGATCAAGTTTGCCGCGCAGCTTGGCGCGGGCCTTGGCGAGGATGCGCGGCAGGTAGTGGATGCCCTCCAAATCCTCGCCGAAGGTGGGGACGTCGTCACGGGTGAGGTCCGGACCGTCGGCGGGCTCACCCTTTTGCACCGTGAGGAAGTAATCGCGCCGCACCGCGGCCACCAGCAGCGCGGTGGTGGGACTGGGTGTGTTGTCCTCACAGAAATCCTCCACGAAGTCGAAGAACTCGCGCGTGCGACAGCCGATTTCTGATAGAAACGCGAGATCCGGCGGTGAGTAGTAGCTTTCCAAATCACGGTTGCCCGCACGGTAGGCGGCCACGCAGCGGTCGAAGAGGGCGAGGAAGGTGTCGTTCCAATGCATGCCGTGGCGGTAGCCCATATCGCGCGATCAGGCAAGCGCCGGGCCTACGAACTCTCCATGGCATCCGCGGTTCACGGATTCGGAGGACAATCAGGATAGTGCTCCACTTCGAGCGGGCCGCTATCGAATAAGAGAAAATTATCGTCGCGCGCCCAGCCGCAGAGCATCACGCGCCAACCGGCCCACGGCAGATCACGCGAAGTGAAGGCCGGCGCTTTGCCATCGCGCCCTTTGCTGGCGGCGAAACGAAGCAGGGGATTGTCGGGAAACAGGGTGAGCGCGGTCGCAAGCGATTCCGCGGGCACGCGGTTGGAGTCGTTGAAAGCCGGCGTCTTCCAATCCGGCGCCATGATTTCGGCAAGCACTTCATACATCTTCTCAACGCGTTCGCGAAGCGCAGCAGGAAGTTCAACTTTGTTCGCTATGGCGAGTTCGAGCGAACCGCTGAACAAGGCGGCAGTGGCGAAGTGATAGCCGGGCGAAAGCTCGATCTGCGCGCCGTCCGGATAAGCCTGTGCGGAGAGCATCAGGATGAAGCGTTCCATAGCACGCCATGAGGAGGATCGGCATTGTTCGATAATGATTGCGGTGCGGGGGGGGGGGCGTGTTTA
>CAXNHR010000061.1:0-12592 GCA_964202135.1 Luteolibacter sp. | reverse complement strand
GCTCCGGATGTTCCACCATCCCGGCACGCACCGGGTTCAAGTCGATGTAAGCCGCCATGGTTTTGGCAGCCGCACCTTCCTCCACGATCACGCTTTTGAAGCGATCCTCCCAAAGATGTCCCTTTCGTTTGTGGGTCCGGTTATGCCATTGCGTGTAGCGCTGCATGAAACCCTTCATGAACTCCGACAAATCGTGCATCCGGTAGGTGAAACGCTCATGAATCCTGCCCACCAGCACCGCCTCTTCTCCCAGGCCTGCCGCCACCTTCTGCCGCGCCTCCGCCAGCTCCCGAGCCACTTCGGCGACCTGTGCCTCGTTGTAGATCGCTCCAAGCCGCTTGATCAGCGCGTCGTCCGTCAACCCGCCCAGCGGCATCGGTGTCACTTCCAGCAGAACATGCAAGTGGTTGCTCATCAGACAGTAGGCAAGGATCTTACAACCCGAAAAATTTTCATACATGCGCATGAATGTTCGCAGTTTTTCCTTCTCATCGATATCGAAGGCGAAGCGCCGATCCACCACCCGCGAAATGCAGTGATAAATCACCGGCCGCATCGATTCAGCGGAAGGAGTCAAAACCCAGCGTGCGCGTCTCATGCCGCCTGATTTATCAGTCTCCGCGAAACCCGCAAGCAAAACCTTTTAAAAGGACTGTCCTTTTTTGTCTCTGTCCTTTTTTGTCTCTCTTCTACCACATGGCCTGTAACCTTTTAAAAGGACTGTCCTTTTTTGTCTGGTCCTTTTTTGTCTGACGAGGCATGCATCGTTTAGTGAAGGGGTGTGGTGTGCGGTTATTCGACACAACCCTTCTACCACATGGCCTGTAGCCAAACGATGCCCTATTCAACTTCGGTTTTCGGGTTAATTCTACCAGAGCCATTTCATCTGCCATTTCATCTGCTTGCGCATTCCCAAACATGACGCGCCTTTCGGGTTGATCATGCGCCGCAGTGTGGGTTTCCTCTCCCCGCCATGAACGACCGCAAGACTCTCTCCGAACGCCAGCAGATTACCGACCTGGAGCGCTTGCGCCACTCCTGCGCCCATGTCATGGCCACCGCCATCCTGCGGATCTGGCCGGACGCCCAATTCGCCTACGGACCACCGGTGGAAAACGGCTTTTATTATGACTTCGAAATGAAGCACCGCATCACTCCGGACGACTTCGAGAAAATCGAGGCGGAGATGAAAAAAATCGCCAAGGAAAACCAGAAGTTCGAATACAAGGCAATCTCCCGCAACGAAGCGAAGGCGTTGGCCGAGAGCGGCCGCCTCGGCGGACTTTCCGAACGCCCCGGCAATCCCTCACGCTTCAAGCTCGACCTCATCGACAAGATCCCGGAAGACGAGGAAATCTCCTGTTTTCAAAACGGCGAATTCATCGATCTCTGCGCCGGCCCGCACGTCGGCTACACCTCGAAGTGCAAAAACGTGAAACTCATGTCGGTTTCCTCGTCGTTCTATCTGGGCGATGAATCGAAAGGCCAGCTCCAGCGGCTTTACGGCACCGCCTTTGAAAACAAGGAGTCGTTGGAAGAGCATCTCAACTGCCTGGAAGAGGCGAAAAAACGCGACCACCGCCGGCTCGGCCGCGAGTTGGGGCTTTTCCACATCGATGAAATGGTCGGCCAAGGGCTGATCCTTTGGAAGCCGAAGGGCGCGCTTGTCAGGCGCGCCTTGCAGGACTTCATCACCGCCGAGCTCGACAAGCAGGGATACTCGCAGGTTTTCACCCCGCACATCGGCAAGCTCGATCTCTACCGCACCTCCGGCCACTTTCCGTTCTATCAGGAAAGCCAGTATCCGGCGATCGCCGAGCGCGATGTGTTGGAAAAACTCGCAGATGAAGACACCAGTTGCGCCACGCTCGTCAACGGCCTGTCGGACGGAACCTACGAAGGTTATCTGCTCAAGCCGATGAACTGCCCGCATCACATCAAGATCTACGCGAGCGACCACCATTCCTACCGCGACCTCCCTGTCAGGCTTGCCGAGTTCGGCACCGTATATCGCTGGGAACAATCCGGCGAACTCGGCGGCATGACCCGCGTCCGCGGTTTCACCCAGGACGATGCCCATATCTTCTGCACTCAGGAACAAGTCGAAACAGAAGTTTCCGGCTGTCTCGACCTCGTCAAAACCGTGCTCAAAACCCTCGGCATGCACGAATACCGCGTGCGTCTCTCGCTGCGCGATCCGGAGAGCGACAAATACGTCGGCTCGCCCGAGAACTGGGACAAGGCGGAAGCGGCCTTGCGCGATGCCGTGCAGACGCTCGGCGTCGAATACACCGAGGAGATTGGAGAAGCCGCGTTTTACGGGCCTAAAATCGATTTCGTCGTCAAGGATGTGATCGGCCGCGACTGGCAGCTCGGCACCGTGCAGGTGGATTACAATCTTCCTGTTAGATTCGGCCTGAGCTATGTGGGCGCGGACAACCAGCCGCACATCCCGGTGATGATCCACCGCGCGCCATTCGGATCGATGGAGCGTTTCACCGGCCTGCTCATCGAGCACTTCGAAGGCAAATTCCCCGCATGGCTCGCCCCCGAGCAGGTCCGCATCCTGCCGATTTCCGAGAAAACCCTCGACCACGCCGAAGCCGCCGCCGCCAAACTCGCCGACGCCGGCGTGCGCCTCACCGTGGACCGCACGGCCGACAAGATCGGCGCCAAGATCCGCAACGCCCGCCTCGACCGCGTCCCCTACATGCTCGTCATCGGCCAACGCGAAGCCGACGAAGGCACTGTCTCCGTCCGCCACCGCGACAAGGACGACCTCGGCGCGAAGCCTTTAGAAACCTTCCTCGCCGAACTGATCTCAGAGATCAAGAGCCGTAGCCTGTGACTTTAACGGAGCGCGGACTTCAGTCCGCATCTGATCCATCTTCGTCTGCGGACTGAAGTTCGCGCTCCATCACGAATCCCAGCCTCCGCTCACTTCTTCGTTTCCGCATTCCGGTATTTCGGGTTTCACTCCCGCGCGTGGATTACTCGTCACTCATCGCCAAACGCCGCGAACGCTTTTCCGAACTGGAGGAAGCGGTCGGTGATCCGGATTTGTTCTCCGATCCCAAACGCGCCACCGGCATCCTGCGCGAGCACCGCAAGCTCAAACAAACGCTCGATCTCTGGGAAAAACTCGAAGACGCGAAACGCCAGCTCGCCGACAACCAGGAACTCGCGAAGTCCGAGGATCCCGAATTCTCCGTCATGGCCGCCGAGGAAATTCCGGATTTGGAGAAATCCATCGCCGCTCTATCAGAAGACCTGCAATACGCGCTGCTTCCCGCCGACCCGAACGAAGACCGCGACGCGCTGATCGAAATCCGCGCCGGTGCCGGCGGCGACGAAGCCTCGCTCTTCGCCGCCGAACTGATGCGCGCCTATCAACGCTACGCCGACCTGCGCGGATGGAAGTGCGAGCACTTGGAAAGCAGCCCGTCGGAAGTCGGCGGCTTCAAGGAAGTGATCCTCAAAATCACCGGCGACGAGGTGTTCCGTTTCCTGAAATACGAATCCGGCGTCCACCGCGTCCAGCGCGTACCCGCCACCGAGACGCAAGGCCGCGTGCACACCTCCACCATCACCGTGGCCGTGCTGCCGGAGGCCGAGGAAGTGGATGTGGAACTCAAACCCGACGATCTGCGCATCGAGGTCTGCCGCGCCGGCGGTGCAGGCGGCCAGCACGTCAACCGCACCGAATCCGCCGTGCAGATTTTCCACCTTCCCACCGGGCTCTACGTCCGTTGCGAGGAAGGCCGCTCGCAGATCAAGAACAAGGAACTCGCCCTGCAGATCCTCCGTTCGAAACTCTACGAACAGAAACTCCGCGACCAACAGGACGCCTACTCGTCCCACCGCCGCTCGCTGATCGGCTCCGGCGACCGTTCGGAAAAAATCCGCACCTACAATTTTCCCCAATCCCGCGTCACCGACCATCGCATCGGCTTGACCTCGCACAACCTGGCCGGCGTGATGTCCGGCGATTTCTCCGAATTCACCGCCGCTCTCCAAAAGGCGGAAATGGCCGAACGCATGGCCGAGATGTGAATATTTTACTAAAATCCAGAGCAAGTTTTCCTGATTTTTAAAATTTCTTTACAATCAGGGGAAAATTTACGATCACACGGGTGCTGTCCCTATGAAAACATACCCTAGCACCCGATTGTTCGGGCTGCTTTGCGCTGCCGCATTGTCGTCGTGCGCAAACCAGCCCGAGTCCACCCGAATGCCGGTTTCGGCAACCATCAACCCGCAAGCGCCCGCCTCCAGCCAGGCAGACAAGTCGCTGAGGGGTCAATTGTTCGACGAGGTCAACTCCTACCGCCGCAGCCAAGGCAGGCAGGATGTCCAGCGTCACGCCGGTCTCGACCGGCTCGCCCAAGAGCATTGCGAATACCTGCGGAGCAACTGCGGTTCGTTCTCGCTCTATGGGAAAAACGTCAGCCACTACGGTTTCGAGGGCCGCGCGATGGCCGCCCGCGAGAATTTCCAGATGTCCGCCATCAGCGAAAACGTGGCCGCCGCGAACTACCCGGGCCGCCAAGCGGCACCCGTGATCCTCGAGCTTTGGAGAGCCTCCAAGGACCACCACAAAAACATGACCGCCAAATGGACCCACAGCGGCATCGGCGTGGTCGTGGACTCCGATGGCATGGTGTTCGCCACGCAGTTGTTCTCGACGGTCAGTTATTCGCATCTCGCCATGCGCGAGCGGATGAATAGCTTCTGAAGCGTGCCCGATCTGTCACACGAATCCACCCTTCACGCCCGCGGCTTGCAGCGCATCGCGGGCGTGGATGAGGCTGGCCGTGGTCCGCTGGCCGGACCCGTGGCCGCCGCAGCAGTCATTCTGCCGCGCGGATTTACATGTGTCGGCCTCGACGATTCGAAAAAAATCAGCGCCGCCAAACGCGAGGCGCTCTACGCCGATCTCACCGGAAACCCGCAGGTCGTCTGGGCCGTGGCCACGGCGGATTGCCTGGAAATCGACCGTCTCAACATCCTTCGAGCCACCCACTTGGCGATGCGCCGAGCGGTCGAGGCGCTCATTCCGCCGCCGGATCATTGCCTGATCGATGGCCTGCCGGTACGCGGTTTCCCGCTGCCGCACGACGCCATCGTCAAGGGCGACGGCCTCTCGCTCTCGATCGCCGCCGCCAGCATCATCGCCAAGGTCACGCGTGATCGTCTCATGTGCGAGCTCGACCGCGAGTTTCCGGAATTCGGCTTTGCCCGGCATCAGGGATATGGCACCAAGGAGCATCTTGAAGCGCTTCGGATTCACGGCCCTTGTCGCCATCATCGTCGCTCGTTTCAGCCGGTGGCTCAACTCGCCCTGCCGCTTGACGGAGCCTGACGGCACGCCCCGCAGCCGCAAGTGGATCGGCGAATACGGCGAAAAGGCCGCCGCCGATTTTCTCCGCGCGCGTGGCTGCCGGATTCTCGCCCGGAACTTCAAGGGCCGGCGCGGCGGCGAAGTGGACATCATCGCCCGCAATGGAAAACTCCTGCTCTTCGTGGAAGTGAAAACCCGCCGCAAGGACGCGAAAGTCCGCCCGCTCGATGCGGTGGACAAGCCAAAGCAGGCACTCATCGAGCGCGGCGCGAACGCCTGGCTCAAGCGCCTCGGCACCCGCGATCTGCCATGGCGCTTCGATGTGATCGAAGTCTGGCTCGAAGAAGGCGAAACGCCGCGCATCAACCATGTGCGGGACGCGTTCTAACAAATTCACGTCATCACCTTGCGGACCTCGTCGGCGATGATGCGGAGTCCTTCGCTTACGACCTCCTCATCCATCGCATAGGAAACCCGGATGCATTCGTCGCGATGTTTCCAATCCGGATCATCGAGGCCGTAGAAGAAGTAGCCGCCGGGAATGACCAGCACGCCGCGTTGCTTGAGGCGATGATACAACTCCTTGGAAGTGATGCGCAGGCCCGGAAACCAGAACCAGAGGAAAATGGCACCCTCGCTGCGGTGGACCGCCCACTCGATCCCGTCGCCAAATGCTTCGGCCGCCGCCTTGAGCGCGAGGCCGCGCTTTTCCTGATAGAAGGGCCGCACCACTTCGCGGCTGAGGCGCAGGATCTCTCCGGACTCGACCAACGGCAGCATGATTTGCTGGCCGATGTTCGGATTGGAAAGACCGACGATCGCGCTCATCGAGCCGAGCGCACGAATGATTTCCGGCGGACCAATGACAATGCCGGTGCGCACGCCGGGAAGGCCGATTTTCGAGAGGCTGTATGTGTGCACGCAGTGCGGCCGCCAGAACGGCGTGGCGTCTTCGAAAATAATACCGGGAAAAGGCGCGCCATAAGCGTTGTCGATGATCAACGGGATGCCGTGGCGCTCGGCGAGATCGGACAAACGCGCGATCTCCTCGTCGGTGAGCACATTGCCGGAGGGATTGGTCGGCCGTGAGGCGCAGATCGCGGCGATGTCCGGGGTGATTTCCAAGCGGTCGAAATCCACGCGGTATTTGAATTCATGCGGCCCGGTTTTTTCGATCAGCGGCGGGATGGCATGGAACACGCAGCCATCGATGCCCTGGTCCGAGTAGCCGATGTATTCCGGCACCAGCGGCAGCAGGATTTTTTTCCGCGAGCCATCCGGCATCTGGCCGGCGAGCAGGTTGAAGAGCAGGAAAAACGCGGTTTGTCCGCCGCTGGTGATGGCGGTGTTTTCCGGGCCGATATCCCAGCCGAAGGTGTTGCGAAAAAGCCCGGCAATGGCTTCCAGAAAGCGTGGATTCCCCTGCGGCGGATCGTAAATCGTCAACGCCTGGTCAAGCCCGCCCGTTTCCTCCATCAGCGCGCCGAGCCTCCGCTGCCAGACGGCGTTCATTTCCGGAATGCGCGCCGGTTGGCCGCCGCCGAGCATTTTGAGGTCCGGCCCGCCGCTGGCAAGGGCGTGGCCGAGATCGTCCATCAACTCGCCGATTCCACTGCCGCAACCGAGGTGGTGGCCAAATTTTGAAAATTCGTATGACATCGCCGGATGCCGTGTTCTAGTCTGCCGCCCCCAGACACAACAACCCCATAAACCACCATGTCCATCAAAGTAGGCGAACAAGCCCCTGATTTCACCCTCGTCACCAAATCCGCCGAGGGCCCGCAGCTCGTGAAACTGAGCGATCTTATTGGAAAAACCAACATCGTGCTGCTCTTCGTGCCGATGGCCTTCACCGGCGTCTGCACCACCGAGTTCTGCGAAATTTCCGCCGGCATCAAGGATTACGAGGACCTCGATGCCAAGGTGCTCGGCATTTCCGGCGACAATCCGTTCGCTCAAGCCGCATGGGCCGCAAAGGAAAGCATCACCATCCCGCTGCTCAGCGATTACGAACACGAAGTGGCCAAGGCCTACGGCGTGGCTTACGAGCAGTTCCTGCCCGAGGCCAACCTGATCATGGGCGGCGTGGCCAAGCGCTCCGCCTTTGTCATCGATAAAAACGGCGTCGTGCAATATGCCGAAGTGCAGGATCATCCGAAGGATCTGCCGGACTTCAATGCGGTGAAAGCGGCGCTGCGCGCGCTGTGATTCGTCTGATACAGAAATGACGATCAATCAAACGGCGGGAGGAGTTGAATCTCTCCCCGTCGTTTTTGGTTTTCGATATCTGCATCCCACGCCGCACACAATGGGAGGTTCCGAGTCCAGGCTTCAGCTTGTCCTCTTCAAGCGACAGCGTGAAGTCCGGACGATCATCCGGCATGATCCGTCCTCCGGTGGAATGCCATCTTCTGCCTTTGACCTTCCGGCAACGAGTCTGCAATCTCCCCGCCGATGACTCCGCTGGATGCCCTTGTCGCGCTCAACATGCTGCCAAAGATCGGCCCGGTGCGGGTGCGGCGTTTGTTGGAGGCGTTTGGCGATCCGGCGGCGGTTTTGGGCGCACCGAAAGACCGCTTGATGCGAGTCGATGGCATCGGCGAGGAAACCGCGAAGATCCTGCACGCATGGCAGGACCATGCCGATCCATCCGCGGAGATCCGTGAGGCGACCGACCGCGGCATCGCCATCGTGACGCAGAATGATGAGGGTTATCCCGCGCCTTTGCGCGACGCCTACGATCCGCCACTGCTGCTCTATGTGTGGGGAAAGATCGAACCGCGCGACCGCCATGCCATCGGCGTGGTCGGCTCGCGGCGCGCGACGCATTACGGCACGCAGGCAACGAAGAAACTTTCCTATCAGCTTGCGCAATCGGGTTTCACCATCATCTCGGGTCTCGCCCGCGGCATTGATACGGCGGCGCACGAGGCCGCCATCGCCGCCAGCGGCCGGACCATCGCGGTAATCGGCTCCGGCCTTGGCAAACTCTATCCGCCGGAAAATCTCGTGCTCGCCGAGAAGATCGCCACAGGAAACGGAGCGGTGGTTTCCGAATTTCCGCTCCACACCGCGCCGGACAAACAGACCTTTCCGATGCGCAACCGCATCGTCGCCGCGTGGTCGCGGGCGCTGCTGGTCGTCGAGTGCCCGGCGTGGTCGGGCTCGCTGATCACCGCGAACCTCGCCTCGGAATATGGCAAGCCGGTCTTTGCCGTGCCGGGGCCGATCGACAAGCCGACTTCCGCCGGCTGCAACCAACTCATCCGCGACGGTGCCACGCTGGTCGCCGATGCCAGCCACATTCTCGATGACCTCGGCGAGCTGCCCTTCGCCCGCAAGCCATCCGCCGCCGAGCCTGCCGCGGAAATACCGGAACTACCGGAAGAAGAAGCCGCGGTTTTCGCCGCCGTGACCACCGATGAGTCACCGGTGGACCGCATCATCGAACGCAGCGGCATGCCCGCTCATGTGGTGACGGCGACGCTGATGAAACTGGAAATGCGAAGATTGGTCCGCGCGTTCCCAGGTTTCCGCTACGCGCGGCGATAAATTTTGTTCCGGCACTTGGGTTTTGACCATCCGTCTGCATGTCCATGCCCAGTTCATTCGAAAATCCGCTGCGCCTCGGAGCCTCATTCCAACCCCGGGACAACTCCCGTGATCGCGTAGGGCGGAACTACACGATCACGGAATCGGACAAGCCGGGAATTCGGGTAAGGTTGCCACATGACCGATGCATCAAAACTCCAGTTACTCTTCGAAGCAGCGCTCAGGGATTGTTCTGATTTCAACGGCAGGATGCCGAAGCCAGCGGTCCCTCCATCCAACCCGGCGGTGCACCAGCCGGCAGCCATGATTCAGGTCCGCGCGGGATTCAAACCGGTGATGGCCACGGTGGAACCGGCGCACGCCAGCACCGGTATCCGGTAAAGGAAAAAACCTTCGCCCACGGAGGGGCGGCGGGGTGGGAAGAGGCGGACTGAAGTCCGCGCTCCGTTGTGCTTACTTGCGCAGGGCCTCTTCCTTTTCCTTGGCCTTGGCGATGACTTCCTCGGCCACGTTTTTCGGGCAGGGGGCGTAGTGGCTGAACTCCATGGAGAACTGGCCGCGGCCGGAGGTCATGGTGCGGAGGTCGCCGATGTAACCGAACATCGCGCTCAGCGGGGCGTCTGCCTTGACGCGGACGCCACCGTGGGTGGTCATCTGCTCCTTGATCATGCCCCGGCGGCGGTTGAGGTCGCCGATGACGTCACCGACCTGTGCGTCGGGAGTGAAGACGTCGATTTTCATGATGGGTTCGAGCACTTGCGGCGCGCACTTCTGCATGGATTGGCGATAGGCGGCTTTTGCAGCGATTTCGAAGGCAATGGACGAGGAGTCCACGGCGTGGAAACCACCGTCCTTGAGGGTGACCTTGAAGTCCAAGCAGGGATAACCGGCGAGCGGGCCCTTGTGGATGGAGGTCTTGAAACCTTTTTCGACAGCGGGAATGAATTCCTTCGGCACGTTGCCACCGACGACGGCGGATTCGAACACGAATCCGGATCCGGCTTCGAGTGGTTCGATGGTGTAGTCGATCTTCGCGAACTGACCGGAACCACCGGACTGTTTCTTGTGCGTGTAGCTGTCGGAAACCGCCTTGGTGATGGTTTCGCGGTAAGCGACTTGAGGCGCACCGACGTTGACCTCGACCTTGTGGGTGCGCTTGAGGATGTCGATCTTGATGTCGAGGTGGAGCTCGCCCATGCCCTTGAGAATCATCTCGTTGGTTTCCTCGTCGGTTTCGACGCGGAACGAAGGATCTTCCTGGACCATCTTGCCAATGGCATTGCCGAGTTTTTCGGCGTTGGCCTTGTCCTTGGGAGCGACGGCGATGGAAATGACAGGATCCGGGAAAACCATCGGCTCAAGAGTGGCCGGGTGGTTTTCGTCGCAAAGGGTGTGACCGGTTTGCACGTTCTTCATGCCGACCAGAGCAACAATGTCGCCGGCTTGGGCGGTGTCGATTTCGATGCGGTCATCGGCATGCATTTCGACCATGCGGCTGATGCGCTCGGTCTTGCCGGTGAAGGTGTTGAGAACGGTCATGCCCTTTTTGATCACACCGGAGTAGATGCGGGTGAAGGTGAGCGCGCCGTATTTGTCATCCATGATCTTGAAGGCCAGGCCACGGAACGGCTTGGTGGCATCGACGATGGCGAACTCGCCTGTCGGGTTACCCTCAAGATCCACTTCGGGCTGGGGATTCACATCGGTCGGGTTCGGCAGGTAATCGACGACGGCGTCCAGCACGTTCTGGATGCCTTTGTTTTTGAAGGACGAGCCGCAGTAGGTCGGGAAGAATGCGAGCTTGATCGTGCCCTTGCGGATGCAGCGCTTGATGGTCTCTAGATCGGGTTCCTCGCCTTCGAGGTATTTCTCCATCGCTTCGTCTTCCTGTTCTACGGCGCTCTCGATGAGTTCGGCGCGGTATTGCTCGACCTTGTCGAGCATGTCCGCTGGGATCTCACCGAGGGAGAAGTTTTCCGGCTTGCCCGAATCGTCCCAAGTGTAGGCCTGGCGGGTGAGCAGATCAACCACGCCGGAGAATGCGGTTTCCTCGCCGATCGGCAGGACCATGACCAGCGGCTTGGCACCGAGGATCGATTTCACCTGATCGACAACCTTGTAGAAGTTCGCGCCGATGCGGTCCATTTTGTTGACGTAAATGACGCGGGAAACGCCCGAATCATCGGCGTAGCGCCAGTTGGTTTCGGATTGGGGCTCCACACCGCCGGAGGCGCAGAAGACGCCGATGCCGCCGTCGAGCACCTTGAGCGAGCGATAAACCTCGATGGTGAAGTCCACGTGGCCGGGAGTATCGATGACGTTGAACTGGTTGCCTTTCCAGAAGCAGGTGGTGGCGGCGGACTGGATGGTGATGCCGCGCTCGGCTTCCTGCTCCATGAAGTCCATGGTGGATGCGCCGTCGTGAACTTCGCCGATTTTGTGGATTTTTCCGGTGAGTTTGAGAATGCGCTCGGTGGTGGTCGTCTTGCCCGCATCGACGTGGGCGAAAATGCCGATGTTGCGGTATTTGGTGAGGTCCTTCATGCCAGTAATAATGCTTCTGAGTTGCGATCCCCGGGTCGCGCCGGGGGCGCATGTCTAGTCGGAGAATTGGTTTTGGCAATCCTAGAGTCGGAGAAAATCCGTGGGCGGGTAATGTCGGACGGGGTTTGAGCTTGAGTTGATGGCCCTGCGGATAAAAAAGACTGGCACCCACCCATGTCTATCCTTGCCCGCGCTGCGGATGGATCCCAACGCTATGAATCCTATCCGACCCAATCATGAGACAAGCGCCGTATTTTCTCCCGCCGCCCGCTGGATCTGGCTGCCGGGCGAGCCCTCGCCGGTGAATGCGGTGGTGGATTTCCAAGGGCGCTTCAAGCTGGCTGGCCGGCCGCGCGGGGTGCGGCTGAGGGTTTCCGCGGATTCGCGCTACCGGCTGCATGTGAACGGCGTGCGGGTGGGTTTCGGCCCCGGGCGCGGTTATCCGGGGCACTACAGTTTCGACGAGCACGACATCACCGCGCTGCTGCGGCCGGGTGAGAATGTGGTGGACCTGCGCGTGCTGCACTGGGGCGAGGGCACGTTCCACGGACTGGTCTCGCAGGCGGGGGTGATTTGCGAGGTGAGCGCCGGCGGCAAGGTGTTGCTGGCGAGTTCCGCGGCATGGCGGGCACGGCTGGCAGCGGCCTACGAGCGGGTGACTCCGCGCATCGCCTGCCAACTCGGCTTCGAGGAGCAGGTGGATCTGGCGCTGGAACAAGGCGCGGGCGATGGCCAGCCGGCCACCGGCAAAGGTTGGCTCAAGCCGGTGGAAATCGGCCCCGACGGCTGTGCCCCATGGGGAAAACTCCAGCCGCGCGGCATCCCGCAGCTTGGCGGCGAGACGGTGCCGCCGGTGGCCGTGCGCGATCTCGGACACACCGGCCACGAGGGACTGTTGCTGGCGCTGCGGGCCGGCCGCGATCTCGGCTGCGAGATGCGCGCCGCCAATACCGAAAAGACCGATGGCGTTTTCGCGACTTGTTTCCGCGCTCCACGAGCCGGCGCGCTGCGCATCCGGCGCACGGCGATGTATGGCGGACCGCTGCGCGTGTTTCTCGATGGCCGCGAGGTGAAACTCGCGCAAGGCCGCTTCGATCTCGAAGCCACCGTGGACATCCGCCGCGGCAATCACCTGCTGCTGCTGGATTGGCAGGG
>CAXNHR010000060.1:0-12816 GCA_964202135.1 Luteolibacter sp. | reverse complement strand
CGCTCCACAGAACTTTGCAGCTTTTGAGCGTTCATCCGTTCGAAAAAGTCACTCTAAATGAGCTACTTATGGAAACTGACCACAGAACTTTCATCAACTCTGATCCTAACCAATTGAATTTGTTTTAGTTACAACCGGACACTTGTGATTGCGTATGGATGAATATCCCGACTGCATAAGCCCGTTTTTCCGCACCACATCATCCCAATTACGATATTTGTTCTGCGCTCACAAGGATTGCCGCATTATCGAAATCGGCGTGGATGGAGGATGATTGCATGGCCAGCCAAGCCTTGAAGTGGCTCTGGATGATGGACTGACAATCTTTTGCCGACAAGACCCGGAAACCAAGTGAGGCGATCCGCTGCCATGCCTTACGACCGTCGAAGATCGGGGCATCGTGTGGGATGCGTGAATAGTAGCGGATGTTCATCGCCGGATTGAATGGAGGTGGTTCGTCGTTTCCGGCAGCCTCCGGAATCCGGGTGTAGGCGGCGAATTTCGACGGGGCGAAAAGGTGAGAGCGAGGATCATGGACGAAGTATCGCACGCGGCGGCGGCCCCAGGCGGCGCGGGATTGAGAATCCGTCATGTCCTTGTTCCACTGATGGATATTGAGGAAGACTTCCAGCCGGTTGGTGACACGGTATATGCCCGCGCCATCTGCGGCAGCCACGGGCTGAGTAGCCTCCAGAATGTCAGCCATGTCCGGCGTGGGTAGATCGTTGAGATCGTGTTTCCCTTGGTTCAAGAGCTTGATTGCCTTGCCATCCAGTTCCGGAAGCAGCGGCATCTGAAAAGCTCTCAGACCGCTGGATCGCAATAACCAGACGGCATGGGCCGTGAGATTGGCCCGACCAACGGCGATGTCCCGTGAGACGAGGGACACAAAGGAGTCCGATGGGGGCAGAGGTTTGAGCAAATGGGCAGAGCCGAACTTGACCGGATTGGCCACCGGATCCGCGCGGCTGATCTCCAGCTCGATCCAGACCCGGCGGGAGGACTCTCGGTGCTGCAGCATCAGGTCGGCTTTGGGCTGATACCCGAGGATGCGTGCCTCAGCGCGGTCAAGCAGGGCAACTTCCCGTCTTGCCGTCCAACCGGAGGGAGGTAGTTCCACCCACTTGCGCTGTAGAGCTTCGGCGAGGTGGAATTTCATGAGTCATTCTTGTCATGCGTCCGATCATCATCAAGCCATCTCCCATGCAAGGGACGGGACGAACGCAGACACTCCATTTCGATATTACGCCCGAGCTTGAAAATTAACGCAAACTGTTTGCGTTTGGGTAGCATAAGGTAGCAGATTTTAAAGTGTTTTGATGCCATTTTGTGCCTCTGAGTGCGACTCGGACAACTTCTTGGCGAGATCCGAAATCTGAAAAAATCCCTTATTTTATAGGGTTTTCCCTGCATTTGCAGGGTGGTGGTCCCGCCAGGAATCGAACCTGGACCTACGGCTTCGGAGGCCATCGTCCTATCCATTGGACCACGGGACCGTGCACTTGGCGCGGCGGAGCAAGTGGCTACCCGCCCCCTCATGAAATGGCAAGGAGAAGGATTGAAAAATTTCCACGGAACGGGCAATTCCTCGTTCCATGGCTTCACTGGTCTGTGGGTGATTGCGCTGACATCGGCGCGGTGCTTGCCAGGAAGCGCTGATGGCATGGCGTGAAAAACCTGTCGTGAAAAAACCTTGAAAGAACCTGCCCGCATTTCACGTTGAACCCTTTCCGAACAATCCAAGCCTCATGAAACGAATTCTGTTAGCCTCGCTGGCGCGGCTACACCTTCAAACCGACGATGGCCGGATCCACCGACAACGGCAAAACCTGGAGCGAGGCGCAGGTGGTCTTTTCCCGTCCCGGTCTGCCGGGCGGCAATCGTCCCTACGGCCAATACGCCTCCAACGGCCGCGATACCATCCACATGCTTTTCACCGATGGCCATCCGCGCGATGAAAAGACCAACAGCGTCTATTACATCCGGTATCAGGGTGGCGCGTTTTTCAAGGCCGACGGCAGCCGCATCTGCGGCATGGACGGACTGCCGATCCGGCCGGATCAGGCGGACCTGGTCTATGACGCCACCAAGACCGGCGTGCGCGCATGGGTCTGGGACATCGCCTTCGACAAGGAAGACCGCCCGGTGATCGCCTACACCCGCCTGCCACAGGAAAAAGACCACCGCTACCACTACGCGCGCTGGGACGGCAAGCAGTGGCTTGACACCGAACTCTGCGCGGGCGGCGGCTGGTTTCCGCAAACACAAGCCGGTAAAAAAGAAAGCGAACCCCACTACTCAAGCGGTCTCACACTCGATCATTCGGAGCCCTCGATCGTTTATCTCACCCGCCCGGTCGACGGCGTGCGCGAGCTGGAGAAATGGACCACCACCGACCTCGGCCTCACCTGGACATCCCAAGCGGTGACCAGCGGCTCCTCACGTGACAACATCCGCCCCGTCGCCGTGCGCGACCCAGCGCCGGACGGCCCGAAGGTGCTGTGGATGAACCTTTCCGACCACTACCGGCATTACACCCAATACCGCTGCTCGATCCTCATGGACCATCCGGCGCAGACCACCGTGCACAAACCCGCGGAAAAAGAGGTGATCGCTCCGGAAATCTTCACCGCCGCCGCCGCGATGGAACCGGCCGCCGTGCTTCAGCTCATGCGCCACGTCGCGGACTGGCAGCTGGAAAACCCGCACCCGCGCCGCCCGCAGAACCACTGGATCGAGGCCACCGGCCATGTTGGCATCATGTCGCTGGCCGAACTCACCGGCGACGAACGCTACGCGGAGGCACTGCGTGAAATTTCGGGCCGCCTCAAGTGGGGCTTCCAGCCCAGGAAATATTTCGCCGACAACCATCTGATCGGCGAAACCTACCTGCGTCTTCATCAACGTGATCCCGAGCGCGCCAACATCAAGCCGCTGCGCAATTTGTTCGATGGCATCCTTGCCAAGCCCAAGGTATTCCCCTCGCTGGATTTCCGCCAGCCGGAGATCACCGACGAGTGGACGTGGTGCGATTCCCTGTTCATGGTGCCGCCGGTCTGGGCGCTGCTCGGCAAGGTCACCGGCGAGAGCAAATACACCGACTTCATGGTGAGAAACTGGTGGCGCACTTCGGATTTTCTCTACGACAAAGAGGAGCAACTTTACTTCCGCGACAGCAATTATTTCAACCGCCCGGAAGCCAACGGCCGCAAGAAATTCTGGAGTCGCGGCAACGGTTGGGTGCTCGGCGGCCTGATTCGCGTGCTCGACTAGCTGCCGCAGGATCACCCGGAGCGCCCGCGTTTCGAGGCGCATTACAAGGAGTTCGCCGCCCGCATCGCCGGCTTGCAACAACCGGACGGCTTCTGGCATCCGGGCCTGTTAGACCCCGCCTCCTACCCGCAGCCGGAAACCAGCGGCACCGGATTCTTCGTCGCCGGCCTGGCCTGGGGCATCAACAGCGGCCGGCTCGACCGCGCGACTTATGAGCCCGTGGTGCGCAAGGGCTGGCAGGCGCTGGTCAATTCCGTGAAACCCAGCGGCCGCGTGATCAACGTCCAGCCGGTGGGAGCCAGCCCCGGGCGCTTCGATCCGGATTCCAGCGAGCCTTATGGCGTGGGTGCCCTGCTGCTCGCCGGCCGCGAAATCCACCGCATGGCCGGTGGCAAGGACCCGCAGCGCTGAGGCGCGCATGGTGAAATTCCTTTCACCGCCCTGAGTCCTGTCTAACAGCCATTTGATGGCCTCGCGCTGGAAGCGATTTCCTCAAGAAATTGGCATCAACTGGAACGGAGCACCCCGTCTTCGACGTCGAGCGTGCGGTCGAAAACGTCGAGCGTGCGGTGGTCGTGGGTGACGACGATGACGCCGGCGTTTTGTTCGTGGGCGATTTGGGCGAAGAGTTCCATCACCTGGCGGCCGCGCTCCTTGTCGAGCGCGGCGGTCGGTTCGTCGGCGAGGATCAGGCTGGGGTGATTGGCGAGGGCGCGGGCGACGGCGACACGTTGTTGTTCGCCGCCGGAGAGGGCGTCGGGCAGGTTGTTGGCGCGTTGTCCGACACCGAGTTGGTCTAACAACTCCTTGGCGCGGTCGCGGGCCTGGCGCGGTGGGACGTCGTTGATCTCCATGGCGATGCGGACGTTTTCCAACGCGGTGAGAAACGGGATGAGGTTGGCCTTTTGAAACACGAATCCGAGGTGTTGACGTCGGAACGAACGCAGGTCCACCAGCGCGCGCGGACCGTCGAGCACCGGGGTGCCGTCGATGGTGATTTGTCCGGAGGTCGGCGGGTTGATCAGCGCGATGGCGCTGAGCAGGGTGGACTTGCCCGCGCCGCTGGGGCCGAGCATGCCGATGATTTCGCCGCGCTCGATGCGCAGCGAGGCGTCGCGGATGGCGACCACCTCGGTGTGGCCGCTGCCATAGACCTTGCGGAGATGGCTGACCTCGACCGCGGGCTTGGACTTGTTGGATGACGCGTTCATGCGGCGAGCACGGTGTTGGGTTCGACGCGCAGGGCTTTCCAGATACCTAACAGACTCGCGACGGTGGAAATGATGATGACGATGAACCCGAGGCTGATGAGATCGGTCTGGCTGATCAGCACGAGGCGCGGGAAGCGCGGAAAAGCGAAGGTTCCCATCCACCAGGCGAGCGCGTAGCCGAGCGCGCCCATCAGCAGCGATTGCTGGAGGATGAGACCGCCGATCACACGATTGCGCGCGCCGATCAGCTTGAGCAGCGCGATATCGCGGATCTTGTCGAGCGTGAGCGTGTAGATGATCAACGCGATGATGATGGTCGAAATCACGATGAGCAGCGCACGGAACAAACCGAGTTGGCGGCGCGCCTTGTCCACCATGCCGGAGAGCAGCAGGTCCTTTTGTTGCTGGGTGGAATAGACGGTGATGTCCGGCCAGGTTTCCAGAATGCGGCGCACTTCGGATTCGTCGGCACCGGGTTGCATGCTCACCAGAATCGCGCTGACCCGTGGCGCGCCGAGCGCGGGAATGTGGCGTGAAAGTCCGGCGGCGCGCTCGCCGAGCAGCGGTTGGAGCCGGCCGAGGTCGATGTTTTCCAGTCTCTGGCGGCGTGCGGCGCGTTCGAGGCGGATGGCCTCGCCGGGTTCGTCGGACTGGATGGCCATCGCATCCGCCACGGTGAAAAATGTCAGTCCATCGCCGCCCGTGCCGACCATGCCGCGCGTCAATCCCACGACCTGATAGAAATCCTTGCCGAGGCGGATGCGGCTGCCGAGCGGGAGTTTCAACGATTCATCGGCGATCATTTCGAAGTGCGCCTGCCGCAGCGGTCGGCCGGCGACGAGCGGGATCCAATCGCCGCGGTCATCCGGCCAGGCGAGTCCCTGCACGACCATGCGCAGCGGCCGGCCTTCGTGCTGGCGCTGGATGGTGTGGGAAATGAAGCGCCGCGCCTGACCGACACCGGGCACGCCGCGCACGCGGTCTTCAAGCGTGGCGGGAATGCGGGAGATCTCGGCAAAGGGCCCGCGCGTGTCGCCTTGCACGATCCATAAATCCGCACCGACGCGATCGACCAGCAGGGTCGCCTCGTGGATCAGCCCGCGGTAGATGCCGCTCATGCCCAGGACGATCATCAGCAACATGCCGATGCCCACCGTGGTGAAGACGAAGCGTCCCGCGTTGTGACGGATGTCGCGGACGGCGAGGTTCATGGCAGTTTCACGCGTTGTCCGTTAGAGAGTGGTTTTTTCGCGCCGGCGGGCACCATCAACACTTCATCGCCAGCCTTGAGTCCGTCAGTGATCGAAAGCAAATCACGGCCGCGCATTCCGGGAGTGACGGCACGCCAATGCGCCTTGCCACCGGAATTCACAAACACTCCCGCGCGGCCGTCTTGCCATGTCAGGAAACCCGCCGGCAGCAAGACCGCGTCCGCCTTTCGCCCGGTAGCGATGAACACCTCCGCGCGCTGGCCGATGGCCCAGTTTTGGGGTAGCTCGGAAACCCGCACATCCACGAGAAACTCGCGCGTCTCGCGGTCCGCCTCGCGGCCAAGCCGCGCCACCTTGCCCGGATAGCCACGCGCTGGTTCTGAGCGGAAAACGATGCGCGCCGCTTGTTCGGGAGCAAGTGCTGGCATGGCCGTTTCATCCACCCACGCGCTGATCCATAACTCGTTGTTGGATATGATCTGCATCAACGACGATCCGGGCACCACGATGTCGCCCGGGTCGCGGTCGCGGCGGATGATGAGTCCGTCATAAGGTGCCTTGATCTCGGTGAAGGCGAGTTGTTCGCGGCGGAACAACAGGCTTTTCTCCGCCACGACGGTTTGCGCTTCGGCTTCGGAAATAGTGGCCTGCGAGCGCCGCATGTCCGCCTCGGCCACAGCGAGTGCCTCGGACGCCTTGTCGGCATCGGATTGCGAAACCGCCTGGGTGGATGCGAGATTCGCCAGCCGCGTCTGATTGAGCCGGGCCTGGGTTAGCACGGCCTCCGAGCGAGCGAGATCGGCGCGCACCCGTTCGAGCGTCTGGCGTGCGGCTGCAAGTGAGGACTCCGCGATGGCGACTTGTTGTTTTGCCTCGGCATCGTCCAGCCGTGCGAGAAGCTGGTCTTGTTTCACGTTGTCTCCCTGATCGGCGAGCACCTCCGCGAGGCGTTCCTGGATGCGCGGGCTGACGGTGGTTTTCACCCGCGCCTCCAGCGTGCCCGTGCCCATGACCTCCGCCACGATCTCACCGCGAGTGATGGTGTGGACCTGCACCGGCACTGGCCGGAATTTCATCTGATAGATGGCGAACATCACCACCGCGGCAAGAAGCAGGAGGATGGCGGCGCGTGACAGTAATGAGCGTTTCATAAGTCAAATTGTAGTGGCGGTCTATGACCGTCGATGCGAAAGCAAAGCAAATGAAGAGGCTTCGCGCAACTCATGGGCATCGATGCTCATGGAGCGCCGCTACAAGGTTATGAAATTACAAAAACGCCCGGCTCCACGCAGGAGACGGGCGTTTTCAGATGGTTTTTGAAACCGGGATCACTCGCCGAGTCCGAAGCGGACGAAGCGGGTGACGGTGAGGGTGTCGCCGAGTTCCTTGCCCTTGGCTTCGAGCAGGGCGGAGATCTTGATGTCTCCATTCTTCACGAAAGCCTGCTCAAGGAAGCAGCTTTCGGCGAAAAACTTGCCGATCTGGCCCTTGAGAATGTTTTCGATGATGTTGGCGGGTTTGCCCTCGGCGATCAAACGTGCGCGGAAGATGTCGAGCTCGTTGTCCACCACGGATTGCGGGATGTCCTCGCGGGACAGACCTTTCGGCGCACAGGCGGCGATGTGAAGGGTGAGGTCCTTGATGAGTTCCTTGAAGCTGTCCGTGCCGGCGGTTTCGGGCTTGGTGGTGCCGACTTCGATGAGCACTCCGACCTTGCCACCGAGGTGGATGTAGGATGCGACGACTCCACCCGGAGCGGCATCATAGCGGACATACTTGCGGAACTGGAGGTTTTCTCCGACTTCGCCCACCTTCGCCTTGATCGTGTCTTCGATGCTTTGTCCTTCGTGTTGGACGGCGAGGGCCGCGGCGTGATCCGCAGCGGCGGACTTCGCAAGCGTGTCGGCGATCTCAGCGACGAAGGATTGGAAGTTCTCGTTCTTGGAAACGAAGTCGGTTTCGCAATTCACTTCGAGCAGGATGCCGGAAGTGGCGTTCGCGTTGAGGCGGGCGGTGATGACGCCTTCGTTGGCGGCGCGGTCACTCATTTTGGCGGACTTCATGATGCCGCGCTCGCGCAGCAGCTTGATGGAGGCTTCGATGTTGCCGTTGGTTTCGGTGAGGACTTTCTTGCAGTCCATCATGCCGGCGTTGGTTTTGTCGCGGAGTTCTTTGACGATTGATGCGGTGATCATGGCAGGATAAATGTGTTAGGTCGGGAGAAAAAACGGGCGGCCCGTTGGAAACAGGACGCCCGTTTGAAGTGGTGGTCAGTTCTTGCGGGCGGCGACCATGGCGTCCACCAGGTTCTGGAGGATGATGCGGATCGAGCGGATCGCGTCGTCGTTGCCGGGGATCGGGAATTGGACGAGCGCCGGGTCGGCATTGGTATCGACGAGCGCGATGATCGGGATGCCGAGGCGGCGGGCTTCGGCCACGGCGATGGTTTCGCGGGCGGAGTCCACGATCACCACGGCGTCGGGTTTCTTGTCCATGTCGCGCACGCCGCGGAGGTTGCGCAGGAGTTTTTCACGCTCGCGGCCGAGGGCGGCGAGTTCCTTCTTGGACATGGCCTTGAACTCGGGCTGTTTCTCGATGGTTTCGAGATACTTGAGGCGCTCGACCGACTTGCGCACGGTGAGACTGTTGGTAAGCATGCCGCCGAGCCAGCGGTGATTGACGTAGTATTGGCCGGTGGCTTCCGCAGCTTCGCGGATGGCGTCCTGGGCCTGGCGCTTGCAGCCGACGAAGAGGACTTTTTTGCCCTTGCCGACGAGCTCGCTGAGAAACTCCGCGGCTTTGTCGAGCTGCTGGACGGTTTTCTCAAGGTTGATGATGTAGATGCCGCCTTTGTCCTTCATGAGGAAGGGCTTCATGCGCGGATTCCATTTTTTGGTCTGGTGGCCGTAGTGGACGCCGGCGTCCACCATTTCGTTGATGAGTTCGTTGATCATGTGATGCTTGGTTTCCCGCCTTGAATCAGGACGGGCGATTCTTGAAGACCTGCCGCATGTGGATTCCCCCGGGATCTTCGTTGGTGAGGTAGCGGCTTGAAGAGGGACGGCGGGAGTAGGGAATGGGCCATGTCTTGGCAAGGGGAAATTGAGCCGCAAATGGATCTTTTGCGGACCGCTCCGCGCTTGCCAAGCGGGATGGGCCGCGCTTATGATGGCGCATGGACCACTTGGGCAGCGCGCGATTCGTGATCGAAACCGAGATTGAAGGACTGCGGCGGATGGCCGCCCTGCTCGATTCCCGCTTTGTCGAGGCCGTCGGGATTCTCCACCAAACGCTCGACCGTCACGGCAAAATCGTCGTCGTCGGCGTGGGAAAATCGGGCAACATCGGCCTCAAGATCGCCGCGACGCTCAACTCGACGGGAGCCACCGCGGTGGTGCTGGATTCGCAAAACGCGCTGCACGGCGACCTCGGACTGCTCTCCGACGGCGATGCGGTGCTGGCGCTTTCCTACTCGGGCGAGACCCGCGAATTGCTCGATTTGCTGCCATTCATCAAACGCTTCGAGGTGAAGGTGATTTCGCTGACTGGAAACCCGCACTCAACGCTGGCGCGGCTGAGCGAGGTGGCGCTCGACACCTCGGTGGAGCGCGAGGCCTGTCCGCTGAATCTCGCGCCGACCTCCTCGTCCACCGCGATGCTGGCGATGGGCGACGCGCTGGCGATGGTCCTGCTGGAGGAGCGCGGTTTCACCGAGGAGGATTTCGCGCGCTTCCATCCCGGCGGCTCGCTGGGACGGGCACTGCTCACGCGGGTTTCCGACATCATGCGCTCGGATCAGTCATTGCCGACGGTGGGTGAGGATGCGGACGTGTTTGCCGCGCTGGACGCGATGAACCGTGCCCGCGCCGGTGCCTGCGTGATTGTCGGTCCCGACGGCGGCCTGGCAGGGATTTTCACCCACGGGGATTTCGCCCGCAGTTTCCGTATCGATCCGCTTTTGGGAAACAAACCGGTGGCCTCGCTGATGACGCGCAAGCCGATCACGGTCCGCTCGGATGCGCTGGCCGTGGAGGTTCTGCGCACCATCGGCCAGAACCGCATCGACGACATCGTGGTGCTCGATGCCGGGGGCAAGCCGGTCGGTTTGATCGACACCCAGGATCTTGCGCGGCTCAAAATCGTTTGAGGCGAAGACAAAAAAGGAGCGGACTCGCTGGGAGTCCGCTCCTTGTTTAAAGTATCCGCCAGTGGATCAGCCCTGCTGGCTGGTAATGTAGGTGATCACGTCGCCGACGGCTTGAAGCTTCTCGGCTTCTTCATCGGGGACTTCGATGTCGAATTCCTCCTCGAAGGCCATCACGAGTTCGACGGTGTCGAGCGAGTCGGCGCCGAGATCTTCGACGAATTTGGCTTCCGGGGTGACTTGGTCGGCGTTGACGCCGAGTTGATCGACGATGATGTCCTTTACACGGGCTTCGATGCTTTTATCTGACATGAGTTGCAGTGGTTGGTGGTTGGCGTTGGGGTTGCTTAGCGGGTGCGGGGCGGACTTTGCAACCCCGAAAAAACAAAACGGAAGAGGAAAAGCGGAGGATGGGGAAATTTCCGCTCAAGCGGCACCCGGGACGTCGTCACCGGACGTGGCTGTCAGCGGCGCGTATTCAAGGATTTCCCCGCTGAAACGCGAGCGGATCAGCTGCATCAGCCGCTCGGCGGGCTCGCCGTCCTCCTTTTTGAAGCCGCCGTAGGTGAGACCGTCGATCCGGACGCGGCCTTTGCCGGATGGGCCGTCGTAATCGATGAACGCCAGGCCCTTGGTCTCCCATTTGCGCAGATCCAGCGTCTTGAGATCGGGGTAGGGGATGCGGCGGCCCTGCTGGGTGGTGACACCCTCGGCATCCGCGCGGATCGAGCGGCCCAGCGTGCGCAGCAGGAAAAACAGGGCGACCGACGTGAGCGCCAGGCAAACCCAGACGCCGATCCATTGCTCGCGGATCTTGCGCGCATCGTAGGGTTCCTCGCCGGGACTGGCGGGCAATCCATGCTCGCCGGAATACTCGATCCAGAGGTTTTTCCACTGCAGCGGCTTCATGCGCTCGTAATCGTGAAGGATTTCCGGCCACGGCATCGGCAGTTTCAGATCGGCGGGCAGCACCGAGGCATCCTCGGGAAAACGCACTTCCTGTTGTGCGGCGTGCGCTTTCCACGCCTCCGGGCTTAGGTTTCCCTCGTTGTTCATCCGGGAAAACTCGCCGCTCGCATGCTCGAAGGTCTGGTGAAGGAAGAAAACCAGGTTTTTCTTACGGTAGCCGCTGGAAGCGTCGAGATAGAACCACGCGGAAAAGCCGCCGAACATCACCAGCATCACCAGCGCCCGGAAGATAAACCAGTGGGTTGGCTTGCAAACAATCGAATCGGGCGCGCTCGTCATCGGGGCAAACCATGGCCGCCGGGTCGTGATTTGCAAGCCAAAGGCACAGCCCCGCAAACCGCCGTTTTTTTCACGGATTCCGTCTTGTCGTAAGTCGCCGGCGGGTCTATGGGAGAGCGTCATGCCAATCGCCACTCCCGCGCAATACCGCGCCATGTTGGATGCCGCCCAGAAGGGTGGCTATGCCTATCCCGCCATCAACGTCACCTCGATCATCACCATCAACGGTGCCCTGCGTGCATTCGCCGAGGCCAAGTCCGATGGCATCATCCAGATCTCCACCGGTGGTGGTGAATTCGCTTCCGGCACCGCCGTCAAGGACGCCGCCTTCGGCGCCATCGTGCTCGCCGAGGCCGCCCACCTGCTCGCGGAAAAATACGATGTGCTCATCGCCCTGCACACCGATCACTGCCATCCGGCCAAGGTCGATGGTTTCCTCAAGCCGCTTCTCGAGGCCTCCCGCAAGCGCATCGCCGAAGGCAAGGGGCCGCTTTTCCAATCCCACATGTTCGACGGCTCCGTGGTTCCCCTCGCGGAAAACCTTGAGATCTCCAAGCAGCTCCTAAAGGAGTGCGCCGAACTCGGAATCATCCTTGAAGTCGAGGCCGGCTGCGTCGGCGGCGAGGAAGACGGCCACGACACCTCCGGCCTCCCGATCGAGAAACTCTACACCACTCCCGCAGACATGCTGGAAGTCTATGAAGCCCTCCAACCGATCGGCCGCTTCCTGTTCGCCGCCACCTTTGGCAACGTCCACGGCTCCTACAAACCCGGCGCGGTGAAACTCAAACCCTCCATCCTGCGCGACGGTCAAAAGGCGGTCATGGACAAGCACGGCGCGGCCGCGGAAATGGACCTCGTTTTCCACGGCGGCTCCGGCACTTCCGAGAGCGACCTCCGCGAGACCCTCGACTACGGCGTGGTCAAGATGAACATCGACACCGACACCCAATACGCCTTCACCCGCCCGATCGTCACCCACATGTGCCAGAACATCGAGGGCGTGCTCAAGATCGACGGCGAAGTCGGTGACAAGAAACAATACGACCCGCGCTCCTATCTCAAGAAGGCGGAAACCGGTCTTTGCGAGCGCATGAAAACCGCCTGCGACGACCTCCGCTCCACCGGCCAGACCATCTTCGGCAAGGCCTGACGGAGCGCGGACTTCAGTCCGCCGCATCTCCTCCCCAAAGCGGAGCCGCAAGGCTCCGCTTTTTTTTGTCATGACGTGCGAAGCCAGCGTTCGTTCATCACGCAGAAGCGCCCGTTCATCACGCAGAAGCGCCCGTTCATCATGCAAAAGCGCCTGTTCATCACGTAGAAGTGCCCGGACATCATGCAGAAGTGCCTGGACATCATGTAACAGCGCCCGTTCATCTTGCAGAAGCTCCCGAACATCTTGAACAAGCGCTCTGACATCGCGCACAGGCACCCTGACATCGCGCACAGGCACCCTGACATCGCGCACAAGCACCCTGACATCGCGTAACGGCACCCGAAACACGGGGCCGGGACTGCGGGATCGAATTATTTCTACCCGTTCATCGTGTTTTCCTGTTCCTGCCGGACGAAGCCCGCGGCGGACATCGCGATCCTTTCGCCGTCATCGTGCAAGAGGCATGCAAACCCTTTGCACGGCGGAAATCACCGCCCGCCGCGCGATTTCTCCGCCAGAATCCCCTCCGCCCGCTCCAGGATCGCTTCACGGCAGAACTCCGTCAGGCTCTCC
>CAXNHR010000059.1:0-12883 GCA_964202135.1 Luteolibacter sp. | reverse complement strand
CGCTCCATCGGCTGCCAGTGCGGCGGGCCTCTGCTTCGTGCGGGCTTTTACAGACAAATCTTTACACCCCCGGGTGGAACTGGGAAGGAAAGGGCTTTGCAGGTGATGTGAGTGGCATTCTTCTTCATGATTGGATGTGGTTTGGTGCTTGGCGGGCGCGGGTGGCCGCGGCAGCGATGAGCGCAGGGTGGGGGATGGGAGGCGGCGGCGCGTCGCAGCAAATAGGTTTTTATTCGCATTTTATGATGTCATGAAATGCGCAACCGTGGCAGACTGCTTGCGGTCATGCCACGCATCATCCGCCGCGCGCTGTATCAGAAACTGCGGGAACTGCCTGATCTACGGCAGTTTCAGTGCGATTTCGAACTGCTCAGTGGCCTGCGTCTGGCCTTTGTGGACGAGCTGGGCATGGGTGAGGAATGCGCGGCGAGTGCGACCGGGATGTGTGCGGCGATGGTGGAATCCGCCGCCGGAAGGTCGATGTGCGCACGCTTTCGCCATGGATTGTTTGCCACCGCAGTCGAGCAACCCGCCTGCGCGATGTGCGACGCTGGCCTAGCCGAAGTGGTGGTGCCGCTGCGCATCAGCGGGATTCCCGCGGGGTTTTTCGTTTTCGGTGGGGTGGCGGTGCAGGTGCCGGATCCGCCCGCCCGCCACAAGGCGCGCCACTTGCTGCGCAAAGCGGGGGTGGAAATCGGGGACGCGGAGCTTGACCGCCTGCTGGACGTCTCACCCTTGTTGCCGCGTGCGACGCTCGAGGCGTATCAACGGATCGCGCATTTGGCGGCCAAGCAGATCGCGCTCAAGGTGACCGACCAACTCGCCGATCCGGAGGCAAAAATGCCGCCTGCCGTGCTCAAGGCCTGTGGGTTCATCCGCTCGCGAGCCTTGGTGGAGAATGTCTCGCTGGCACTCGTATCACGGCACTGCGGGGTGTCCGAGGGTCACCTTTCGAGGCGGTTTCACCACACCACGGGGCTGACCTTCCGCGAATATGTGGCGCAAGTGCGCATCGAACATGCCAAGGCCTTGTTGCTGCACAGCGGCAAAGGAGTCACGGAAATCGCCTACGAATCCGGTTTTCAGTCGCTCTCGCAGTTTCACCGGGTTTTCCGCAAGGTCTTCGGCGAGCCTCCCGGTGCCATGCGCCGCGGGCACCGGGCGGCTTCCGCTCCGCGCCAGGCAATTCGTCCCAAAGAAATCCTTGCTTTCGGCGGATCATTCCCGGAGCTTCCGCCACCGCACGGGGCGTAGCTCAGCCTGGTAGAGCGCCTGCTTTGGGAGCAGGAAGTCGTCAGTTCGAATCTGGCCGCCCCGACTCTTTTATTATCAGCTGCTTAGAAAAAATCTGAGTCGCTGATTTTTTATGTCGCTCACCCAACAATCACTTTATTCGAACACGGGTGGATTTGGATGCTGTGGTTCCTGCAGCGGCAGGGCTTCAGCGGTGAGGGGGGCCGCGCGTATCAGCCGCGCACTAGGAGCACCGAGGAGGTGGAGTCATGCAGCAGTCGCTCGGTATTGCTGCCAAGCACCAGATCCGAGAACCATGAGTTCTCGCCGGAGCCGGTGACGGTGAGATCAATTCCGGTGACGTCCACATGCGCGGTGATCGCCGCCGCCGGTGATTCGGCTTCGAGGATGATGACCTTGGAATCGATGCCGGCGAGTCTTCCGGCGATGGGTTTGAGGAATTGATCCATGCGGCGGCGCGCACGCTCCCTGACGCGAGTCTCGTAGCCGACTTCGCCATCCATTGGTTGTTCCATCACGCGGCCCCAGGGATCGCTGCCGGGAGGGAAGATGACATGGATGATTTCCAGCGACGCATGATGCGCCTCAGCCACGGTGATGGCACGCTCGACCACTGCGGCGGTGCCTTCGGAGAAGTCCACGCAAGCGGCGATCTTATGGAAGAAACGCGTCTGCCAATCGCGTAGCAGCAGGACGTCCGCCGGCACCGAACGCGTGCAGCGCGAGGCCACCGATCCAAGCCGGCGTTTGGAAACATCATGCGCGCCGAGCACCAGCAGATCCGCCCCGTGGTCCCGCGCGATCTCCGCAAGCACCTTATGCGGGCTGCCGATGCGCACCTCGACAATAGCGGGCACTCCATCGCGGCATTCGTCCACAAGTTCCTCAAGACGGCGGGTCATTTCCTCCAAGCGGTCCGCAGTGCGGGCTTCGTGGCCCATGGTGTCTTCCCATTCCTTGATGGTGCCCGAGGGAATCACATGGGCGGCGACCAGGCGGCTGCCTGTCGCTGCGGCGAGTTTCGCGGCATGCGCCAGCACCTGGCTGGAGGATGAGGAGAAATCGACGCCGGACAGGATCGGTGAGTGCGCTTTCATGCAGGAAAAGATGCGCCAGTGTCTTTGGAATCTCAATCCGTTTTGTAAGGGATTCCCGAGGGTTTGAGCGGTGCGATGAAATGCGGCAGGAGGAACACACTCACCGCCATGCTTGCGAGAATTCCCGTCACCGCCACCGCGCCGAGACTGGCCATCGCGTCATTGGATGCGAAGCACAGCGAACCGAAGCCGATCGCGGTGGAAACGCCGCAGAAAAGGACCGCCTTGCCGGTGCCGTGCCACATCGCACGGAGGTCGCCGCCATTGCGTCTCAGCGCCAGGCCGATGTGGATGCTGTAATCAATCCCCGTGCCCAATAGCAGCGGCGTGGCGGCGACGTTGAGAAAATTCCAGCCGATGCCCAACCAAGCCATCGTCGCCAGCAGGATCAATCCACTCAGCGACATTACCGCCAGACAAAGCATGACCACCCGCAACGAGCGGAAGATCACTGCCAGCATCAGCACCATCAGCGCGGCCATTGGCAGGAACACGTCTGTTAGATCCTTTTGCACCAGCGGCGCCACCGCCGGCCGCAGCAGGTCCCATCCGGCCAGCCAGATGCCGCCGCCATTCAGCGCGCGGAAGGATTCATAATCCACCCCGGCGGGATCCACGTCTTCGGCGGGGCGGAGCACGCCGACCACGCAGCCGCCGCCGTCCGTATTCCGCGAGACAAACATCCGCATCATTTCGCGTGCTCCGGGTGAGTTAGGGAAAACCAGATCATCACTCTGAATCATGCGTTGCATTTCCGTCAGCACGGCGCGGCCGAGCGCCAGCCCCTGTTCGGAAAATCCGGCGGCATCGGCATTTGTGAGAAGCATGTCGGCATTTTCCGCCATTTCGCGCAGCGATTCGCGGTTCGCCTGCTGGCGTGCTTCATCCGGCCACCACAGCGCGGGCAACTCCGCTTTTCCGAGCTTGGAATATTCCGCCAGCCGCGCCTGGGCTTCCGCCAAACGGGTGCGCATGGTCTCCGCATCCGGGGCCTCGACCACCACGCGCAGCGCGTCGCTGTCCCACTGCGGGAACATTTCCTGCACGCGGTCGAAGGCCGCCATGGCCTGGCTGTTGCGCGGGCGCAGCATCCGCTCATCGAAATCAATCCCCGGCACCCCTCGCCACACCAGGCTGCCGACGGCAAAAAGCGCCAAACCCGTGGCGAAGCGCAGTGCCGTTCTTCTTTGCGGAATCAGTCCCGGACTTCCTGATGAGAGCTCGCGGCCGACACCGGCCTTTGCGACAAATGGCAGATAGAAACCCAGCATCAAGGAGGCTCCGATAACGATCCCACCGGCGACCATCGTGCCAAGCTGCGCGATGCCCGGCAACCCGCTGCGGTTGAGCGCGAGAAACACCACCGCCGTGGTGAGGGCTGCCCAGGTCACGGATCTTGCGGTTGCCCGCCACAGGGTGGCATGCCCGCGGCCCGCCACCTTGGCCTCCTGGCAGATCAACACGCCGTAATCCACCGCCAGGCCGATCAGGATCGCGGCGAATCCCGCCGCCATGATACTAAGGTCGCCGTAGATCCAGCCGGCCAGCCCAAGCGCGCCTGCGAAGGTCATGCCAAGCACCAGCGCGAGTCCACCCAACAAGACCAGCCGCCGCTGCATCCACCAGAAAAGCAGTGCAATGAGGCCAGCGGTGACACCCGCGGTGCCGCGCATGTCGCGCTCCATCGCGCCGCCGATTTCCGAGGAAAACGCCGACTCGCCGGTGAGATGGGTTTGGGTGCCCGCACCCTCGCCCTTTTCCCACTGTGAGATGACCGCCCGCACCTCATCGAGCCAGGCACCTGCATTGCGGTAGCCGGGCACTGGTCGCGGCGCATCCACCATCACCAGATGCCCGCGCCCGTCCGGGCTTTCGTAGCCCGCCGCGCCATCGGCCGCACCGGCCAGCAGGGGCTCCAGCGCCGGGTGGCGCAGAAAGCCGAAGGGATCATGCGCGCGCATCGCCAGATCCTCGCCCTCCATTGCGGTAGCCACATCCGCCAGTGCCTTTTCCAGAGTATCGGCTGCGTTTTGCGGGGCAAACGCAGTTGCTTGCGAGCGTGCGGTTTCCTGCGGCCCGTTGAGCCAGAGATAGGCAAGCAATTCGGCCATACCATCGCCACCGTCCATCCACAGCGGTTGCCAGCGCGCCTGTTTCGCCACGCCGTCCGCCACCAGTTTGCGTGCCAGCGATTGCGCCTTCTCCGCCATGAGTCCCTCGTCCTCCCCGCCGCCCTCGATGAGCAGCACCAGTTCGTCCTCCTTGGAGAACGCCTGGTGAAAGACCTTGAGTCCGCGCACTTCCGGCATCTCCTGCGGCAGCATGCCGAGAATGTCCGGATCAAAACGCAGCCGTGTGATTCCGAGTGCCGCCGCCAGCACTCCGAGCCCAAGCAGCACCATCATTACCGCACGCCGCGTCATGTCCGCAGCCTAGAACAGTCCGACGCCGCCATGCGACAACGAATCCACCCCCCCGTGATCGCGGAGTGATTTTGGGTTGAACCACTCCGCATTTCATCCGATAAATCAACCTATGCGCCCCACCCGCGTTCCCCAGAAAATCCTGTTCGTTTGTCTCGGAAACATCTGCCGCTCGCCGGCCGCCGAGATCATATTCCACCATCAGGCCGACCGCGCCGGACTGCTCGATGACTTCCTCATCGATTCCGCCGGAATCATCGGCCACCACCAAGGATCGCCGCCCGATCCTCGGATGGCGGCCGCGCTCCAGCGCAGGGGTTATCCGGTCACCGGCAAGGCACGCAAGATCCGCATCGACGATCTGTGCAACTTTGATCTGATCGTGACCATGGACGAGACCAACCTCGCGGATGTCCTTGGGCTCGATCCAAGCGGCGCGTTTCATGAAAAAATACGCCCCTTTGTGAGTTTTTGCAGCCGGCACAACGATCCTCGGGTGCCGGATCCCTACTACGGCGGCCAGCGCGGTTTCGACCACGTGATCAACCTGTTGGAAGACGGCTGCGAGGGCATCCTTGCCGAGGTCGGCGTCTGCTGAACGCGGATTTTCACGGTCGTCCGATTTTCGACTGGCAAGCTCATTGGAGTCGGCTAGCTTGGTGCATCCAACGACCATGAGCCTGCACGCCGAACTCAGCCCCGAAGCCCTCGCCAGACTGCACGCACAGCGGAGGAACTCGACGATTTCCTCAATCATCATCGCGATGCTGACGGTGGTGCTGGTCGCCCTGATTCTGGGGATTTTCCTGCTTCCCTCGCTGGTGCAGGAAGCGCCGACCATCGTCACCTACGAGGCGAATCTCAATGAGGAGAACCAACTCGAAGAAAAGAAAATCCAGACCAACGTCACCCGTCGGCCCACCCCGCCCACGACCTCGCTGGCGAAGGTGATCATCTCCAATACCGCCTCGGCCACCTCGGTGCAGGTGCCGAACGTGGATGTCAGCACACCCTCGATGGATTTCGGCAGCATTGAGGACTTCGGCAACGACTGGGGTGAGGCAGAGCCCAGCGGCTTCGGCAACGTGCCGGCCACCATGAAAAAACGCTGCTCACTTGAGGACCGCCTTGCACGCCTGCAGGAAACCGGCGGCAACAAGGAATGCGAGGAGGCCGTCACCAAGGCGCTCAACTGGTTCAAGGCCACCCAGAGTGCCGATGGATCATGGACCGGAAGCAACAAGGCGGCCATGACCGGCTTGGCGCTGCTGGCCTACCTCGGACGCTGCGAAACGCCGCTTTCCAAGGATTATGGCGACAGCGTGCTGCGTGCCATCACCTATCTGGTCAACCTCGGCATGAAGACCAATGGCAAACTCTCCACCAACCTGACTGTCAACTCATGGCCCTACGAGCATGCCATCGCCACCTATGCCCTGGCCGAGGCCTCCACCTTCTGCAAACAGGGCAACATCAATGTGCCCAACCTGTTTGAAGTCACTCAAAAGGCCGGCCAGTTCATCATCGACAACCAAAACGAAAATGGCGGCTGGGCTTACATTTACTCGACCAAGGGCGGCCATGTGGACACCTCCGTCACGGCTTGGCAGGTGCAGGCCTTGAAAGCCTGCCACCACACCGGCCTCGAGTTCAAAGGACTCACCCGCGCGGCCAACCGTGCGATGGATTACATCGAGTCCATGCAGAACGAAGAGGGTGGTTTTGGCTACTCCAGTCCCGCAAGCACGCACGTTGAGGGCTACTTCACCATGACAGGCGGCTCTGTGCTCTCCCTTCAGATGTTTGACAAGGGTTCCCGCGCCTCCGCCCGCAAGGGGGCGAAATTCATCGAGGAAAACACGAAATTCGACTTTAACGGCATCTATTCCGATCTCTACGGTCACTACTACGAGGCACAGGTGATGATGAACCGTGGTGGCGAACAATGGAGGAAATACAATGCCCTGTTCCGCGATCAAGTCCTCAAGAACCAGAATCCGGACGGTTCATGGAAGGCTCCGAACAAGGGCCAGGAGAAGGGTATCCGTGCGGTGGCTCCGGTGTTTGTTGGCAACGTTCACTACCGCACGGCCCTCTGCACCCTGATGCTGGAGGTCTATTACCGCTTCCTGCCCGGCACCGGCGTTGGCACCCGTTGAACCCGTTTCCAGAAGCGGCTTTTTGAAAAGACACACCTCCCAAATCCGCGCACTGGCCGCCACCGCGCGCTTGTCGAATGCGCCAAGCGTGGTTTCCAACGTCTGGCTGGGAGTGTTGTTAGCTTCCGGCGGCGGCATGGCCCCCGTTCTTGTCACTGTGGCGGCCCTCTGCCTCTACGTTTGCGGCGGATTCATCAATGACTGGGCCGACCGTGACTGGGACGTGCCTCGCCGTCCGGAGCGCGCCCTGCCACGCGGATGCTTCGCGCCGATGACTTATCTGATCATCGCCTTGGTGCTGGCGGCGATGGCTCTGGTCTTTGCTGCATTGGCTGGTGGCCGCGTGCTGGTGGTGGCTGCGGTTGTTGCACTTTGCATCGTCATTTACACATGGCTGCACAAGAAATCCGCATGGTCGGTGGTTTTCATGGGGCTGTGCCGCGCGCTGCTGCCAGTGATGGGCTGGGTGGCAATCGCCGCGGCGGGAGTCCCTCCCGCCGTGCTACTGGCGGGGCTCGGCTTGTTCTGCCATGTGCTAGGACTCTCGCTGGCAGCCCGCTTTGAAACCATGGCTCAGCCACCGGCGATGGCCATGCGGCTCGCCCGCGGATTGTTTCCATTGGCCGCACTGGGAATGCTGGCGGCCGCCCACCTCGGGCTTGGACTGCCGCTTGCGCATTGCCTCCCGGGCCTGCTCGTTTACGGACTGTGGATCGCGCTCTGCCTCACGCGCTTCCGGCATCCGCTGTCGGTCATGGTTTCCAACCTGCTTGCAGGCATTCCCTTGGTCGATTGGATGCTGTTGCTGCCCTTGTTTTTCTCACGACAAGCGGAAAACCTGCCGCCGCTGGCCGCTATCGCCTGCTTGTGCCTGCCGCCGATGGCGTTTCTCTCCGGCAGGCTTCTGCAGCGCCATGCTCCGGCCACTTGATGGAGGCGTGGCCACCAAGCGACACAATTGCCCGCTTGTAGCGCTCCGCCGCCGCGCCGTAGCCTGCTGGTGAACTCATCCGCAAGATCATGGCTCAGCACATCGGTATTCTCACCAGCGGCGGCGACTGCCCCGGGCTCAATGCCGCCATCCGCGGTCTCGGCAAGGCGGCGCGCGACCACTTCGGCATGCGCGTCACCGGTTTCCTCAACGGCTTCCGCGGCCTTGCCAACGACCAGACGCTGGATCTCGATGGCGCGATGCTCTCCGGCATTCTAACAGACGGGGGCACCATTCTCGGCACCAGCCGCGACAAGCCGCACCGCATGCCCATCGGCGGCAAGGTGCTCGACATGACCGACGCCGTGGTCGCCACCTACCACCGCCACCATCTCGACGCGCTCGTCTGCCTCGGCGGCGGCGGCACCCAGAAGAATGCCATGCGCCTGGTCGATGCCGGCCTCAACGTGGTCACGCTTCCCAAGACCATCGACAACGACATCGCCCTGACCGACCGATCATTCGGTTTCGACACCGCTTTGCAAATTGCGACGGAGGCGATTGACCGTCTGCACTCCACGGCCACCAGCCACGAGCGCATCATCGTGGTGGAGGTGATGGGCCACCGCGCCGGTTGGCTGGCACTGGAGGCGGGGATCGCCGGTGGCGCGGATGTGATCCTGCTGCCCGAAGTTCCCTACGATGTGGAAAAAATCGCCGCAGCGATCCGCAACCGCACACAGTCCGGCAAGCGCTTCAGCATCGTGGTGGTGGCGGAGGGTGCGATGTCGGAGGAAGAGGCCTCCGAGGTGGCAGCGCTGGTCAAGGCGCGCGACAAGGCGGATTCGAAAAAGGAGCGCGCCGAGATTTCCGGGAAACTCAACAAGTTCCACGACGAGCACGTGGGGCACACGATCCGGCTGACGCGCAAGCTCGAAAAACTCACCGGCCAGGAAACCCGGCTCACCATTCTCGGCCACCTCCAGCGCGGCGGCACGCCATCGGCGCTCGACCGCGTCTTCGCCACCTGGCTGGGCACCGAGTGCGCCGAGGTGCTCAACGCCCGCAAATACGGCATCATGCTCGCGCTGCAGGGCAGCCGCCTCAAGCACGTGCCAATCTCCGAGGTCGCAGGAAACAAACGCCTGGTGCCAGCCGACCACCCGCTGGTCAAAGCGGCGCGCTTGGTGGGCACTTCCTTTGGCGATTGATTCCAACGCGCCACCGCGACGGAAAATTTCCGGCTCCTCGCGGTTGTGGATTGCGGAGGCCGGCGGCATTTCACATGCTTCGCGTCCCGTAATGCCTGTCGAAACCACCGCTGCTCCCGCACCCGCAAAAAGCCCGTCCCTCCAACAGGGCGCGACCACCACCGATGACGTCACCCGCGCGCTGCCTCATGCGCTGGGACCGGAGAAAAGCCTGCTTTCCTCGATGCTGCAGGAACCGCAGGAATACATCGGCGTGGCCATCGAGGAGAAGCTCACCGCCGAGCACTTCTATCTTCCCTCACACTCCACGCTGTTCGGTTTCCTGATCGAATTGTTCGAGAAGGGACAGGAAGTGGAACTCGTCTCGCTGGTGCAGCGCCTGCTGGACAAGGGTCTGTTAGACCGGGTGGGCGGACCGGCGGCGATCACCGATCTCTACACCTACGCGCCGAGTCCCGGGCATTTCCGCCATCACTTGCAGCATGTGAAGGACAAGCATGTGCTGCGATCCATCATCCAGAATTCCAACGAGGCGATCGCCCAGGCTTACGACGCGCCCGACGAGGTGGCCGCCTTGCTCGATACGGTGGAGTCGAAAATCCTCGCCATCCGCGAGGGTTCGGAAACCAACAAGTCGCCCACCATCAAGCAAACGGTCGAGGAGGTTTCCACGCAGTTCCAGAAACTGCTCGCTGGCGAAATGGGTGCGCAGGGACTGAGCACCGGCTTCGATGTGCTGGACCGCATGAGCAGCGGGCTCAAACCCGGGGAGATGTTCGTCGTGGCCGCCCGCCCGTCGATGGGCAAGACCTCGTTCATGATGAACATCGTCGAGCACATCTGCATGGAGCTGGGCAAGCCGGGCATGGTTTTCTCCTGCGAAATGAGTGCTTTCCAGCTCGTGCAGCGCCTGGTTTTCGCACGCGCCAAGTATGCCACCAGCCAGCTCTCGCGCGGCCTCAAACCCAACAAGGGCGAACTCCAACGCATCCAGCGGTCCTGCGTGGAAACCGCACAGTCCAAGATTTTCATCGACGATACTGCGGGCATTTCCATCAACGAGCTGCGCGCCAAGGCCCGCCGCAAGAAGCGCGATGAGGATATCCAGTTCATCGCCATCGACTACTTGCAGTTGATGAAATCGCGCACCAAGCAGGCGGAAAACTCGCGCGAGCGTGAAATCGCGGAGATTTCCGCCGGCATCAAGGGGCTGGCCAAGGAGCTCAGCGTGCCGATCCTGATTCTCGCCCAGCTCAACCGCGGCCCGGAATCCCGCACCGGAAAAAGCCTCGGCGTGCCGCGCATGTCCGACCTGCGCGAATCCGGTGCCATCGAGCAGGACGCCGACATGGTGGGGCTGCTTTACCGCTCCGCGTATTATGCCGAAAACGAGGAAGAACGCGAGGCGGAGGCGGGCAAGGCCAACCTGGTGCTTGCCAAGAACCGCAATGGCGAAACCGGCGATGTTCCGCTCACATTCATTGCCGAGCTCATGCGCTTCGAGAGCGGGCCGCCGGCGCGCGAGGTCGAGGCCTGAGGTGCAACCTCAATAAGCGGACCTCAGCCGCTCGACTTCATCGAGCAGTTCAAGGATCAGCCGCAGGCCGGTTTCGTTGACGCCGCAGGTGTTGCGGAGGTGCACGATGCGGCGCAGCGTGCGCAGGGCCTCGTCATCGAAGCGGTCATCACAATCCGGTAGCGGATGGATGAAACCCTGCTGCTGGTAGTGGATGATGGTTTCCCGGTCCACACCGCTGATCCGGGCGAAGACATCCAGCGTGTAAACGGTTTCGTTTTCCAGACTCATCAGTGGGTTTGGTTTCGGGGGTTGAAACGGGAAACCTCACGCAGTTTCCGCCACAGCGCGAGCTCTTCGTCGCCCGGATGATCGGGCAGTTGCACGTTCAGCACGGCGTGGAAATCACCCCGTTCGCCGGATTTCCCCTTGGGCAGGCCACGGCCGCGCACGCGCAGGTGCTGACCGTTCTCGCTGCCTGCGGGGATGCGCAGCTTGATCAGCCCGTCGAGCGTGGGCACCGGCAGTTCGGAACCCAGCACCGCCTCCCATGGCGCGATATCGAGTTCGTAATAAACATCGGAACCATGCGTGCTGAAATCCGGGTGGGCGGCGTGGCGCACGCGCAGGTAGAGGTCGCCCGGATCACCGCCGCCATGGCCCGGTTCGCCCTCGCCGGGGATGCGGATGCGCTTGCCATTGGTCACGCCCGGCGGAATGCGCACTTGGAACGTGTGGGTCTCGGTGCGTCCGGTCCGCGGGTTGGCGATCTGCAGCGTAAGCGGGCGCACCGACCCGTGCATCGCCTCCTCCAGCGTGACGAGAATATCGCCTTCGATGTCACCACCGCGCTGGCGCGAAGTGCCGGTCCGGGCAGCGCCGGGCATCCCGCCGGGAAACCCGTATCGGCTCGCCCCGCTGAAGTATTGTTCGAAAAAGTCGCTGAATCCGGTGCCGCCGAAATTGAACTCCTGCGCCGTCGGACCACGGCCGCCACCGGGCGGCGGGAACTGGCCCTCATGCTGCCAATCCATGCCGAGTCGGTCGTATTTCCCGCGCTTTTCCGGATCGCCGAGCACCTCGTAGGCTTCGTTGATCTCCTTGAATTTCTCCTCCGCGCCCTTCTTGTCCTTGGCCACATCCGGGTGGTGCTTGCGCGCAAGTTTGCGGAAGGCCTTCTTGATGTCCTCGGCGGTGGCGTCGCGTTTCACGCCAAGGGTCGCATAATAGTCTTTGAATTCCATGGGCATGGGATCAGGCAGTCATTGCCGGACCATGGCATGGCAGCCGCGTGATGTCGAGGCACCAGGTTCCGGCGCTCGACAAGATGATGGGAGGGTATCATTTTCCCCGCGGTTTGAAGTTCCACGGCGCGCATCTTTCCTACTGCACCAACATCCACCCGGCCGAGTCTTGGGCGGAAACTTTCGACGTGCTGCAAACCCGCGTGCTGGCGGTGCGCGATCTGGTCTGCGGAGGCGCGCCATTTGGCATTGGCCTGCGCTTGTCCGCCGTGGCCGCGCGCGAGTTGTTAGAAGGCGGCGGGCTGGCCGGATTCAAGGCATGGCTGGAGGAAACCGATACCTATATCTTCACGATCAATGGTTTTCCCTATGGCAGCTTCCACGGCACGCGCGTCAAGGAGCGCGTGTTCCAGCCGGATTGGACCACCAGCGAGAGGCTGGCCTACACCAAGGACTTGTTCCGCATCCTCGCCGCGCTCGCACGGCCGGAGACAGGGGCATCGGTTTCAACCCTGCCCGGATCGCACAAGAGCTTCGCGGCCGACGAGGCGGCCATCCGCCGCAACCTCATCGCGCTCGCCGGTTGGTTGGATGAGTTGGCTTCGGAAACAGGACATGATTTCCACCTCGGTCTCGAACCCGAACCGCTGGGGCATGTTGAAAACACGGCTGAGACTGTTGCCTTCTTCGATCGCTTGCACGCTGACGCGGCGGACGCCGAGGTCATTCGCCGCCGGATCGGCGTGAACTACGATGCCTGCCATTTCGCGCTGCAATATGAGGATGCCGCCGCATCGCTCGATGCGTTGTTGCGCCATGAAATCCGCATTTCCAAGATCCATCTTTCCAGCGCTCTCGCGCTTGATCCGCGCGACCCGCCGGCCATCGTGGCGATCCGCGCCTTTGATGAGCCGGTGTATTTCCACCAGGTGCTGGCGCGCGACGATGCGGGCACGATCCACCGCTTCACCGACCTGCCGGATTTCCTGGCCGCAGAGCGCGCCGGTTTGTGCGAGGCGCGGGTGCATTTCCACATCCCTCTCGATGC
>CAXNHR010000058.1:0-12982 GCA_964202135.1 Luteolibacter sp. | reverse complement strand
AAATCGCGTTCCTGGAAAAAGCGGTGGACCGCGTAAGCCATGCGGCTGCGGGTGCGGAAGACGGCACCGTAAAGATTGGTGCGCGGGCGGAGGTGGGCGATGGAACGCAGGAACTCCTGGCTGTGCCCTTTTTTCTGAAGCGGGTAGTCCTCCGGCACTTCGCCTAACAGCTTGAGCGAGGTGGCCTGCATTTCCCACTTCTGTCCGGCGGCGGGGGAGGGGATGAGTTTTCCACGAATCTCGACGGAGGCACCGGTGTTCATTTTCGCGATGTCCTGGTAGCCGGGGATGCCGGCGTCAGCGACGATCTGGAGATTGGCGAGGCAGCTGCCGTCGTTGAGCTCGATGAAGGAAAAGGCCTTGGAATCCCTGCGGGTGCGGACCCAACCGGCGACGTGGAGATCATCGCAGGGTTCTTTGCGGCGCAGGACGTGCTTGATGAGTGAATGCATGCGCGTTGTTAGCGCTTGGGCGGCGGCTTGTCAAAGCGGGGAGAAGGAAGAGTGAACCGCAGAGGCGCAAAGGTCGCAAAGGGGCGCAAAGTTAAGAATGTAGGCGGATGGATTCAGACACCAATCAGAACCCTATTCCATCGTGACCTTTGCGGCAGGTCCAAAGCAGATCACTCCGGCTTCGGCAGATTTTTATGCGAGCCGTCGCAGAGTGGGGGATTGGCGCTGTGTTTGCACTGGCACCACCAGATGGTTTTTTTCTCGGCCACTTCGAGTTTCACCGGTTGAAGGCCGGTGCCTTTGTGCGAGCCATCGCAAAACGGCTGGTGGGCGGAGCGGCCGCAGGAACACCACCAATGAACGCCGGCTTCCACTTCAAGGGCCAGCGGTTTGGTGTCGCAGATGATGGGTTGCTCAGACATGGGCGGAAGCCTGAATCAGAAGGCGATTAATGCGAGAGGGAAACTTGGGAAATTTCCAAGCGGCTGCCGCTTGCCGGCAACTCCGGGGCCGCAGGCAGTGGTGGCGCGGTCGTGTATTTATCGAGCTTGGGGTAGCGCTGGGTGGGCACCTCATTGACGAAGGTGAACCCGAGCCATGCCGCTAGAACCAAGGCCGAGGTGCTGACAAAATAACGGAGTTTCATCTATTGCTTCGGAAATGTTTACTATCTCCGCTGGCGCTTTTTGTTGTTGATCGGTGCAAAAAGCAACCCCAAAAGCGGGTTTCCGTCTAACAAAATCCGCACACGTGAAGAACGTGCGTGCGGCGGATGCCGGGGCGGCCGGAGGGTTTTTCAGGCCGGCGCGGCCCGAGGGTTTGGTGTTTGTGCGGCTGGATCAGACCATGCGTGCGGTCAGCAGTTCGCGCTGGAAGATGAGTTCCTTGGGCATGTGATCGTAGAGATCGATAAAGAACTCGCCTTGGCTGACCAGCTCGGTCTTCCACTCGCTGCGGTTGAAGGCCATCACCTTGTCGTAATCCTCCTTGGTGAAGCCATCGAGGCCTTCGATGTTGAAATCATCGAAGGCCGGGATCCAACCGATCTGGGTTTCGTGGCCGGCGGCGTTGCCGTGGCAGCGCTTGATGATCCACTCGAGCACCCGCATGTTTTCGCCGAAACCGGGCCACAGCCACTTGCCATCCTCGTCCTTGCGGAACCAGTTGACGTGGAAGAAAAACGGCAGGTGCGTGAGGTAGCGACGCATTTCCAGCCAGTGTGCGAAATACTCGCCCATGTTGTAGCCGCAGAAGGGCAGCATGGCCATCGGATCGCGGCGGACCTTGCCAAGCTGCCCGAAGGCGGCGGCGGTCATTTCCGAGCCCATCGTCGCGCCGAGATAGACGCCGTGGCTCCAGTTGAAGGCCTGGAAAACCAGCGGCATGGTGGTCGCACGGCGGCCGCCGAATACGATGCCGTCGATCGGCACGCCGTCGGGATTCTGCCAGTTCGGATCGATCGACGGGCATTGCGAGGCCGGCGCGGTGAAGCGGGCGTTGGCATGGGCGCAGACGCGGCCGCAATCGGGCGTCCAGTCCTGGCCGGTCCAGTCGATGGCGCGGGCCGGCGGTTCGCCGTCGATGCCTTCCCACCAGACGTCGCCGTCATCGGTGAGGCCGACGTTGGTGAAGATGCAGTTTTCCCTGATGGATTCCATGGCTCGCGGGTTGGTGTCCATGGCAGTGCCGGGAGCCACGCCGAAGTATCCGGTTTCCGGATTGATGGCGTGGAGCTTGCCGTCTTCGTGAGGCCACAGCCATGCGATGTCGTCGCCGACGATGGTGGTTTTCCAGCCGGCGTCCTGATAGCATTTCGGCGGAATGAGCATGGCGAGGTTGGTCTTGCCGCAGGCGGACGGGAAGGCGACTGATAGATAAGTCTTTTCTCCCTGCGGATTTTCGATGCCGACGATGAGCATGTGCTCGGCCATCCACTTGTGTTCGCGGGCGATGTTTGAGGCGATGCGCAGCGCGAGGCATTTCTTGCCTAACAGCGCGTTGCCGCCGTAGCCGGAACCATAAGACATGATCTCGCGGGTTTCCGGGAAATGAACGATGTATTTGTCCTCGTTGCAGGGCCATGAAACATCGGCCTGACCGGGTTCGAGCGGCGCGCCCACCGAGTGGAGGCAGGGGATGAAGCTTCCGAAGCCATCGCGCTTTTTCCCGATGAGGCCGGCGGCCTCGTTTTCGAGGCGCTTGAGGACGTGTGAACCCATGTGGGTCATGATGCGCATGTTGCAAACGACGTAAGCGCTGTCGGTGAGCTCGATGCCGATCTTGGCCAGCGGCGAGTCCAGCGGACCCATGCAGAAGGGGATGACATACATGATCCGGCCCTTCATGCAGCCTTTGAACTTCTCGTTGAGCGTGGCACGCATTTCCTCGGGATCCGCCCAATGGTTGGTGGGGCCGGCCTGATCACGGCGCTGGGTGCAGATGAAGGTGCGGTCCTCCACGCGGGCGACGTCCGAGGGAGTCGAGCGGGCGAGGAACGAGTTCGGGCGTTTCGCTGGGTTGAGACGGGTGAAGGTGCCTTTTTCAACCATCAGGGAAGTGAGGCGGTCCCATTCGGCCTGAGAGCCGTCGCACCACTCGACGGAGTCGGGAGTGCAAAGTGCGGTCATATCAGCCACCCACTTCTGCAGGATGGCGTGGGATGTTTGTGGATTGCTCATAGCGTGAGCAATGGAGCGGCGGACTTGTGACTTGGCAATGAGAAGAGGGGAATCGCCTGAAATTTGCCAGAAAATGCGGAGACATCGGGAAATGCGGAGAGTTCTCCTCGCGCTCAAGCGTCCCTCCTCCTCCGAAACACCCCGGCGGCGGTCGCAACGACCCCTGCCCCTGCGGCAGCGGCCGCAAGTTCAAGAAATGCTGCGGCTGATTGCCCGGCGCTGCATGCGACGGCGAGTGGAATCAATTTCTCGCCGATGCCAAGGCTGGCGCGGGCACCCTAGCGACGGTCACTCCGACTGTGGAGCGATATCAGGAGGCCGTTGATGCAATCACATCATGGATCTAACAATCCACACGCTCGCTCAATTCGGACTGCCCGCGCCGTTGAGGATTTCCATGTAGAGATCCTCCAGCGAGCGGCGGATGGGAGCGAGAGCGCGCAAGCGGATGCCGGCGTGAACGAATGCCTCCACCAGCGCCGCGGGGTCCGCGCCTTGCGGCAGGCGGATGCGGTCGGGCGCGGGGATTTCCCCACCCATCGCATGAATGATCGGCCGTGCCTTTTCCCATGGTTCAAGATCCACTTCGAACATCAGGTCGTCTTCATGCAGGCCGCCGACCGCGCCTTCGAAGACTCGTTTGCCCTCGCGCAGGATCGCCACGCGGTCGCACATGAGTTCCACCTCGGCGAGCAGGTGCGAGTTGAATAAAACCGTCATGCCGCGCTCTTCGCGAAGGCGCAGAATGAAATCCCGGAACCACACGATGCCCTCGGGATCGAGGCCGTCGGTGGGTTCATCTAACAATAACAGCTCAGGCTCCGGTAGCAGCGATTGGGCGAGGGCGAGGCGCTGGCGCATGCCGTGGCTGTAAGTGCGGACTTTCGAATGGATGCGCTTCGACAAGCCGACGAGTTCCACGGTTTCACGTGCGGCTTTTGCATCGAATCCGCCGGAGTATCCCATCAGCAGGCGCAGGTTTTCCCAACCGCTGAGGTATTCGTAAAACGCGGGCGCCTCGAAGATGGCACCCACCTTGCGCAACGCCTGCGAGCGGTCGGTGAGAACGGAAACTCCGCCGATGGTGACATCTCCGGCGTCCGGCATCACCATGCCGAGGATGATGCCGAGCGTGGTGCTCTTGCCCGCGCCATTGTGGCCTAACAGACCGTGGATCTCGCCGCGCGCGACGGCGAAGGAAACATCGTGCAGCGCGGGCTTGCCGCCGAAGGATTTGTGAAGGCCGCGGATTTCGAGCATGGCGGGGATGTCAGTTGGTGGCGGCGAAGCGGACGCGGTTGGAGCTGGTTTGATCGGCGTAGAGGAAATTGGTGCCGCTGGGATGCCATGCCTCCTTGTCCGAGATGAGCGGAATCTTGTCCGGTCGGTCGTTGATGCCGAAGAATACGAGTCGAGAGACCGGCAGCTCGCTTTGCAGGTGGTTCCAGAAATAACTGGAGCCGGATTTTTCAAACTCTTCGGAATCCTGCGGGCACTTGAAAGCGTCGGGAGTTTCCACATACGGCAGCAGCACGGTTTCGAGCACGGGCGATGGATCGGATTTCGACGCGCGTCCCATGGCCAGGTTCGGAAGGATCTGATTGTGGTCTTGCAGATAACTTTCCAGGGCCACGCCGAGCGAGCGGAGTTGATTCAAACACGCCGCCTCGCGGGATTTGGCCAGCACGGATTTCCCTAAGGGAATGCCGATGCCGGCGAGCGTGGCGACGACTGCCAGCACGATGAGCATTTCCATCAAGGTGAAGCCACGGAGTTTCATCACTGTGATCGCGGACCGAATTCATTGCCACGCAGGCCCTGCATGCTTTCGTTGATCGCTTCCATCAACGGCGCGAGGTCGAGCTTGGTCTGGGAGCTGGATTTCTGGAAATAGGCGCGCATTCCTTCCTGGCTGATTTTTCCCAACAAATCCGCGCCGAGTTCTTCGGCCCGTGCCATATCTTGTTCAGTCTGGCCGGTTTCGATCTCCTTGAGTCCCTGCTCGACGAATCGCCGACGCTGCTCGGGCGGCATCGCATCGAGCGATTCCATGAAACGGTTCATCGATTCCATGATGGTGAGGTCGATGAAGAGGCTTTTCTCGGCAGGGCTCAGCTTGCGGAAAAACTCCTCGCCGGAGCGGCTGCGGCGGTTTTTCTCGCGCTCCTGGAAATCGAGGCGGTTCACCATCCCGGCGATCTCACGCAATTCATTTTCGCGGCGCTCGGCATCGGCGGCGCTCGGTGGGGTTTCGTGGCCCGACCAATCGGCGAATGCAGCACGTTCGATGCGGGATTCAAGGCGCTCGGCGGTGACTTTTTTCGAAGCGGCATAAGTGCGCACACCCCACACCGCGGCCCACACGATGGCAAGGACGAGGATGGCGCGTAAGATGACATTGCGGCGGCTCATGGCGCGGCAAGCTAGTGCGGAACCGGAACCGCGCAAGGGGGGAAAATCAGCGCCACAACTCGCAGGCGTGGGCGGCAAATCCGGCACCGAAGGCGGTGAGCCAGAGCCGCTGGTCATTGGCTGCCGGGTTGGCGAGGCGACGCTCCAGCGCGAAGAGCACCGACGGGCTGCTCATGTTGCCGTGGTCGCGCAACACCTCGCGGGTTTCGGTTAGATAAAACGGCAGTTTTTCCTCAATTGCCTCGATCACATCGCGGCCGCCGCTGTGGGCGAGAATTTGGTCGGGCTCGGCCTGGCGTTGCGCGTAGAGACCGGCCACGGCTTCGGCGGCGAGACCGGGCACGGCGCGGTGGAGCTGGTTTTTCAATTTGCCGGCGGAGTTGATAAAACGGATTTTCTCGCGGTTTTCCGGGCGATGAACCGTGGTGAAATGCCCGGCCTGCCAATCGCCCTCAGTGCCCGTTCCATCCCAGATCGCGGCAGCCGCGCCATCGCCGAAGAGACACAGGCTGATGAGCACGCCTGGATCGTCATCGGCATAAAAAGCCGACGAGCAAATTTCCACCGCCACGGTGGCGACTTTCGCCTTCGGGTTGGCGGAGACATATCCTTGCGCGGCGCGCATCATCGGAATCGCCGCGCCGCAGCCGAGGCCGACGAGGTCCGCCAGATAGACATCCGGACGCATGCCGGCCTGTTCCGCCACGTGGCTGGTCACGCCCGGGCAAAGATAGCCGGTGCAGGTGCAGAGAAACAGCGCGTCGAGCGCATCGGCGGCGATGCCCGCGCGCTCAAGAGCTTTGGCAAGCGCCTCGTGCGCCAGCATGGGAGCCTGGCGTTCGAAGTTTTCATTGAGCCTCTGCGCGTCGTGCTGAAACACCTCATCGATGCTTTCCAGCGCGAGGTTCCGGCGGTCGATCCCGGACTCGGCATTGGTGAGGATTTTACGGATCAGATCCGCCGAGCGCGGACGCAATGATTCGAGCAGGCTGGCATGGTTCATCGCCTCCCAACAAGCTTGCTGGGTGAATGAGCTTGGCGGGACGGCGGTGGCGAGGGATTTGAGATACATGAGTGAAAAGTGTTATCTAACGGACAAGTGGCAGCAACTTGTGGAATGGCAGAAGTCCGCATTGCGCGAGCGATCCGATGGCGGAGCGGATGCCGGAGTGAAGCAGCGCGCGGTGCAGCAGCGCGGCCACTGCGAGGCGGCGGCGGAAACCATGGCGCAGGCGGCCGTGGATCTCGCGGCGCGTTTCCTGCCATGATTGAAGGCCTTCAGTCCATGCGGTGAGAGGTTCGATAGCGCATTCGGCGGCTTGGAAAGCCATGCTCATGCCATTTCCGGTGAAGGGTGGGATCATGCTCTCGGCATCGCCTAGGCATAACAAACCGGGCACCGACGCTTGATGGCCGAGCTCAAAGCCCGCAACGCTGGAAAACGACCCGTCGCGCCATTCCGCATCTCGCAGTGCGGCGGCCAGTCGCTCGTTTCCGCCGGCCTCAAGATAGGCCGGCAGCAGGTCCGTTCCCTTGGCGCGAATTTCCTTATCTAACAAAAATAAGCCGCAGACATTCGTCCAGCCGTCCTCCACACCAGCCAGGCCGGCGTAGCCGTTGGTGCCGGAGTACATTACGAGATCGGTGCCTGTCGCGATCCTGACATGCGCCTTGAGCCCGATCCATTTGCCCGGCCGCGGCCGCCTGCCCGCCGCCCAAACGAAGCCGTCCGCCGGTTCCGGACGGGCGCGGGTGGTGGTTTGCAAGTCGCCGCCGAGTGTGAGGAAGCGGTCGCGCAGCCGGGCATCGAGCACGAATCGAGATACCCCCAGCGCGGGCACGGGCAGTTGTGAGCGCAGGAAACAACGGCCGCGATCATGCCATGCCAGCGAAACATGGCGGCGCGCGTCATCGAACAAATCCGCGATGCCGAGCGCGTGCAGCGTTTCCCCGGTCACCCCGGAGATGAACTCGCCGCAAACCCGGTGGCGCGGGTAACTGCCCGCCTCCATCACCGTGACGCCGACGCCGCGCGTCCGCAGCGCGATGGCGAGCGATAGCCCGGCGAGGCCGCCGCCGGCGATGGTCACGGTCCGTTTCAAGTGCGCCAAGCTATCACACGCCGCGCGCCGCGCCATGTGGAAGTTTCCTCAATCCGCCAGCGGGCGGGATCGAGTCCCAAAAGTTCTGATATTTCCCCGTGGCGGAAGCCGGCGCGGATGCTGATTTGCATATCGTTGCGCGTGACGTGATTCACAAATGGATGCAGCAAGGTGCCCAGAATCGCAGCGAGCCGGGTGCGGTCGGGTTCGTTGAAAACGAGCACCTCGAAGCCCTCGCAGAGCTGCCCGAGGAGTTGCAGGGCCTCGCCCTCGAAGTGATGCAGAAAAAGATTGGCCACCAGCACACCGCCGGATGGTGGCGCATGTTGGAAAATGTCGCCGCCGCGCCAGTCGATGCGGGCATCGAGGTCCGGCGGCCGTGGCGCGAGATCGCAGGCGCGCACCCGGCTGTCAGGAAAATTGCGTTGAATTTTCGCCACGAGCGCGCCATCGCCCGCGCCGAATTCACAAATCCCGCGTGCGGCCGCACGCGGGATCCGTCGGAGCGTCCGGAGCACCCAGCGTTCGTTGCCCATGAGGAAATTGATGCGTCGAAGGTCGGCCCGCGAGCGCCGCGCGGCGGGATCGTCGTGCGGCAGGTGGTCGAGGATTTCGGTTTTGACGATACGGGTTTTCATGGTTCGCCGCATTCACCGCAGCAGGATCCCATTTCATGGAAACAGGAGTCGCACCAGGCCACGGAATTGATGATGACGTGGGCGGGCTGGCCGCAGACGGCGCAGGGCGGATCATTCGGTTCGTCTTCCATGTGCCGGAAGATGGCACATGCGGCCGGATCGCCCAATGCGAAATCCGCGGAAATGCATATCCGCTCATAAATGTTAGATAGTTGATCTCCGGGAGTGGGCCATCCACACTATCCGCCATGCCAAGCCCGGACCATGATGCTACCGCCGCACTCCACAAGCAGCGCGCGGGATGGCTTGGCCGGGTGGTGATGGTCATCACATGGGCGGCACTGGCCATGCGCTTGGGTTTGGCGCTGCAAGCGGCGCATGCCGACGGTCGATCAATCACTGCCGGGCTGATGACTTACTTCGGATATTTCACGATATGGACGAATCTGTTCGTGGCGCTGGTGTTGACCATCACGCTTGGTGCCGGGCGCAGGCGATGGCAGAGGTTTTTCGCCCACCCTCAGACACTGGGTTGTGTGGCCACCAGCACGATCCTTGTGGGTCTGGGTTATCATTTCCTGTTGAGCGAAATCTGGGATCCCAAGGGCTTGCAGTGGCTCACGGACCTGCTGCTTCATTATGTGGTGCCTCCGGGTTTTTGCATTTACTGGTTCCAAGTGGCTCCAAAGTCTCCGTTGCCATGGTGGTCGCCGGTGGCCTGGAGCCTGTATCCGTTTTTCTATTTCTGTTATGCGCTTCTTCGCGGATCTTTCCTGGGCACTTATCCCTACCCGTTCATTGATGTCACTTCGATCGGTTTTCTTTCCGCAACCCGCAATGCCTTCGCCTTGCTGATCATGTTCGCCATCTTCGGCGGCATCTTGCTTGCGACCGGCAAGGCCGTGGATCGGGCGAGGGCTCGTAAATCCGGATGTGTGCCAGCTGTCGAACCTGAGAATCCCGGTTAAATCCGGCGCTCAAGTGCCGCCCGTTCGTCATCGCCGATCAACTGCGGCCGTCCCTCGTGATTCACGCGCACGGTCGTCACGCTGCCTAGGGCGGCGGTTTCCCCCGCGGCATTCAAGACCTCGAAATCCCAGGTGATGGACGATGCGCCGAAGCGCGAAATTCCCAACTGCACCTCGATGCGGTCGCCGGTGAGCAGCGGGCGCTTGTAATCACAAGTCACTTTCACGCGCGGCCAACCGCCCAGGGAACGGTCGAAAACCAATACCCCGCGCGATTTCAAAAATGCATGCTCGGCTTCCTCAAAGTAGCGGAAGATGTTCGGAAAATGCATCCAGCCACTGGCATCGGTGTCGCCGAAAGCGACTTCGCAGGAGTGGCGATGGAGCGGGGATTGCATCACTCGAAGCGGCTCACCAGCACCGAGGCATTGTGGCCGCCGAAGCCGAAGCTGTTGCTGATGGCGACTTTCACATCCGCCTCGCGTGCGACGTTGGGCACCACGTCGAGATCGCAGTCGGGGTCCTGTTCCTCGATATTGATGGTGGGCGGAACAATGCCATCCCTGATGGCCATCACGCTGGCGATGAGCTCGATGCCGCCGGCCGCGCCGAGCATGTGGCCGGTCATCGACTTGGTGGAGGAAACCATCAGGCCGCTCTTCGCGTAATCGCCGAAAGCAAGCTTGATCGCCTTGGTTTCCGCGATGTCGCCGAGGCCGGTAGAGGTGGCGTGGGCGTTGAGGTAATCGACATCCGCCGGGTTTTTCCGACCGTGGCGCAGCGCCATCTCGATGGCATAGGCCGGGCCGCTGCCATCGGGCGACGGGGCGCTGAGGTGGTAGGCATCCGCACTGACTCCGTAGCCGATGAGCTCGGCATAGATTTTGGCACCGCGTTTTTTCGCGTGTTCGAGTTCCTCGATGACGATCACGCCGGAGCCCTCGCCCATGACGAAGCCGTCGCGGTTTTTGTCGAACGGGCGGGAGGCTTTCTCGGGCTCGTCGTTTCTGGTGCTGAGCGCCTTCATGTTGGCAAAGCCGCAGAGGCCCATTGGCAGGATGGTGGCCTCGGCACCGCCGCAGATGAAGCCGTCGGCATCGCCAAATTTGATGATGCGCCAGGCCTCGCCGATGTTGTGGTTGGAGGTGGCGCAAGCGGTGACGATGACCATGTTCGGGCCCTTGAGGCCGAATTCCATGGAAATGATGCCGCTCGCGATGTTGGAAATCATCATCGGAATGGTGAACGGCGAGACACGCTTCGGGCCCTTGTTGAGGTAGGTGCCGTGCTCGCGTTCCAGTGTGGCCAGGCCGCCGATGCCGCTGCCGACCATCACGCCGAAGCGCCGTGGATCCACCTTGGAAACATCCAGACCGGAATCCTCGACCGCCATTTTCGCGCCCGCGACGGCGAACTGCACGTAGCGGTCCGCCCGCCGCGAGTCCTTGGGAACGCCGAAATAACCATCCGGCTCGAAGTTTTTCACCTCGCCAGCGATCTGACAATCGAAGGGCTCGGGATCGAGTTGGGTGATCCTGGCGATCCCGCTGCGGCCGGCCTTGAGGCCCTCCCAGGTGGTGTTCAAATCGTTGCCCAAGGGGGAAACACATCCGATGCCGGTGATTACGACGCGTCGTTCGTTCATAATTTCGGCGCGCAGTCTGACCGCTCCCACACCCGCGCGCAAGCATCATCACAGGGTGTTTCGGGCGTGGTGGATGCCGCATTGAGGCCCTGCAGGCGCTGCGATTCCGCAGCCGTCCCGGGAATGCGTTTTTTCGGATTCCATCCGCGATTGCTCCATCCTTATCCTACGCCCATGCACCCATTGAGCCGCCTGATTGCCGCCGCCGCCCTGCTGCTCCTTGCGGCGGAAGCGACCGCCTCGCCAGCCGAGGCCCAGCGCATCCGGAAATCCTGGCAGCTCGCCATGGAAAACTGGGTGCAGGAAACCCGCGCCGCCACTACGCCGGAAGCGCGCGCCGCGGCAGTCGCCAAGCGTCCGGACACGGTTCCCTTCGCCCGCGAGATGTGGGGGCAGATCAGCTCCGCGCTCGATCAGGAATGGACGCTGGAGCCCGCCGCATGGTTTCTCCAAGTGGCTCCCGCCCTGCGCGAAACCCGTCCCGACGGCTCCACGGCTCCGGTCTTCACCGGGGAGATCGACGCGGTGTTCAAGGCCATCGAGAGCCATCATTTGAAAAGCCCGCAGCTCATGCCCGTCTGCATGGCCCTGGCCGGCACCCGTGATCCACGCGCGCTCGGCCTGCTGGAGAAAATCCAGACCACACACCCGGAGACCAAGACCCAGGGTGTGGCCGCGCTTGCCTCGGCGCTCATTCTCAAGACCCTCGGCGACGACCCCGAACTCATGCGCAAACGCCTCACGCTCCTGCGCAAGGCCATCATCGACAGCTCCGAAGTCGATCTCGGCGGCATCACCGTGGCCAAGCTCGCCGAGGACGAGCTCTACATCATCCGCTACCTCACCAAAGGCCGTGTCGCCCCGGACCTCAGCGGCGTCGATTCCGCCAGCCGGCCGCTCAAACTCTCGGATTTTTCCGGCAAAATCATCCTGCTGCTGTTCTGGAACAGCACCATGGACGAGGCCGAGCGGGTCATCGGGATCACGGCGGAAATGAAGCGCAAGTTCCAGGGCCGGCCACTGGAAGTGCTGGGCGTGAACCACGATTCGCTCGAAAAACTCCGCTCGCTGGAAGCCGAGGGCAGCGTCAACTGGCGGAATTTTTCCGATCCCTCGAACCAACTCTCCCGCGAATACCGCGTGGCCAACTGGCCCGTGGTCTATGTGCTCGATGGCGAGCGCAAAATCCACTACGCCGGAGCCCCGGGATCCTTCGCCGAGCTCACCGCCGAGGCCCTGCTCTCGGAAACCGCTCCCGCCCCCGCGGAATAAGCGCGTGCGGGTATCATCTCCGAACAGGTGTTATTGAACGACATGTTGTATTTGCTCAGCAAATGCAGCACGCTGTATAATCCCGGCAAATACGGCACGGAAGTGCAGACTTCGTCCACCGACGCTATTGCAGGTCGTTTTCATGGATCGGCTTCTATCGAATCAGGATGGCCGATTCAATCACAATCTGTCCACTTTCGTTGACACCACCCCCGGGACGCCATGAAAGCGCTCAAATATCTCACCTACGTCGGGAAGCTCGCCGGGTTCGTCACCGCTCTGAATGTCATTCCGTTCGTGGACCCGAGCGTCGGGGTGATCGTGTTCGCCGCCGCCTCAATACTAAAGGATACCGTGAACCGCATCGGAGACCTGATGGACGACGGCCAGCCCAACCAGAGCTTCAAGGCCTGATTCAAGCAGCCAACAAAAATGCCCCCGGATGAATCTTCTCCGTCCGGGGGCTTTTCTTTGGTCTGATTCACTCAGGATCTGGCTTCCACCTGGTAACTCTTCTTGAGAACGGTGAGCACGGCTTCCAAGTCATAGAGGTTGAAGCGCGATGAGACTTTGATGCAGGGAATCACCCGCTTGGCAACCCATCCGTCTATTGTGCGGGGACTGACGGATAGGCGCTTGGCGAGTTCCTTTTTTTGAATGAGGGCGGGTTCAATCGTGTTCATGGTTACGCAGCGTTATCCGTGTCAACGCACGGATTGCTGCGATCTGCCTTCAACTTCCGCCAGCGTTTCCGCAGAGGCCATTCCAGATCGTCTGGCTCCCACCCATCTGGTGGCGTGATTGAAAACCACTTG
>CAXNHR010000057.1:0-13129 GCA_964202135.1 Luteolibacter sp. | reverse complement strand
TTTCTACACGGTGAAAAAAGTCAGCGACGCGCGCGGTTCGGCGTTTTGGGCGCTGTTGTTCATCGCCATCCTCTACACCACCGCGCCGGCGGTCTCGGTCTTCGCGCGGACCAACCTGCTGCAGGCGGTTTCCAACACCGCGTATGTGGCGCTTCCCTCATGGTTCAAGCAGTGGGAGAAATCCGGACTCATCGCCTGGGTGGACAAGGATGGCGACGGCACTGTGCGTTATGATGCGAGCGGGCCGGCGATCGAAAAGCATCCCGGCACCACCAAGGTGGCACCGGTTTTCGCGCCACCCAGTGGTGAGGAATCGCGGGGAGCCTCCGGCGAACGCCTGCTGCTCAACTCCCCCAGCGCCAGCACCAACGAGCTTTATGTGGATCCCGACATCATCGTGCTGGCCAACCCCGAGATCGCGGCGCTGCCGGCGTGGGTGGTGGGCCTGGTGGCGGCCGGCGGACTTGCCGCGGCACTCTCTACCGCAGCCGGCTTGCTGTTGGTGATCTCCACCTCGGTGGCACATGATCTGGTGAAGCGCACGCTGCGGCCATCACTCACTGAAAAAGGCGAACTGGCACTGGCCCGTCTGAGCGCCGGCGTGGCAGTGATCATCGCCGGCTACTTCGGCGTCAACCCTCCGGGTTTCGTGGTGCAGGTGGTGGCCTTCGCCTTCGGTCTGGCCGCCTCGTCATTCTTCCCGGCCCTCGTGCTGGGAATCTTTTCCAAACGGGTGAACTGGCAGGGCGCGGTAAGCGGCATGGTTGCGGGCATCCTCTTCACGCTCACCTACATCTGGTATTTCTGCTTCGGCTTCTTCGGCGTGCAGGGTGATCCCTCGCAATATCTCCTCGGCATCTCCCCGGAGGGCATCGGCAGCATCGGCATGCTGATCAACTTCGCCGTCACGCTGGTGGTCTCGCGCTTCACCGAGAAACCCTCGCTGGAAATCGAAATGCTCGTCGAACGGGTGCGCCTGCCACGCGCCGCCTTCGGCGATGGCGATGCGGGCCCGACCGTGCATTGAACTCACAACTTGCGGAAATCCGTTAGAACCGCGCGGACATCGCCGATGAAAACCGCGGCTCGCAGCTCGACGGGGACGCGGTCTTCATCGTCGCTGAGCCAGAGCGTGGCCTCGCGCCTCATCTTCTTGTAAGGGCGCAGTTCAAGCGTGTCGCGGTCGATCTTCTGCATGGCCACGCCCAGGCGGATGGTCATGCGCTCGCGGTGGATCTCGCGGCCAACAACCCTGACATTGAGCAGATAGGGATTGTCGAAGGGGTGCACGACAAGAGTGATGCGCTCGCCGGTCGCGAGTGTCCGGCTGCGGACATGCAACATGGCGGAAAAAATATCGAACACCGGGCTGAACTTGAAAACCCGTTCGTTGCGCTGGGTTTCACCTTTCCCGAGCGGTTCTGTGATTTCCACCGACTCGACGCGGTCGCGGAAGTGGCGGGTGGTGCTGGTGACGGTTTCCCGGCGGTCGGTCTCCACGGCGTGGAAGAAATGCGGCTTGAGCGATGCGGCGTGGATCTCGGACCAGAAATTGCTGCGGTAGGGAAACAATGCGGAAGCCGGCCCGCGGCTGGCGGCGGAGGAACGGACGATCAGCAAGCCGGGCTTGTGGGCGTCATTGGGCGCGAACTCGATGCGCAGCCGTCCGGAGTCTAGCATGCCTTTCCAACTGACTTCAAAATCGAGCGCGGACGGTGCGATGGCAGGCCATGGTCCTGGCGCGGGCGCGGTGAGCTGCTTTTCCCATGCCGGTGCGGCGGCACACTGCGCATACAAACAGAAGGCGAGCAGCCGGGTGAATTGCATAGGCAAGGACTTCACACCGCGGCAGACGCGGGTCTTGCCGAAATTATTCATACTCGGGCAGCGAGACCGGTTCCGCACGCGGCGGCAGCACGCCCAGATCGTTATCGAAATTGGTGAACGGCTGGTCCTCGGAGACCGGCAACGGACGGAATGATTCCGAGTGGGTATCGACCCGGAACTCGAGTTTCATCAGATCGCGGTTGGTCTCGGCCAGTTGATCTAACAAATCACGGTTTTGATTTTGCAGGCTTTCCATGCGCGTGATCAAGGATTCGTAAAACTGCTTCTGTCCGGAATCCGGGGCGGAGGCTGCCGTTGCGGCGGCAGCTTGCGGGGCGGGCACTGCGGCGGGTGTCTCTCTGAGAGCGGTGGGCGCGGATGCGGCTTTGGCGGCAATGACCTGCGTGCGGGCGACGGGAGCTTCCACATCCATCACGGTGATGAACTGGCGAATGGACCACCAGTGGCTGAGGCCGGCGGCGGTCATGACGGCGGTGGCGACGCCGCAGATCAATGGCAGAATCGGGGATTTCATCGCTTGGGCTGGTTTGCGGGTTGGGATGAAGGCGCCGGACCCGGGGCGGGCTCCGGTTGTGGCAGGGAAACGAGCAATTGTTGAAGATTCTCGATGGCTGCGGCAAGTTGTAGCGAGTCGTTTTCCAACTGGCGGATCGAGTTTGAGAGAATGGCTCCGACGGTGGCGTCCTGGAGATAGCCGAGCGGCGCGTCATATCCAGGCTCCGCCACCTGAAAGACATTGCTTCCATCGGCTTGCGGCACCAACAGGTGCGGGCGGATGGTGAGGGTGATGTTCTTGCCGGGCGAAAGCTCCACCTCGCGGGTGAAGGGCGGGGCCTGTTCCGATGCTTCGATGCGCCAGCCTTGAGGCGAGCGCGCAAGCAGCTTGGCGGGAAAAGGCGCGAGCAATTTGACTTGCGCCGGATCGATCCCACCGCTGCCGGACTGCAAGCGTTCGATGCGCACGGCAAGCCCCGGCTGAGGGTCTTGCGGCGCTTCCTCGGGCGGCTCGGCGGTGATGGCCGCGGCTTTGTTTTCCTGTTCGTCTGCGACAGTTTCAGCCTCCGGCTCCGGCGGAGTCGCATCTTCGTCGGCCGGGGTTTCACCTGTGTTTTCGGCGGGTTTGCCTGCTGCCTCCGCCGCAGCGGGCGGCTCGCTGTCGGGCGGCGGCAATACCACGGTCACCTCGTTGGGCTTGTCGGGTTGGCCCAGCAGGATCTTGTTGGCGCTTTCAAACAGGGAATCCCTTTCGGGCTGCGGCACGGTGTTCTGGGCGGCAATCCAGGAAATACCGGCAGAACTAACAATGGCGATGGCTTGGGATAAGTTCATTTTCCAGCGGGGTGGATTTGGATCGCATCGGTGGAAATGAATCCGGACGGGCGCGGTGCATCCGCGGCGTCCTGTTGGTTGGCGGGCAGCGACGGGCTGTCCGCACGCAATTCGATGGCGGGAATCGATTGCTCGATCAGGCGGTTCCACGCAGCCAGCAGATCCCCTCCCTCGGCACGCAGCTCGCGGGATTTTTCCTGATAGTCCATCAGGCGGATGAGCAATCCGCGTGCTTCGGCGACTTCCGCAGCGGTCCAGCGCAAATTGCGGCTCTGATAGAGCACCGGCACATCCAGCACGATGCGGTCGAGTTGGCCGCCCGGTGCCTCGGCGGTGAGCACGTGCTGCACGCGCAGGTTCGTTTCCTCAAATGCGGAAACCGATGGTGGCGCAAGCACCGCGCTGCGGGGATCGCCGGGAAGCGGTCTGGCGACGGCCGGCGACTCGCCCGGCAGGGCGCTCGCGCTGGGCATCAGTTCCGGTTGGAGTGGAGCGTCCAAGGGTGCGCTGCTTGTTGCGGCCGGAGCGGCGGACGCTTTGCCTGCAGGCAGCGGTGCGATCATCGCGGGAGCTGGCACGATCACCGGCTTGTTGATGTAAAGCAGGCAGAACAAGGCGGCCACCGCGGTGCTGAAAAACAACAACCACGGGTAGGCGCGCTGGGCAGCACAGCCGGACGAGGCACGACGGTTGGATGATGAATAGGCGGCGGACGATGGCGGCAGCACGATGGGCAGCGAGGGCATCGCCTCGCCATCCGGCTTGCCGGCAGCGTTTCGATGGGAAGGCAAAGGTTTCATGGATTCGCGGGAAGGGGATTGCTGAGCAAAGGTTTCACGGATTTAGGTTCGGCGGCAACCGCATAGCTGACAATCGTTTGATCGGAAACTCCGGGAAAAGTGGTGAGCGTCATCGACTCCCGGGAAAGCCGCAAATGCCGCAGCACACCGCCGGTGTGGCTGGTGGCCTGCAAACCGGGAATCACCTCCAGCGCGCCGCCGCCCGTGCGTTGCCGCCCGATGCCATCCGAGCGGTAGATTTCAAAGGTCGTGTGCGATTCGTCATCGCCCTCGGCGGTCACCTTGATGCGCGTGCCATCGGTGTGGACGCGGAAGGCGATCGGTTTCATCGGAATGGGCGTCATTTTGTCCCGGGTGATTTTGAAATGCGCGCGCAACAGAAAATCCCCGACGTGAGTGAATTCGGCCGCGGCGGCCACGGATACAAGGACGAAGCAGAGGGTTATGGATCGGGTCCACATCATTCGCCAATGTCCCAAAGGGAGTCCTGGTTGTCGCCGGAGGGATCATATGTAACTCCGGATCCGGCGTTGATGACGGGGGGAGAAACATTGACCAGAATTCCATACTGGCTGCCAGTGAGAGACTTGACGGTAGGCAACGCGGTGGCATTGCCGGGCATGTAAGGAATGATATCGGCCGCCACGATGGAACTTACCAAGCGGGTCGGATTGTCTGCCAGGAACATGCGCTGCGCGGTGTGCACTTGGCGCAAGGTCTCGGACGCGGCTCGGCCGAGCTTCCACTCGTCCATCTTGCCATAGGTGAAAAAACCGGTGCCGATCAGCGCCAACAAGACCATGATGACGATGGTCATTTCCAAGAGCGTGACGCCCCGTCGCCGAGTGATGGGTTGTCTTGATGTTTTCATGACCTCGGAAATTTAAGTGGCTCTTAGAATCTTGCAAAGCATGAAATCCGGAAACTTCAACCTTTCAGCAGTTCAAGCGCCTCCATGAAGTTTTTCCGGAACTCGGGATCCTCGACCAAACTCTTGATGTAAAGCAGGGCGAAAAACACCGATATGGAAATGACGACCAGCGAGAACAACCACCAGGTGACGGATTTCTCCTTGGGCGCGATGAACGGCACATACCACGCCTCGCGGTCCACCACCTGCGTGTGATACATCTGGTTGTTTTCCTTCAACTGGCAGATCAGCGCGTCAGCCGCCTTGCTGCTTTCGGCGATGAAGAGGTGCTTGTAGCGCTTGCCGGGTGAGTCCGGCAGATCGATGGCGCGGATGCCCGACGGGATCGATTCCGGCGGACGCAGGGTCTGGATGTGAAGTTCGTAAACGAACTTCTCGCGCAGCCAGCGGTCGAATCGGGTGAGTTGCATGGCTCAGATACCGGATTGCATCATCTTCGGACCCATCAGGAAGATCGGCAGGAAAGTGCCGACGAAAACGGCGGCGATCAAGCTCACCGCGATGATCAGCACGATGAAGCTGATGGTTGCGGCAAAGGTATTCATGTGGTTCTGCGAATCCTCCTCATACATCTCGCAAAGCATGTCGAGCTGCGAGTCGAGCGACGCGGACTTCTCGCCGATGGCGAGCATGTGGGTGACCTGGGCGTCCACCGAAGTGTATTTGGCGAAGGCGGTGGAAAGCGGCACGCCCGAGTGCTCATACTTGTCCGCCGCCTCTCGAAGTTCCTGATAGAACGGCGTGTTGCGCACGCTGTTGGCGGAAACGCGGATCGACTTGGCGAGGTTGATGCCGTTGGAGTGCAACAGCTTGATCGTGGAGAGGAAGGTCATTTGCCGCAGGCTCATGATCAGGAGACGGAGCAAGCGCCATTTCGACATGAAAAAGCCAAGGATCAGGTTCCGGACATGGGCGGAGCGGGCGATGGTCACCCCGATGGCGATCACCGAGATGATGAACACCGGCCAGACGGCCTGGGTGAAATGGCTGACCTTGAAGGAGATGGCGGTCATGCCATCCGGCTTGGCCCCAACCCCACTGAGCATTTCCTCCACCTGGGGCACGATCTTGACTTGGGAGACGATGAAGGCACCCATCAATACCGCGATGATCACGCCCGGAGTGATGGTTGCCTTCTTGAGCTGTTTCTGGAAATACAACTCGCTCTTCAAGCGGGTGGCCAGTGATTGGAACGCATGGTGGAGCTGGCCCGCGTCGGAACCGGCCTGGATCAGGCCGATGATCGTGTCGCTGAAACGCCCGGTGCGGCGGAAGGCCTCATGCACGTTCACGCCGGCGTTGATGTCGTCGCGCACCTTCATCAGGGCATCGACCATCGCCTTGTTCGGCAGTCCATGGCTGTAATACTTGAGGGCGTCCGCCGTGTTGATCTGGGCACGCAGCATCGAACCAAGGCCGCGGAACATGTCCACCAGCTCCTTCTTGCTGAATTCCTTGACCTTCTTCGGCTGGTTGAGGGCCGCGAGCAGGCCCTTGGGCGCGGCACTTCCATTTGCCGTGGTGCTGCCGGGTTTGACGGTGGTGGTGGCGCTAGTCATCGGTGTAAGTCATGTCGATGACCTTGCTGACGGCGGCAAGGTCGGTTTTTCCTTCGCGGAGCAGGCGCAGGCCGCTGCGCCGGAGATTCGGGAGAATGCCTTCCTCGGCGACTTTGACTTCCAGTTCGTAGGGACTCATCTCGCCCTTGGAGAGCTGATCGGAAACCTTGGGAGTGATGGGAATGATTTCCAAAATCGCGGTGCGGCCGTTGTATCCGGAGTTGCGGCATTCCTGGCAACCACCGGTTTTTGCGATGAAGAGCGGAATATCGGCCCATGAATCATCCAGGCTGAAGGTCTTGCGGTCGAACTCGGTGATGCCTTGGACGGACTCCTTGCAATAGGGGCAGAGGAGTTTCACCAGGCGCTGGGCACAGGCGGCCTTGAGGGTTTGTGCGATCTTCCAGCGCTCGATGCCGAGTTGCTCGAAACGCTCGATGATCTGCGAGGCTCGCGGCGTGTGGATGGTGGTGAGCACCTTGTGGCCGGTGACCGCCGCTTCGATGGCGAGTTCGGCGGACTCCAGATCTCGCACCTCTCCCATCAGGATGATGTCCGGGTCCGAGCGCATGAAGGAGGCGATCATCGGCTTGAACTCCTTGGCGCTGCGCAGATCGCAGTGGGTGATGCCGGGCACCTCGTCCTCCACCGGGTTTTCGAGGGTGAGAATGTTCACTTCCGGCCGGTTGAGCTCGCGCAGGATGGCGTTGAGCGTGGTGGATTTGCCCGAGCCGGTGGGGCCGGACATGACGATGATTCCGGCCGGGATCTTCATCACCTTGTTGAGCGCGAACATTGTCTCGTCATCAAAGGCGAGCGTGCCCTTGCCGAGAGTGACGTTGATGTTGCTCTTGTCGAGCAGACGCATGGTGATGTGATAGCCGCGGTAAGTGCGGTGGCGCTCGTAGCGGATGTCGATGGGCCGGTGGAAATAGGAGATGGTGAAACGCCCGGAAATGCCAGGAACCGTATTGCGGATCTCAGTAGGCAGTTTCATCAGGTTGAGCAGGAAGGCATCCAGCCGATCCTTGAGTTTCATCGGGATCTCCACCTTCTTGCCGATGTCGCCGTCCACCCGGAAGGCATAGTAAAACGTTTCCTTCTCCACCTTGAAGTGGATGTCCGAGGCGCGGGTCCTCACGGCATCCGCCATGATGGTGGCGATGAGTTGCGCCATCGGTTCGGTGTAGTCGGTCGTGACGTCGAAGTCATGGATGCCGTCGTCGAGGTCCTCGACATCGATCGCTTCAAGCTCGGACTTGCCGGGGCCGTTGTTGGTGGCCACCGATTCGATAGCACGGTTGATCTCCGAGGCCAGCGTGACGATTTTGACAATCTCAAGATCCGGAAAGCGCGGTGCGAGGTATTCCTCGGCCAGGGGGCTCCAGGGATTGGCAATGGCGACAATGAGCTTGTCGTTGCCGGAGATGCACATTGGCGCGAAGAAGCCGCGCGTCATCACCGTGGAGTCGCAGGCACCGTGCAGCGTGCCATCGCAGAACTCGGCCACCTTCGGGAAAAACGGCAGTCCGTTGATCTTGGCGATGGCAGCCATGAAGCTGTAGCGGGTCACCCGGTTGGGCACCTGGTCCTGGGCAAGCTCCGCATAACCCGGGTCATGCTGGGCGAGCTCGCCCATGATGCGGCGGCTGATCAGCTCGTTGAAGGATATGCCATCGAATTCGATCATGAAAAAAAGTTTGAAGTGATCAGTGAGCAGTGAGCAGAGAAGAGGAAGAGTTAGGTGTTGGAGCGGCGCTTGAGGGAGTTGATGAGGCCTTGAAGCATTTTCGAGAGCTCTTTTGTTTCGGCTATCATTTCGCGGGAGCGATCGAGTGGCGGCAAGTCGAGTTTCCGACAGACTCTTTCTGAAATATAGAGTTGTGTGCGGAGTTCACCGCAGGACCCCTTGCTGTAACGGAGAAATTTGATGAAATCCGGAGTGCTATCGCGTTCGCAGCCCTCAGCGATGTTTGAAGGAATGGATACCGCAGAGCGCTGCATTTGATCCTTCATGCCAAAATCACGGGAAGCGTGATTGGCCACATACACATCCACCGCGAGCTGGCAGCCGCGTTTCCAGACTTCAAGATCCTCAAATGTATTGATATCGCTCATGGTCTGACTCTTTTCTGATCACTGATCACTGATCACTCGGCACTTATTTAAAGCTCAAAATGTTTCCTAGTAAGGAAGCTCCAGCTCTCATAATCCAGCCGCGCCACGGTGAGAAACGGCCGGATGCCGAAGCGTTTGAAAACGGCGGATTGGATTTCCTCGGCAAGAATGGTGGCGGCCACCGGATTGATCGATGCGGTGCCGATGGCATCGGTGTCCTCGGCATAGATCACCGGAGCGAGCAGCAGGCGCGCCAGCTTGTGCATCTGATCAAAGGATTCGTAAAACGCGGAGGGCGCGATCAGCTTGCCGGCGAAAGGAACCATTGGTACTTGATGCGCAAAGGTCGCGGACACCTTGCTGCCGAGTTCCAGAATCGCCGGTCCGAGGTGCTCCTCGGCATGCCCTTGGATTCTGGCAATCTGCTCGATCAAATCCATCGGCGTGCCATTCGCATGAAATTCACGGGCCGCCGCGATGCCCTGCTGGATCTCGGCGGCGGTGGCCGCGCGCGATTCGTGCAGGGCCTCCGCAGTCCTTGTGAGGCACTCTTCGGCAAAGTCCCGAATGCCTCCGCCCGCCACGGGCGTGGTGGCTGGCGGCGGCGGAGTTTCAAATACTGGAGCAGTGGCGGTGGAAGTCATGAAAGCATTTCAAATGTGGAATCCGAACTCGGCACTCAGCGGCGGGAACCTCTGCCGAAACGGGGCCTTCCCTTCAAATCAGCAGGCACAAAGGCATCTGCGGAATCGGGATGGAGCACCGCTTGATGTGGCTGCAAGCCGCGGACGCTGCGCGCCATGTTCGGCTCGTGCGCCGGACCCGGGTTGTAGGGATCCACCCAGTCGTGCTCGCAGTCGAGAGCGGTGGCGTTGCGGATGCGGTTGCTCGCGCTGTCGGTGGCGCTGCCACTTGTCGGGTTGTAGGACTTTGGAGTGACGATAAAGACCAGGCTGGTTTGTTCCTTCGTGGCCTCCTTGCTCTTGAAGAAGAAGTTGAGCACCGGCACGTCGCCGAGAATCGGCACCTTGGTCTTGCCGTTGCTCTGCACTTCTCCGTAGAAGCCGCCGACGACGAGCGAATAGCCGTCCGGCACGCGGGCCAGGGTCTCGATCATCGATTCGGTCACGCTGGGATATTCGTTCGATTTGCCGTTGATTGGTATGCCTTTGACCACGCCGGTGACTTGGGCATTGCGCGGACGCATTCTCATCCGGACGGTGCCGTCGGGCAGTAGGGTCGGTGTGACGACCAGCGAAATGCCGATCTCGCGGTGTTTGTCGGGGTCGGTGTCGATGGACTTGTCGCTTGTGTCGATTTTGTAGCGGACTTCTTCGGTCACCGTGGGATTGCCACCGCTGGTGGTCTGGGTGCTGGTGGTGGTGATGATCGGGACGCGGTCGATGATGGAAATGGTCGCCTGTTCGTTGTCCTCGGTGATGAGTGTGGGGTTGGAGATCTGAGTGGCGAGTCCGCCTTCAGCTAGGGCGCGCAGGACACCGGAAACATCAAGTGGACTGAGCACGAGGTTTGGGGCGGCGGATGCAGACTCACCTTCAGTGACCGTCTCGATCAAGCGGTCGAGTCCGAACACGGAGTTAAGGTCACGAATGACCCGGAGTTCCGTGCCGGTCTTGCCGAGCGATGCCGACCAGTTGACGCCCACCCGTTCGGCGGCACCGCTGTTGACTCGCAGAATTTTGGTTTCAACAATAATCTGGCCTTTGACCTGATCGACGTTGTGGAGCAACTGGCGTGCCTGTTCGATGCGGTGGGCGGAGTCGATGATGACGATGGTGTTGGTCTTGGGCTCGAAATTGACGATGCCGGTTCCCGGGCTGAGCATGGGCTTGATGAGCTCCTTGATCTGCTCCATGTCGGTGGGGCGGAGATAGCGGAGTTGATAGTGAAACTCGGCGCTCGGCAGCTGGGCGAGCTGGGCCTGGGTGAGCGCGTAGATGGTATTGCCCTTCACGTGAAGCGAGAGGCCATACATGAATGCGAGTTCCTCCATTTGCTGGAGCGGATCGCCATCGTTGAGGTGACCGGTGACCATGTAATCCGGACCGGCGATCTTGGAGTTGTGGAAATACTGGCGGCCGGCGGTCTTGGCGAGGAACTGGAAGATGTCATTGAGTCCCGCGTCCTTGATGATGGCATCGGCTTGAAACCGGTGTTTTCCTGGGTGCGGACGTTCACGGAGATGCTGCGATTGCCGACGCTCGGGTTGTAGGCGGGGCTGCCGGTGATGCGGGCGATTTCGGCGAAGTGGGCATTGATTCCCTCGCGGGTGTTGAGGTTGTTGAGGTATTCGAGCGCCTCATCCCGGGCGAAGCCGGTGATTTTCCATTCCTTGGTGAAGCCGACCTTGGCCTGGCCCGGTGTGCTTTCGGGTTTGGAGGAGTGGCTGTAGCTTTTGACCAACATGCCACCATTGTCGGGAAACATGCGGGCAAGGGATTCCATGGCGGTCCAGGCTTTCGAACGATCTTCCAGCAGATTGCTCCAGTGTTCGGTCTTCTTCCGTTCGCTGGTGAGCTTGGTGACGCGGGCCTTGTTGATTTCGGCTTGAGAAGGATCAAAGGCCCATTCCGGGCGGCTGACGAGGTTTGCGATGCCGAAGGCGAAATAGGCGAGGCCGAGCACGGTGAGCGCAAAAACGGCGACACGCCCTAGTCGCAGGATCCGCAGCAATTTCATCTCCGAGCGGCTCGGATAGATTTCGACGATTTCCCGGGGAGTAGGAAAGAAGTCTTGAAGCGCCCATTTTTCATCACGCAGTATGGTGAAAGTATGGCTGGTGACCTTGGGATTCGGTGCGGCGGCAGGCGCGGCACTGATGAACGGTTCCGGACACCAAGCCGGGATTTCCGCGGCGGTGGGAGTCTGGAGGGTCTCCACCCTGCCGGTGGGGTGGGTGGCGCGCAGGCTGGACTCGAGCGAGGTGTCCACGGACTCGCCCAGCGGAACCAGGAACAGATCGGGATCCAAAAATTCGAGCGAGGCACTGGTGGTGGTGAGCGCGTTTCGCAGGTTGCCGGCGCGGCGCGTGCCGCGGTGCTGGAGCGTGCGGATCAGGCGCAGGTCGGCGTGCTCGTTGAAGAAGGCGAGCACCGTGAACCAGGAATACTGCAGAATGGCGACGAAGGGTTTTCCATCGGTGGGCTCGATGGTCTGGCACAAGCCCATGATGGCCACCAAGGGGGCGCTGAGCGCCTGGGTGACGATCGGAAAATTCGCCTTTTCACCCGCTTCACGAAAGGCATCAAGCAGCGCAGAATGCTGGCGCGTGAGAGTGACTGTGGTGCCGATGACTTCACCGGCGGCGGCGGGATAAGGCAGCACGCGCCAGGAAGCTTGGCTGGCGAGGATCGAGGAGTCTTCAAGAATCGAAGCGGGATCGTTAATGGCCGCATCGCGGAGTTCTGGAAGGGCCGCCGGGTTGTCGAGCTCGGGCTTGAGCTCAGTGGTGGCAAACTCATCCGCGATGTGCAGAATCACGCCAAGCGAGGTGGCGGCTTTTGAACGGGTATGGCTGAGAATTTCCGCGATGCCAGATTCAAGCTTGGCAGAGTCGCTGAAGATCTCTTCGGAAAGGGATGGACCGGTAGACCATTGGTCCTGCTTGCGGTCGTAGTAGAAGGTGGCAAGGCCGGGGCCGTCCGGGCGGATATGCAGCTGGAAATTCAGCTCAAGCGCGTTCTGATACCATGCGGGATTGCTGGCGCGCGTGGTGTTGCGCAGGATCGAACAAGCCTGACGGAACTGCTGAACGACATTGAGAGATGTCGGATGTTGGAAAGTAGCCAAGGGACTGGGAGGTAAGCTAGCATGGCGGACTGGGGGGCGGTTCCGGAAAAAACGGCGGTTGTGAGGGTAACGGCCCGCCCGCCGTAGGGCAGGCGGGCCGTGGAATTGAGTATGAACTCCATCACTGGAGATCAGATAGACTGATTACCAAGTTGCATATTCTGCCGGCTCGTGCTGGGCGGTTGGTGCTAAGGCACATGTAATATACAATGCTCCCGTTGTAGGAACTGTTTCAATTGGTGTATAAACACCATCAGCAGGGCATTCAGGCGTTTTCAAATAAACAGTGGACGCTGCATTGCTGCTGTCTGAGGCAGTTCCGTAGATGACGGTACTTAGGAGAGCATCTCCTTCATTCAGATTGTTCATGTTGGCATGCCCGCGCACAGCTTGTTGCACGTTGCGGATATTGAGGATGCAGCCGGCACGGTCCGAACCCTTCTTCCAGGCGCGGGCGCCAACGAAGAGAATCGAGATGAGGGAGAGCAGGACGAGGATGACGACCGTCAGTTCGAGGAGGGTCATACCGGACTTGCGCTTCATGGTTTGGGTGTTGGTCAGTTTCATAGTGTGTTTTCTATTTTTTATCACAAGTGTCCGGTTGTAACTAAAACAAATTCAATTGGTTAGGATCAGAGTTGATGAAAGTTCTGTGGTCAGTTTCCATAAGTAGCTCATTTAGAGTGACTTTTTCGAACGGATGAACGCTCAAAAGCTGCAAAGTTCTGTGGAGC
>CAXNHR010000056.1:0-13238 GCA_964202135.1 Luteolibacter sp. | reverse complement strand
CCGGCAGGTAAAAGCGGTCGAGCTGATCGACGAAAAGAATTCCGCAGCCATAAGAGACGATGAACCAGATACTCAGCAGCACGGTGAGCCAGATCAGGTTTTTCCTCCAATAGGCGCGTTTGGCTTCTTCGCTGGGTAATTGTTTCATGATGGTGGCGAGTGATTAGCCACGGTCCAAAGCAGGTGTCATGCCCTAATCTGAAATTCTCAAAATTCCATCCCATTGGATGGGCGGGGATTGTCGCTTGCGGAGCGCGGGCTCCCGCGCTTTGGTGCGCCCTCCCGCCATGATGATGCGCACTCTTCTTCCGCTCACCCTTGCCTTGTCCACACTGGCTTGTGCCACCGCCTTTGAGCTGCCCGCCTCCTCCACGCAGTGCCTGGTGGGTATCGCGGAAAACTGGGACAGCTCCACGGTGACGTTGCGTTTTCATGAAAAATCCGGCGGCCGCTGGGTCCAGCGCGGTGAATCATGGCAGGGACGCCTCGGCAAAAAGGGCCTCGTCTGGGGCTCAGGCATTCATCCGGTCCCCGCCGGTGCCAGCACCAAGAAAGAGGGCGACTGGCGCGCGCCTGCCGGTGTTTTCTCCCTCGGCGGCGCATGGGGATATGAGACCTCGATTCGCAAACACCCGCGGCTTTTTTACCGCCAGGTCACGCCGCGCGACTTGTGGGTGGAGGATCCCGCCTCCGAACATTACAACCGCCATTTGATTCTCGAGCGCGATCCCTCCACGCCATGGGAGAAGAAACAGCAGATGAAACAAACCGATCCCGCGCACGCCTTGAAACTTTTCATCGCCCACAACGCACCGCCCAATGTGGTCCCCAATGAAGGTTCTTCGATTTTTTTCCACATCTGGCGCGGCGGCGGATCCAAGCCCACCGCCGGCTGCACCACCATGGCCGAGGCCAAACTCCGTGAACTCATCGCCCGCCTCGATCCCGTCCGCCGGCCGCTCTACGTGCTGCTCCCCAAGGCTGAATACGAAAGATACCGCGGTCCATGGAAACTGCCGTGACCCGAAGCTGTTAGCTCAGATCCTGGTTTTCACCTTATCCAACAGCGCGGCATCGGCCTCCAGCGCGTCGGCCACCGCGCGGATCACATCGAGCGTGGGGCGCGAAACATGGTGCTCCATGCCTTCCACATCGCGGTAAATGGTTTCCTCATCGAGGCCGAAGAGCCGCAGGAAGCGGGTGAGTGTCTCATGGCGCTCGATGATCGCTCCGGCGATGCGGTGGCCTTCCTCGGTGAGGATGGTGCCACGGTATTTCTCGTGCTTGACGAGGCCCTCGGCATCGAGCCGCTGGAGCATGTTGGTCACGCTGGCCTGCGAGATGCCGAGGTTGCGCGAAATGTCCACCGCGCGGGCATAGCCTTTGGCCTCGATCAGATGAAGGATCTGCTCGAGGTAGTCGTCCATCGCGGTCGAGCCGCTGGTGCGTCGGGATGCTGCGGACATGGAAGCGCGAGTCTAGGGGCTGTCAGGCGGGAGGGAAAGCGCGCTTTTGCGGTAAAGCGCCGCATTGGATGCCTGGAACTCCGCCTTGAGCCGCACTTGCAGCTGCGAGAGATCCACCAAGCGCCAGCCACCGAAGGTCCATTCACCATTCCGACCGTCGTGCTCGATGCCGACGAGCAGATGCACCGCATCGTCGGTAATCTTGAGGGTCTCGTTTTTCGGCTCGAAGTAAAACGTGCGCAGCGTGCTGCTTTCCGAGCCCTGTTCGACGAGTTTGGGGTCGAGATAAAACACCGTGCCGCTCGCCTCATCGACGATCCGCAAGTCCGGGTAGCCGGAACGCTGGGCCGCGCCGGTGCGGTTGGGCGGCGTCTCGCAATGCAGGCCGGGCAAGCCATCCAGGCGTGCCTGCAGGCCGTCCTCGAAAAACCTCGATGCCTCGTTGATGCGGCGGAGCTTTCGAACAGGTGAGTCCGCCGCGTTCATCTCGCGGATCGTTTGCGCCAGCGCTCGTTCGATGGCCGCCACCACCCGCCGGTGCGCCGGATCATCGACCAGTGGCAGCACCCGCTTGCCGGAGCAGGCTTCCGCCACCGTGGCGAAATCAAAGCTCCTGTCTGTTAGATTCTCGCCCAGCAGCGAGCGCACCAGTGCCGCGTCGGCATCTTCCTGTAGCGGCGCTCTATGAGCGTCGTTGGTTTTCATGAACCAGCCCGCCACCAAGCCGCCGAGCAGAATCCCCGCAAGCAAGGTGGAAAACATCATCGCCTGCGATTTTCGCGGTGCTTTGTCCGGTCCGGCCATCCCGCGCACTCTGCCAGCCGCCGCCCCCGCAGCGCAACGCGAAAGGGGCGGGAAGTCGCGCTCCCGGGCTCAAGCGATGGGATTGTGTCCGCCAGCGCCATTCATGCGCGTTTCATCCAGTGCCAGGCGGAGGTGTCCGGCTTCAAAAGGGATTCCACCGGGTGGCCGGCCAATGCGTGCGAGTCCAAAAGATGCTCCAGCAAAACCAGCGAGGCCGCAGCGTCGAACAGGGCATCATGCCAGGATTTCTCCGGCACGATGGCGCGGACTTTTTCCGTGAGTTCCCAATGCCGGCAGAGCGTGCCGAGCGAGTGGTCTCCAAGCTCCGGCCACGCGGCGCGGGCGAGCAGCAGGGTGTCGATCCAAGGCCCGAAACCATGGCCGGGAAAGGCACGCAGGAAACGTTTTTCCGTGCCCTTGCCGTGGGCCACCACCACCGCGCCGGCGAGCCGCGATTTCAGCTCCGGCCACAGCGAGAGCAGGGAAGGGGCGGTCACCAGATCCTCCGGCCCGATGCCGTGCACCTTGCGCGCCGACCACTGCACCGGCTGGTCGGTGGCCAGATAGGAAACGAAGGCGTCGCTGTGCCCGGAATCCGCCGACCACGAGGCGAGGCCCACCTGCACCGGGCTGTCGGTCATGCCGCGCGCCGCGCCCGCCGATTCGAAATCGATCGCAGTGAACCGGCAGTCGCAAACCCGTGGCATCGCGCGGACTCTGGCAGCCGCCCGCCCATCCGGGCAACACGAAAGGTGCGGAGTGCGATTTTCCCGTGGCCGGGTGCCGGATCCGTGCTAGGAGTCCGGCGCTCATGCCGCTGCGCGCCGCCATCGCGATCCTGCTCATGCTCACCGCCACCACGCTGGCGGTGGAGATCCGCGTGGTCACCTTCAACATCGGCGCCTATTACGGCGAAAACTACTTCGAATACAGCCTTGGCGATCCCGGCACGCCGGATCACGAAACGGTGCGCGCCATTCTGCAGCGCATCGATGCCGACGTGGTCGCCCTTCAGGAAATCCATTCGGCGGATCTGAGTGGCAGCCCGGATGATCTGGACGCCTTGGCGGCGAGGCTCGGCTATCCCTATCTCAACGTGCCGCCGGTCACCGGCGTTTTCGACACCTCGCTGCGCGTGGTGTTTCTCTCGCGGTTTCCGCTTGTCTCAAGCAGCAGCATTGCCCCGCCAGCCGGGGCGAAAGACATGACGCGGCGTCACCCGGTGGTCAAAGTCGATGTGCCGGGCACCGACAACGACCCGCTGCTGATTTCCGCCCACCTCAAGGCGGGCACCTTGCTGGCGGACCGCTTCCAGCGTGCGGTGGAAATGAAACGGCTGACCGGCTATCTGACTGCGGCGGGTATCGGCAACGACGACAATTTCATCGTGCTCGGCGATTTCAATCCGTCCGGCACCAACACGACCTTCAACGAGCAGCCGGCTACGGGCCTGCCCTCGAGCTTTGTGCTCGGGCCGGACATTTCCTACCCGCTCGCCTACTCGACCAACATGCTTTCCTACTTCACGACGCCCTCCGCGGTGAAGCTGGACGCCCGGCAGTTGAATGGCTCGCCCAGCACCTATGGCACCACGTTTGCCAACGGCCCGGTTCTGGATCTGTTTCTTGTCTCACCTGCCATCGCCGGCAGGCCGCTGGCCACCGAAATCTACAACTCCGCGCTGGATACCTCAAACAACAGCGGCCTGTCCAAGGCGGGCGATCCACTTGCGGCGAACACCAGCGCCACCGCCTCCGACCACTACGCGGTGTTCGCGGATCTGGAGCTGGACGCGGATTTTCCCAACCTCCAGCTCGCTCTAACAGTCGCAACGGTGATGGAAAATTCGCCCGCGGGCACGGTTGCGGCGCAGATCACCCTGCCCGCCGCACGCACTTCGCCCGTCACGGTCACGCTGGCATCCGACGATCCCGCCGCCGTGGTTCCCGCCGCATCCACCGTGGTGATTCCGGCGGGCTCGCTGACCGGGCAGATCGCGCTGCTGACTCCACGCAACTTCATCGCCGATCCCCAACGCAGCGTCACCCTCAGCGCAAGCGCCACAGGTTACGATCCGTCCAGCTCGGTGCTTCAGGTGGAGGACGCGGACGGGCCCTATGGCTTCCACAATCCCGGTGAAACGTTGGTGGAGAATTTCACCGGTTTCGGCGGCTTGCATGATCCCGCGCCGTGGATCACATCCGGCGGCCAATCGTGGCTCGGCAGCGATGACGGCTCCTCGGCACAGCCCGGCTGGCGGGTTTATGGCTCCGGCCCCGGATTTCTAACAGACGGCGCGGCGGCCGCGGTGAGCGCCCGTTTCGAAAACCGCTCGCTGGTGCCACTCACCGCACTGGAGGTTGCTCTGGATGCCGGGCAATGGCGGGCGGTGATGAATGGTGCCGCAGACCGGCTGCAGGTGGATCTGGTGACTGCCGGTGGAATCGTGCCGCTGCCCGCACTCAGCTTCACCGCCAGCCCGTTGCCGGGCGCAGGTCATGTCCGCCTCTCGGCCATGGCCAGCGGCCTGTGGATTCCGCCCGGCGCATCGTTCGATCTGCGGATTTCCCTTGTCCCGGGCGACAATGCCGCGCCCGCACCGGCGGATGTGTTCATCAATGAGTTCCACTATGATAACAACAGCACGGACACCGGCGAGTTTGTGGAAATCGCCGTCGGCCCGGGATTCGGAGGAGCATTGTCCGACATCGATATCCTGTTTTACAATGGCAGCAATCCAGCGGCTGCGACGGTCTATCGGACGCTCAATCTACAAAATGATTTCACGCTCGGTGATATCGTGGCCGGCTATCGCATTTTCTCGGCCGTGCTCCCGCAGGACTATATCCAGAATGGCGCGAATGATGGATTCGCCGTCGTCAACAAGTTGACCTCGCAGGTGCTGCAGTTGATTTCCTATGAAGGGGTATTCACCGCGACAAGCGGCCTGACCGCCGGCATGACGTCCACAGACATCGGGGTTTCCCAAAATGGCACTGATGTGGTCGGCAAGTCCGCGCTGGGGCTCACGGGAAGCGGTGCGGTGGCCGGGGATTTCACATGGGTGAAGTTTTCCGGCATCGACCATTCGCCCGGGCAACCGAATGACGGCCAGTTCTTCGTCAATCCGAACCTGCCGCCACAGGGGCTGGGCTTCGAGAAGCTGGAGGTGGTTTTTCTCACAGACAATGATCTGGACGGCGAGCCGGACGTCACCGATCCGGATGACGACAACGATGGCCAGAGCGACGTCTATGAGACCGCCTTCGGCAGCGACCGCTTGAATCCGCAATCGAGATTCGAGCCCCGGTTCACAAGGACTACAGAGGGCTTGCAGCTTTCATTTCCGGGTGCCGCAGGCATTGCCTACACGGTCGAATCCAGTGAAACGCTCGACGATTGGGATCAACTCACAACCATTTCCGGCGTGGGTGAGCCCATCAATGTCCCGCTGCCAATGGAAGCACCGGCGATGTTTTTCCGGGTGAAAGCTTCCGGTGCCGAGCCATGAATGAAAGGCGCTGTGCTTGACCGTGGCACCATCACGCGGCTTGTGGATGCGCATGGCGGTGTGCCATGAAATAAAGCACCGGCACCGCCATCCGGCTGATCAGCAGGCTGGCGATCTCACCAGCCATCAGGGCGATGGCGAGGCCTTGGAAAATCGGATCGGCAAGGATGACGGCCGCGCCGACGATGACGGCCATGGCCGTGAGCAGCATCGGGCGGAAGCGCACCGCGCCGGCGTCGATCACCGCCTCACTCAGCGGCATGCCTTCGCGGAGACGCAGTTCGATGAAATCCACCAGGATGATGGAATTGCGCACCACGATGCCGCCACCCGCCATGAAGCCGATCATGCTGGTGGCGGTGAAAAACGCGCCCATCAGCCCGTGCGCGGGAAGGATTCCGACCAGCGAGAACGGAATGGCGATCATCACGATCGCGGGCGTGATGAAGCTGCGGAACCAACCGACCATCAACACATAGATGAGGATGAGACAGGCGGCGAACGCCGCGCCGAGATCGCGGAAGACCTCGATGGTGATGTGCCACTCGCCGTCCCATTTCATCGAGGGTTCGGCATCGCTGAAGGGCATGGCGGCGTTGTGTATTTTCAACTCCGCACCGCTGCCGCCGAATTTACGCGTGTCGAGTTTCCGCAGCGCCTCGTTCATCTTGAAGATGGCATAGACCGGGCTTTCCACGATGCCCGCGACATCGCCGATGACATAAGTCACGGGCATCAGGTTCTTGTGATAGCGGCTTTTCTCCACGGTGGAGTGCTCCACCTTCACCAACTCGCGCAGCGGCACGAGCGGCGGGGCAGACGAACCGGGTTCCGGCAGGGCGTTGGCATCGCCGGAGCGCACGCGCAGTGCGAGCAACTCCTCGGGCGTGGTTTTCGCGGAGCGCGGCAGTTCGAGGCGGATGTTCACATCCTCCCGTTCCTCCGGTTGATGCAGCAGATCGACCGTCTCGCCATCCACGGCGATCTTCAATGTTTGGGAAATCGTGGCGGCGCTGATGCCGTGCAGCGCGGCCTTTTCCTTATCAATGACAAAGCGCGCCTTCTGCTGGTCGGCCTCGATGTACCAATCGACATCGACGACGCCCGGAGTGCTCTTGAAGATGTTTTTCACTTCTTCGGCGAGTTTGAGGCGCGCGTCGTCATCGGGTCCATAGATCTCCGCGACGAGCGTCTGGAGCACCGGCGGGCCGGGCGGCACCTCGGCGATGGCCACGCGCGCGCCGTAACGCTCCGCAATGGCCGCCACCGCCGGGCGCACGCGCTTGGCGATGTCGTGGCTCTGCGCCTTGCGCTCGTTTTTGGGAACGAGGTTCACCTGGATGTCCGCCGCATTCGCGCCGCGGCGCATGAAGTAGTGGCGCACCAGGCCGTTGAAATTATAGGGCGATGAAACGCCGGCATAGACCTGATAGTCGATGACTTCCGGTTCGGTGCGGATAACGGCGGCCATCTCGCGCGCCACGGCGGCGGTTTGTTCCAGGGATGATCCCTCAGGCATGTTGAGGATCACCTGAAACTCGCTCTTGTTGTCGAATGGCAGCATTTTCACCTTCACCCAGCCGATGCCCACGGTGGCCATCGCGCCTAACAACAGCGCGGTGATTGCCGCGAGGAAGATCCAGCGCCAGCCGCTGTGATGAATGAGCGGCCCCATCATGCGGCGGTAGAGTTTGGTGAAAAAATCCTCGGGGTGCTCGCTGGCCTGATGAGGTTCGAGATCCTTGCTGGAGGGCGTGCCTTCGGTGAGCTTGGAATACTTTTTTCCCCAGAGCAGGATGCGAATGGATGCCCAGGGCGTGACGATGAATGCAATCAGCAGCGACCAGAACATCGCCGCGCTCGCACCAATCGGGATCGGCCGCATGTAGGGTCCCATCAAGCCGCCGACAAAGGCCATCGGCAGCACGGCGGCGATCACCGCGAAGGTGGCGAGGATGGTGGGATTGCCGACCTCGCCGACAGCCTCCACCGCGATGGCGGACCAGTCGCGCCCCTTGTTCTGCGGCAGGTGGAAATGCCGCACGATGTTTTCCACCACGACGATGGCGTCATCCACCAGGATGCCGATGCTGAAGATCAATGCGAACAGCGTGATGCGGTTGAGCGTGAAACCATACAGATAGAAGACCAGCAGCGTGAGTGCGAGCGTGGCGGGGATGGCCACCGCGACGATGCCGCTCTCGCGCCAACCGAGCGTGAGCCAGATGAGGATTGCCACACTGAACACGGCGATGCCCATGTGCAGCAGCAGTTCGTTAGACTTCTCCGCGGCGGTCTCGCCGTAGTTGCGCGTGACGCTCACCGTGACATCGGCGGGGATGACCGTGCCTTTGAGCAGTTCCACCTTGCGCAGCACCTCATGGGCCACGGAAATGGCGTTGGCTCCTGGGCGTTTGGCGATGCTCAGGGTGACGGCGGGTTCTTCAGCGCCCTTCGCTCCGTAAAACACATACTGCGAGGGTTCCTCACCTCCATCGTGGATTTCCGCAACTTCCCGCAGATAGGCCGGGCGCCCGCCGAACACGCCGATGACAATATTGCCGACATCCTCCGCCGTTTCGAGAAACCCGCCGGTCTCTATCAGCACCTCGCGGTTGCCGGTGGTCAGGCCGCCGGCGCGGAACTGGCGGTTCGCCTGCTGCAGCATCGGCACCAGGCCGGCAGGGCTCAGATTGCGCGAGGCAAGTTTCACGGGATCGAGCAGCACGCGCACCGTGCGGCGCGATCCGCCGTGCAGCGTGGTCTCCGCCACCAATGGCACCTGCTTGACCGATTCATCAACCTGCGCGGCCAAGCGCCGCAGCGTAAGATGATCGTAGCGCGGACTGTGGAAGGTGAGCGCGAGGATGGGCACATCGTCGATACTCTTCGGCTTGATGAGCGGCGGGGTGACACCCATCGGGATGCGGTCGAAATTCGAGCGCAGTTTTTCGGTGAGTTTCACCATGCTGGCCTCCGGGTCCTCGCCCACCTTGAAGCGCACGATGACCAGGCTCTCGCTGTCGCGGGAAGTGCTGTAGATATATTCCACGCCGGGGATTTCCCACAGCAGCTTCTCCATCGGCCGCGTGGCGCGCTCCTCGATCTCCTTCGACGAGGAACCGGGCATCGAGACCATCACATCGATCATCGGCACCTTGATCTGCGGCTCCTCCTCGCGCGGCAAGAGGATGATGGCGGCCGCACCTAACAACACCGAGGCGATGACCACGAGCGGCGTGAGCTTGGAATCGATGAAGGTGGCTGCGATGCGGCCGGCGATGCCAAGATACGGTGATGGCTGGCTCATGGCTGGAGGGTCACGGGTTGGCCGTCGGCGAGTCGTGCGGGATCATCGGTGACGACCCTTTCGCCTTCCTCAAGACCGGAAAGCACCTCCACGTTTCCATCGAGCGCCTTGCCGGTCTTAACCAGGCGCAACGCGGCCTTGCCGTCTCTAACAACGAACAGCATCTCCATCTGGCCGCGCTTGATGACTGCTGATCGCGGCACGAGCAGCAGCATCACCTCCGCCACCGGCACCGAGGCGCGCCCGAACTGCCCGGTCCGCAGACCTGCGGCGGGCGGCAGGTCGAGCTTCACCTGAAACGTCCGGCTCACCGCGTCCGCCACCGGCGCGATCTCGCTGACCACCGCCTCCAGCGGACCGCTCACCGAAGCAACCATCACCTTCATCTTGTCGCCGAGTTTCACATTGCCGAGAAGCGCTTCTGGAAGATCGGCCTCGAAGCGCAAATCCGTGGGAGCCTCGATTTCCAGCAGCGGCTTGCCCGGCATCGCGAGATCGCCCACATCGGCGAGCTTGCGCGTGATCACCCCGTCGAAGGGCGCGGTGACTCGGGCATAACTCATCATCGTCTCCGCCTCGCTCAAGGCCGCCTCGCCCACCTCGACGCGTGCCTGCGCGGAGTCGAACTCCCGCCGGGTCGTTGCGTTGGTGGCGATGAGTTTTTCCTGGCGGGAGAAATCGCGCCGTGCCTGGTCGAGCACCGCCTTCGCCTGATCCAACCTGGCCTGGACCTCACGGGCGTCGAGCGTGGCGAGCAGGTCTCCGGCCTTGACCATCTGGCCGGGTATGGCGGTGTATTCGAGCACGCGCCCGCTGACTTTGGCCTCGACGGCGGCGCGCAGCTTCGAGCGCACGGTGCCGACGACCTCTTCGGCAGCCATGTGGGGCGCACTGATGACTGACTGTGTCATTACGGCCACTGCCGGCGAATCGGTGGTTTTGTCGGATGTGTCTTTGTTCCCTCCGCAGCCAGCCAACATGCAAGCCAGTGGAATGATGAATGGAAGCGATGCTTTCATGAGATGGATGGGATCAAGCCCATGCCTTTGCCGGGAATGCAAAGTATGCCCTGTTTTCGATTCCGGCAATGAGTGATTTCCGGATGCCGTGCCCTTCACCTGGGTCGTCTTGCATGAGTAAACCAAACCGCAAACCTCCAGCCGGGCCTTGATTTCCGGCGCTGCGGCATAAGACTCCCGGCGCATGAGGGATTGGGAAGCTCATTATCAGGCAGGCGACACACCTTGGGATCATGGCAGTGCCGCGCCGCCGCTGTTGGAAATGATCGAGCGCCATGGTGTGGAGCTATGGGGAAGTGGTCCGGTGATGGTGCCCGGCTGTGGCAGCGGTCATGACGTGCGGGCGATCGCGGGAACGGGCGTGCGGGCGATCGGCTTGGACATCGCGGAAACTGCGGTTGCGAAGGCCCGTGCGATCCCATGTGATGGCCCGGCATCCTACGAACACGGCGATTTTCTCGATCCGGCATGGCGTATGGGCCGGAGTTTTCCGGCGCTCTGGGAGCACACGTGCTTTTGTGCGATTTCTCCGCAACAACGCGGCGCTTATGCGGAGTCCGTCGGGGAGTTGTTGATTGAGGGCGGGATTTTCGCCGGGGTGTTTTATCTGGATCCGCATCATCGGGGCGAGGATGGGGAGGGGCCGCCGTTCGGCTGTTCCGTCGCGGAACTGGAGGAAACCTTCGCGCCATGGTTCGAGCGCATCGATGGCTGGGTGCCGCAGAAAGCCTATCCCGGCCGTGAGGGCAGGGAGTGGGTGGGGATTTTCCGAAAACTTCCGCAAGCGCGGGTTGCCGGATAGACAGGATGTGGCTAGCTTGCCGCTCCATTCAAGAAATGAAACTTCGTTTGCAACCAGCGACGGTCACAGACCGCCGCTACAGTTTGGCCGCCGCGCTCGCGCTGCTGGTTTGCTGTGCATCTGTCGCGGAAGGCCGGCCTTATGTGAATGACAAGAAAGCTCCGGAAGACCGCAAGGACATCGAGGTGATCCAGTCGGCGCTTCAGTCGGCGCTGCCGCAGGCGCGGGCGGCGACGGTATGCATCGAGCTCAAGGAGGGATCCGGCAGCGGCGTGATCGTTTCCGCCGACGGCCTCGTTCTAACAGCGGCGCACGTCAGCACCGGCGTGAACAAGAAAGTCATTGTGATCCTTGAGGACGGCACCCGCCACGAGGCGCGCACGCTCGGACTGGTCGCGGGCACCGATGCGGCGATGATCCGCATCACGGATGAGGGACGGTTTCCATTCGTGGAAATCGATCGCGAGAACAGTGCCCGTCTAGGCGACTGGGTGTTCTCGCTCGGCCACTCCGGCGGCTTTGACAAGGAACGTGGTTCGGTGGTGCGGCTCGGGCGTCTGGTGCGCATTGCCAACAACACGCTCCAGTCGGACTGCATCCTGATCGGCGGCGATTCGGGCGGCCCCTTGTTTGATCTAACAGGCAAGCTGGTGGGCATCCACTCGCGGGTCGGCCAGCAGCTGCAGGTGAACATGCACGTGCCGATGATCGAGTTTCTGGGCAACTGGGATGGCATGATGAACGGCGAGTTCATCGGCGAGGGGCCGTTTGCGGAAAAACCGGTGAAAGGCAGCGGCTTCCTCGGGCTGGCCACCGATGCCCGCAAGGAGGGCGGCCTGCGGGTGACCAAGGTCGGCAACAAGAGTCCGGCGCAGCAGGCCGGCGTGAAGGAGGGCGATGTGCTGCTCACTCTCAACGGCACGCCGCTTGAAACCCGCGCGCAGATGCAGGAATTGCTCAAGGAAATGGCCGCCGGCGACGAGGTGACATTCGAGCTCGAACGCAAAGGCAAACGTGAAACCCTCACCTTCGGACTCGGTGAACGCTAACAGATTCATCTCCATCATCGCCTGCCTGCTGGTGCTTCCCACGCACGGCCAGCAGAGCCTGGATTCCGCCTACCGCACCACCGGCCCGGCAGTCACCGCGGTGTTTGAACCGCAGCGCGCGGTGCTGCAAACCTCCAGCGCGGTCATTCTCGATGGCCGCAAGGAGATGAGTTATGGCATTGTGGTTTCCGCCGATGGACACATCCTCACCAAGGCCAGCGAGCTTGAAGGCTTGGATAAGATTTCCGTTACGGTGGACCGCACCAACTACAAGGATGTCCGCGTTCTCGCCACCGATCCGCAGTGGGATGTCGCGTTGCTCAAGATCGATGCCACGGACTTGCTGCCGGTGCTTTATGCGCCGACCAGTGAGGTGCCGCAGGGCACATGGGTGGTGGCCAATGGCGCGACCTCGCGCACCACACGCCGCGCGCTGGCGGGCATCGTCAGCGCGAAAATCCGCGAAATCCCCGCTGCCGGTGGTGCCGCGCTCGGCGTGGTGCTCAACGTAAAGGGCAAGTTGCTCGAAATCGAAGAGGTCGCCGATGGCAGTGGCGCGCAGCAGGCCGGCTTGGAGAAAGGAGATGTCATCCTGACCATCGAGGGAGTGGAAATCAAAAAGATCGAGGACATCGCCGAGGTTCTCAAGGACCGCAAGGCGGGCAGCACGGTCAAGGTCAACTGCCGCCGCGGCAAACGTGAATTCACCGCGGAAATCCGCCTTTCCGCCAAGGGTGAGATGTTCGATGACACGATGAACCGCAACGACATGATGAGCGGCGATTTTTCCAGACGCCGCAGCGGATTCCCACGGGTGATGCAGCACGATATCCTCGGCAGCAGCCGCGTGACCGGAGGGCCATTGCTGGATCTGGAAGGCCGCTGCATCGGCATGAACATCGCCCGCGCCAACCGCGCCGAGAGTTTCGCCATTCCGGTGGAGGAGCTCAAGGCGCTGGCGGAGCGCCTGATGAAACGTAAGCGTCCTAAAATCGCCCCCCTACCGCACCGCGCGTGACCGGCTACATTCGCGGGGATGTCAAAGCCCCGCGTCAAATCCCGCAGCCTGAGTTGCACCGCCGTTGACTTCGTTGAAGTCGAGTTTCCTCAATCCATCACCCCGCGCCTGGTCCTCCAGTTCAGCCAGGGCATCTCCATCCTGCTCGAAAAAACCGACGACATTGTTTTCGCCAGCGAATTGGTCGCCGCCATCCGCGCTCATCTCGACAAGAAGGGAGGCTGCTCATGCTGAATCTCGGCAGCGCCGCCCTCAAGGT
>CAXNHR010000055.1:0-13761 GCA_964202135.1 Luteolibacter sp. | reverse complement strand
GCTCCGGATGTTCCACCATCCCGGCACGCACCGGGTTCAAGTCGATGTAAGCCGCCATGGTTTTGGCAGCCGCACCTTCCTCCACGATCACGCTTTTGAAGCGATCCTCCCAAAGATGTCCCTTTCGTTTGTGGGTCCGGTTATGCCATAAACCTTTTAAAAGGACTGTCCTTTTTTATGATGCATGGGCCTTTCTGCTTACGAGTCCACCGCGCGGCTGGTGGTTTCGCCGTCGGCAAACTTCGTGCGCAGGAGGTCTCCCGGTTTCACGGTGGCGGCGGAGCGGATCACCCGGCCGTCGGCACCGAGCGTGATGGAAAACCCGCGCTGAAAGGCGGACTCCGGGCCGAGCGCGCGCAGCAAGCCACGCAAGTGATCGAGGAGGGCGGTGCGCTGTGCGAGAAGATCTTTGCTGCTGCGCTCCATGCGCTGGCGCAGATTTGTTAGATATTCCATGCGGCGTTCGAGCACCTTGGCCGGATGATGACCGCGGTGGCGGACGCGCGCTTCGTTCAAGCGGACGGCATAGGTTTCCAGCGAGCTGGCAAGTGCCTTGGAAAGCCGGCCACGCGCGCTGTCGAGAAGCATCATCGGTTCGCGCAGGAGCCGCTCACCGTCGCGTTGCAGCGCGCCGCGTTTCAGGGCAGCCACCGCCATGTGCGCGCGTGCCAGCCGCTCGCGGGTCACACGGACGAGCCGCCGCCGGAACTGCGCCAGCCGTTGCATCAGCTCCGCGCCATCGGCCACCGCCAGCTCCGCCGCCGCGCTGGGCGTGGGCGCGCGCAGGTCCGCCACGAAATCCGCGATGGTGAAATCGATCTCATGCCCGACCGCCGAAATGATGGGGATCGGACACGCGGCGATCGCCCGGGCGACGACCTCCTCGTTGAAGTTCCACAAATCCTCGATCGATCCGCCGCCGCGGCCGACGATGAGCACATCGCAGCGCGGGTAGCCGAAAGCCTCGGGCCTGCCCATTTTTCCGATGGCTTCGGCGATTTCCAACTCGGCCCCCCTGCCCTGCACGCGCACCGGGAAAAGCACCAGCTGGACCCACGGCGCGCGTCTTGTCAGAACATTCAGGATGTCCTGCAAGGCAGCACCTGAGGCGGAGGTGATGATGCCGATCATTTTTGGAAACGCCGGGATCGGCTGCTTGCGCGCGGCATCAAACAAACCCTCTTCATGCAGTTTGCGCTTCAGCGCCTCGAAGCGCGCCTGCAAGTCCCCAGCCCCGGCGCGTTCGGCCTTTTGCACGATGATCTGGAGTTGCCCGCGCGCCTCATAGACGCTGGCCTCGGCGAACACGCGCACTTTCGCGCCGTCCTCCAGCGCCTCCGCGCCAGGCCGCTTGCGGGCACCGAACATCGCACACTGGATCTGTGCCCCCGCATCCTTGAGCGAGAAATACCAATGCCCGCTGCCTTGTTTCTTCAAATTCGAAACCTCGCCCTCCACCCAAACTTCGCCCACCTGCACTTCAAGCAGGTTCTTCATCCGCCGCAGCAGTTGCGTCACGGACAAGGCCTTGTCGCCAGCGGGCTTGGGTTGGGAAAACAAATCCATGGCGGAGACTGGCAGGATGGCAGGCCGCCTGGGAAGAAAAACACTCTGCCGCTTTTCCACCGCAATATTGGCCTGTTTTCATTGAAAAACGATGGGCGGAACCGATGGAAGGTCAGCGTTTCCGCGCCCTCGACGAGAAACGCCGTGAGAACTATGTATTGCAAGCACCGGAAATCCGGAAATTCAGCGGCGAGCGTCGCAAACTGGAAAGCCAATCCGTGACCACCGGAGACCGATCGACAGCCGGAAGTGTTGACGTTCTTGAAAAATTCAAGCGTTCGCCGGTCATCGGTCGCAGAGCGGACCGATTTGCGAAGGACGAAGCCCCCCCTGCACGCCCCGAAGTATCGACAACTGCACGCGGCAAGGGTTCGGCCGAAAGAAGAGAAACCGGCAGGACCGAAGCCGTGCCGCAGCGCAGGACCGAAGCCGTGCCGCAGCGCAGGACCGAAGCCGCGCCACAACGCAGGACCGAAGCCGCGCCACAACGCAGGACCGAAGCCGCGCCGCAACGTAGGGCCGAGGCTACACCGCAACGCAGGACCGAGGCCGTGCCACAGCGCAGGACCGAGGCCGCGCCGCAACGCAGGCCTGATGCGGTGCCTAGATCGGAGCCGAGATTAGGAAGGGGCACCGACGGGCAGGATGCCCGCGCCACGATTACTCAATGGTGAGGCGGATGTCCTCCGAATTGCCGCGCAGCTCGGGGGCATACATGGCGGAGGCTTCGGCGGGCAGGGCTTTGTAGCTGCCGGGAGCCTCGGCGCGGAGTTGGTAGCGCAGCGTGTGGGTTCCGCGCGGCAAGGCGCGGATGAAGAAATCCGCAGTTTGGTCGCGGGGTTCCATGTAGGCGCTGAATCCGCCGTCGCCGGAAATGAAACTGCTGAGAGCATCGAGGACTTCGAAGCCAGCGGCTTTGGCATCGGAGAAGATGAGGTATTCGTAGTCGTTTTTGCTTTCGAGGATGAGCTCAACTTCGATGCGGTCGCCGGATTTGACACTCGCTCCATCTGTTAGATGCTCGCGGCGGAAGCGTTCGACTTGTTGTTGAACAACGAGGCCGGTGGAGTCGGGAACTTCGGTGGTTTTTTCCAACTCGATGAGTTTGGAGATCTTGCGTTGCACTTTCACTTCGAGTCCTGCGGCACGGAGGCCGTCTTCGAGGGTGAATACTTCGAGGTAGGCGTTGGCATAAAGCGTGCCTTTGCCGGATTTGTGGAGTTCGACAGTGTTCTTGCCAGTGATCACGGAATCGCCAGTCAGGGTGATCGTGCCATCGAAAGTGAAGAGGTTGTCGCGGTTGATGGAAACCTTGTGTCCCGGGTTGCGGTTACCGTTGATGATGACTTGAACATTCATCTCCGGCGCGTCCTCGCCGCTGGCCTTGAAGTATGCGGCGATGGCCTCGATGGCATAGGCGGTGTCGCGGGTGGATTCCCAGTAGCTCGCGTGCTTGCGGTTGTTAACGAGGTATTTGACGAGTCCGCGGGTGTCGGCGTCCTTGGGTTTCACGGCGGCGAGCAGTTTGAGATACCAGGCGTGGGCTTCGACTTCGCTGCCATACCAGAACCACCAATAATTGGTGTTTTTGAGGTCGAGATAAGCGGTTTGGTTTTCGTCGTCGCGTTTGAGGAATTGGGCAATCATGCGCATGACTTCATCGCGGCGGGCTTCGTCGCCCTTGCGGTGGTGTTCGAGACCTAACAGGCATTTGGCATAGACCGGGAGATCGATGCGGTCGCGATGGAGGAAGGCGAGCATCGGCTCGGATTCGCGCCTGGCTTCGCCGAGGATCATGCGGACGAAGGCGTCGATGGCGTCGGTTCTGGATTTTTCGTAGCGGTTGTCGTCCTTGATCTTTTTGTCTTCCTTGCGAAGCGCCTCGCGCTCGACGTGGAGTTGCAGGGCGGCGATCTGTTTTTTCTCGTAGCTCATGAGCCAGGCAATGCCGGAGTCGAGCATGCGGTCGGGAATGTTCGCGCCGTTGGCCTTGGCGACTAACAGACCATGCACGACCACGGCGGTGGTGTGCGGATAGGAAGACTCGCCGTAGCCGGAGAACCAGCCCCAGCCGCCGTCGGAGTTTTGCATGGACATGAGGCGGTCCGCACCTGCGGCGACCATTTTGGTCATTTCATCGGCATCGAAGACCGGGTTGTTCTGCCATTGTTTCCACTGCGCGGCGCGGCCGGCGGCATTGCCGAGTTCCTGCGGATTGAGGTTCGTGCGTTTGGCTTTGACTTCGGCGAGGTTGATGCCGAGCTCCTTGAGCATGTTCTGTGCGATGACGAGCGGGACGAAGCGGTTCAGCGTTTGCTCGGTGCAACCATGCGGGTAACTGGAGAGGTAAGGGATCGCATCAACGATGGCTCCGGCGATGGTGGGCGAGAAGCGCACGGTGAGTTTGGATTGGTCCGGGCGGCGTTGCTCGGGGACTTCCATGTTGATGACGGCCGAGTCCTTGTCGGGATCAACGACGATGCTCCATGCATCCTGGCGCGACATGCCGTGGACGAGGATGGGCAGCTTGCGTTCGACGGCATCGCCATCGTCGCCGGCATCGGCTTTCATGCGGAGCGTGGCCTCGCCTTCCTTGAGGGCTTTGACGCGCCAGTCAATGCGGGCTTCCGAGCGGGCGGCGATTTCGACGGTTTGTGATTCGCCGCTGAGGGCTGTTAGATTGTCGCCATCGAGTTCGAGCGAGACTTTGACGGTTTTCGGTGCGTCGTGGTCGTTGTGAACGATGGCGCTGAGCACGGCTTCGTCGCGTTCGACGAGGAAGCGCGGGGCTTGCAGGCGCACTAACAATTCCTTGGAGGTGATGATTTCCGTGCTGCCCTCGCCGACGGTAGTGCCTTTGCCGAGGTGCCAGACGCGGGCTTTCCAAGTCGTGAGGTTGTCAGGAAACTCCAGTGGGATTTCCGCAATGCCATCGGCATCGGTCTCGATGGCGCCGGACCATTTCAGCAAGTCCGCGAAGTCCTTGCGCACGAGGATGGGCGTGGCGGTGGATGCCTCTCCACTGGCTGCGAATCCGTCAGTCATATCTCCCATCGCGGGTGCGGCCATCGCCATGGGCACGGCACCAAAGCCTTCGGGTTCTCCGGCCATCATCCTGCCGGACTTGCGCATGATTCCTCCGCCGACGTTTCCGAAACCGGATCCCGCGCTCACTTGATCATCCCCGAAGCGGCCGAGGGGCTGCATGCCGATGGCCTTGGGACGCAGGAGGTTCCCCGCTGAGTGCGGCAGCGAGCTGCCCATGCCGTATTCATGATAACTGTTTTTCCATGCCCAGAAATTCTCATGGATCGGGCCGACGTTGGAACCGCCGGTGATGGCTTCGAGGGATTTGTCGTAGATGGTGAGCACGGTGGTGCCGGTGACCGGATTGCCGTCGGCATCCTTGAGGGTGATGCGGAGAATGGATTTTTCGCGGGGTTTTACTTTGGTCTTGGCCGGTTCGAGCTTGACTTCGATGAGCTTGCTAACAGGCGGAAGGAGGATCTGGCGGACGGCGGTGTGGACGCGTGCGCCGTGGACGGTGACGCCTTCGATGAACATGTTGGGCATGTCCTTGAGGGTGAGCGGCACTTCGATTTCAGAGCTCCGGCCATCGAGTTGCACACGTCTTGCCTCGCGGCCCGCGTTGCTGGTGATGTGCAGGAAGAGCCAGACGTGGGCGTTTTCACGGTCGGAGTTGACGCGGAGTTTCACGATATCGCCGGTTTGGTATTCCGATTTGTCCGAAACCAATTCGAGCGGGCCGAAATTCCAGTCTTTCGGATCATCGCGGCCGGGGCCGTGGATGTTGAGGATGGTCGCGCCTTCGACGGCTACACTATCTTTGAATGTTAGATTCGCGGCGATGCGGTATTGGCCGGTAGCAGGGGCGGCGAATTTTTGTTTCGCCTGGCCTTCGGCATCGGTGGTGATCGGCCACGATTGGATTTCGTTTTCGATGACGCGGCCTTCGGGGTTCATTCCGAGTTGATAGATTTTGAGCGTGCCTGTGGCAACGGCGACCGGTTTACCCGCGAGGGTGGAGGCGGAGATGGTGGCCTCGGTTTCATCGCCGGCCTTGGCGTGGCCGCGCTTGGTCCAGACAACGACCTCGAAGGGTTTGCGGGCGGCGATCACCGATCCGCTGCCTCGTTCCTCGCGGCGCGAGGCGTCCACCACGCGGGCTTCGATGGTATATCTCGCATCCATGTCACCATGGATTTCCTTGGCGGGCGCGGTGTCGATTTCGATCCTGGCGGTGCCGTCTTCGCCGATGGGGACGTTATTTTTCAGGATGATTTCATCGGGCGTCCAGCGGTTGCCCTGCCACCATGGAGGTGGTGGCGGCATACAGCCCCAGCGGTCCCATGACGGGTGCCATGAGGCCTCGGGAGCGATCCACCACGCGCCGCGGCCGTAGAGCCAGTCCCATCGCCAGATGGGAAACCAGCGCTCGCCGATCGAGGAGCGCTTCACGATGATTTCCACATTCGCGTTTCTAACCGGAGCGCCGTGGAAGTAGTTCGCCTTGATGGTGGCGGTGAACCTGTCGCCGAGCTTCACGGGTTCGGTGGGGGCCTCGACCTTCACCTCGTATTCGGGTTTGCGGTATTCCTCAACATGGAATGAAACTACGGCGGTGATCTGGCTTGGGATGGAGTAATTGGCGCTCCAATTGCCGAGCGGCGCGTCCTTGGGAATGATGACTTCGGTTTCAATGGCTCCCAGCGCATCGGTCTTGAGGTTTTCGATCTTCATGGCCTCCTCGCCGCGGCCATTCATGACAGCAAGCGTTCCGATTTTGTGAGCCCATCGGGATTCGTCGGGTTCGAAGTAGCCGAGGTTGCGGAGGAAAAACTTGAGATGCACGGTGTCACCGGGTTTGTAGAGCGGACGGTCGGTGATGCCATAGGTGAGATCGCGGTTGCCGGACTCCGTGGACGGGCCACTCGAACCGTATGGCTGAAAGCCGAAGAAGGCGGGGCTGCGGCCCTTGTGGCGGGCGATGGCGAGCCACTGATAGTCCGGATCCCAATCGCCGGGTTTCAACAGCGTCTTCCCGTCGTCATCCGCAAGGCGTTTGAATTCCTTGGTAAGCACGTCCATGCGGCGGCCGAGCGGCTTCTTGCGTTCGTGATAGATGGCGCGGTAACCGAAATAATCGATCTCCGCTCCGGCGACCGGCGCGCCAGTGGCGGCATCCGCGACCCACCATTGTTTTTTGCCGCCCACGTCATTCTGGACCAGCACGGAGTCCACGATCCAGACGAGCGTGTGAAATTCATTGCCATCCGTCATCTTCGCGGTGATCCACCATGCTCCGGCCTTTTCGAGCGGCATTTCGACTTCGGTGCGGGTGTCGCGATGCTTGTCGCGGGGCGTGAGTTTCGCTTCCCAGGTGGCGGCGGTTTTTCCGATGTATTCCAACTTCTTGGAGCGCTGGAGGCGTCCGACAATCCATGCCGGATTCGCGCGCTCTCCGTCGATTTCGCCGGGATTGCTTTTCAGATATTCAATCGTGTCCTTGATTACCGCCTCCATGTCCACCGGCGCGGCGCTCAGTGCGATGTTGGAAGCGTTGCGGAAAACCAATGGCAGTTTCGGTTTTACTCCGGCGGGCACCGTCGTGGCGGGTTCGAAGCGGCCCCAGTTTCCGGTGATCTGTTTGAGGAGTTTCTTGCGGGTGTCGTCATGGCCCGCGCCGTGTTTGGCGATCATTTGTTCGAGCACCTCGCGGGCCTTGTCGTATTGGCGGCGGTTGAGGAAGACCTGGACGAGCGCGTCTCCCGCATGTTGGTTCTCGTTCATGATCGAGCGATAAAGCGCGATGAAATGATGCGCGGCGGGAAGTTTGAAGCGGCGGACGCCATCAGAGGTTTTCGCAAGGCATTCGTCCTCGGCGAGCGTGTCCATTTCGAGAATGCCCTTGGCGCTGTCCGGGTCCTGCGAGCGCCATAGGCCATAGGATGAAAGCGTTTCCGTGCCGAATTGGGATTGCGAGAATTCCGCGAGCTCCATTGTCACAGGGATCTTCATGGACGGCTTGAGCCGGACCCTCTCGGCCAAGGCGAAACGCCAGCGCTCGCCATCGTTCTTCGCGGCCTGCCATGACGCCGGGACTTCGTAAAGCACGGGTCCGTGCTTGGTCCATGGCGCGCCTTCCGTGCCGCCTTCCGGTCCAGGCTCGCCCCATTCGGGCAGAGTATCGATGGGCGTGAGTGTCTGGAGTTTCCATGCCTCATGCTCACGGAAAAACCAAGTGTATGTTTCCCAAATTTCGGCGCGTTCCGTGTCGTTCTTTGCATGGGCAAGCGCCTGAAGGAACAATTGCCGAGCGCGGATTCGATCACGGTAGGTCGTATCCACGAATGCTCCGGCGGAGGCCTCAGGATCGGCGTCCGGGCCGCCCGACTTGCCGAAATAGCGGCCCCGGTTATCCCGCTTGAATTCTCCTGCGATGAGGTGTCCGGAATGAGGGGCGTTGTGGTATTCAACCGCCACCCTGATGAGCAAGGCCGGGTTTTCAGGATGGGTGGAAACCAGCCGCTCCACCAAAGCATCGAATTCGTTCCACGCTTGGAGCTGCCTCAGCGCCCCCACGGTGTGTCCGAGATCCGCGCCGGATTGAGCATCGGAGATGGGCATGAGTTTCTCCTCGTAGAAGCTTATGGACTCCCGCCACATGCCCCGTTTATTGAGCTTGTCGCGCTCCATGCGCAGGGCTCCCGCGTCCTGGGCCATGAGATTGAGAGGGAGAAAAACGACAAAGCAGAGGCAAGCCAGGGTTTTCATGTCAATGAAGATGACACATCAAACAGGACTCCCTTAGAAAAAAAAATTCACGCCGCTCGTGGATTCTCCGGATGCCGGGATCGCACGCATGCGGCGCATGGATTTGGTTTCCCTTTGATTTGCCAGCAGCTGGTTTCCCGCGCCCATTTGCCATTACGAGCTCATGTTTTAAAGGCCCCGCGGATGGCGCATGACGTGACCGACGCTTTGGCGGGTTTCCGGTTTCCATCGCGGGCCGGTGCGAGCGCCGGGGCCGCCGGTATCGAGCCGCAGTCCGGCCACGGTGACGAAAACGTGGCCTTTTCGAATGTAGATCGTGATCCACCGACCCTCGCCTTTTTTGCCATATTTGAAAAAGCCACTGGAGGGCAGCGAGCCGCGCAGAAGTCCGGCCTCGCGCAGGACGTAGGAAACGGTGCCGGAGCAATCGTAGCCGTCGTCGAGGTGACGGCCATGGCCGCCGCCCCATTTGTAGGGCTTGCCTTGGAGGCGGTTGCCCGCGGCGATCGCCCGCTTGACGGCGGGCGGGGCATTGCGCGGGGCGTAGGCGACGCCGTTTTTCAACAGCGCGGTGCGACCGTGCTCGAATCGGCAGCTGACCGGCTTGCGGGCCTTCACCTGGCTGGAGCAGGAAAGCAAATTCCCGAACATGGGAATCAGTGCGAGCAGAAGGATGCCGGATTTTTTCACGGCGGGCAGGGTATCAACTGATTAAGAGAAGTAAACCAATTTTCACACGCCTTTTTTGAGGCAATCCAGCACTTGGGCGAGGGTCCTGGAGCGGTGGCTGAGGGAGTTTTTCACTTCCTCGCCGAGCTCGGCGAAGGTGCTCTGATGGCCATCCGGAATGAACAACGGGTCGTAGCCGAAGCCTTTGGCCCCCCTCGCCTCGTCGATGATCCGGCCCTCGACGGTGCCGCTGAAATGCGCGAGTTCGCAGCCGCCCCGCGCCAGCACCATGGTGCAGCGGAAACGCGCGCGGCGGTCGGTTTTTCCGGCCATTTCCTGCAATAGACGGGCGTTGTTGAGTGGATGGTTCCCCTCCTGGCCGCCGTAGCTGGACGACCAGACGCCCGGCGCGCCGCCGAGCGCTTCCACTTCGAGACCGGAATCGTCCGAGAGCACGAGCCCATCGATCACCGCGCTGATGCCGAGCGCCTTGAGGCGGGCGTTTTCGAGAAAGGTGCTGCCGGTTTCCTCGATTTCCGGGCACTCCGGGAAGGCGGTGACATCGAGCACCTCGAATCTACCACCTGTCATGGCGCGGATTTCCGCGGTCTTGTGCGCATTGCGGGTGGCGAGAATCAGGCGTGGCAGCGGCATGCCCTGTGGCTAAGGGGAAACCACCCTTCCGGCCAAGTTTTTTGATTTTTTTGAATAAAGCGCCGGCCGGGAACGCTTATGCCCGCAATGAAAGCAATCACCTGGCTCGCCTCCTTCACCGTCGCCGCACTCACGGCATCCGCCTTCGCCAGCACCCCAAAGGGCTGGTCCACGGATCTCGACAAGGCCATCGAGCAGGCCAAGGCCGAGAACAAGTCCGTGCTCGTCGAGTTCACCGGCTCGGATTGGTGCCCGCCCTGCATCGCGATGCGCAAGAATGTCTTTTCCAAGAAGGAATTTGTCGATGCCGCCTCGAAGAAGTTCGTGCTCGTCGAGCTTGATTTTCCGAAGGGCGACAAGGATCTGAGCGAGAAAAACCAGCCGCTGGCCGATAAATTCCGGATCGAGGGCTTTCCGACCGTGGTCCTGCTTGATTCCGAGGGCAAGGAGTTCACCCGCTTTTTCGCCTCCCAGTTTCCCAAGGTGGAGGACTTCCTCAAGCACCTCGATGTGGCACTTGAGAACAAGGAGCTCGATTGAAAAAATCCGGCGCTTGCGGCCATGATCTGCGCCGGATCAGGGAAACCCCGGGAAAAGTTAGATGTTAGGGGCTTTTTTTGCTTGTCGGCCCCGCGTCATTTGCTTTCGTCCACGGGAACTTAGACAGCGCCCTTTGCAAGACTCCGCGTGTTTCGGCACGATATCCGCTTTCGAAGCAAGTGCCCATTCCCTTGAATCCATGATTTTCCCTGACGAAGCGAACGCCCCTGACACCATCGAATCCCAGTTGACCTGCCGCCGCGGGGTTCTGGGTGCCCTGAGCCTCGCCGGTCTCGGAGTGCTTGCCAGCGCCACTCCGGCAGAGGCATTTACCGCGCTGAAAAAAGGCAATTCCATCCCCAAGGTTTCGGTTCCGACATCCAGCCAGAACCCTTCAAGCCGCGCCGTGCCTTTCACTCCTCCGCCGGCCACTGTTCCGGGTGCCTTGCCCGAGGAATGGGCGGCCCGCTACTCGAGCACGGCCAATGATTACCTGCGCTATCTCAAGACCCTCGGTCTCAAGCGCATCAACCCGAAAGACGTGATTGTTTCCCACGCCAAATCCAACGGTGGCGTGTGGAACTCACTGCCGCCCAAAGCATGGTGGCGTCGCATGGGCTACACCCTGCGGGTCGTCGAGCGCATCGCCCTTGAGATGAATGTTTCCGAAGTGGAGGTGATCTCCGCCTATCGTTCCAAGGAATACAACGCCCGCTGCGGCGGCCGCAGGGGCTCATGGCACCAAGCCAACATCGCATTGGATTTCCGGTTCCCGGTGCGCGCCTCGCGTGTCACCGCCACCGCCCGCGAGCTGCGCGACCTAGGCCTCTTCAAGGGCGGAGTGGGCGGTTACTGGAACTTCACCCACGTGGACGTCCGCGGCCAGAACATCAACTGGTGAGTCGGCGGCTCATGTTTTGAAATCCCGCGTCTGGAACGCGAGCCAACCGATCACGAAGAGCGTGATGTTGAGTCCGAACAGGAGGACGTAGGACTCGACGATTTTCGGCCATGAAATGTGCTGCTCCATCAGGAGCACCCAGGCGCTCATCCGCCAGGTGACGAACCAGCTCTCGTAGGGTTTGAAAAACGGGAAATTCTGCAAAATCATGTCCACGAAGAGGATGGTGAGCGTGATGATCGTCGCCGCCGCAGGCTTGATCTTGAAGCAGGAAAACATGAAGGCGATGGAGGACAAGGTGATCATGCTCAGGCCGATGCCCGCCGCCGAAAGCGCCAACCGGCCCGCGCCCTCCCACCAGTCGGGATAGGCGGCGAAGACCTTCATTTTCGGCTCCATCACGAACAATCCACCTTCCCAGCCGACCGCCGCCACCGCCATCGCATAGCCGGAAATGCCGACGAAGAACACGAAGCTGAAGGTGTAGAGCGAGACGGCGGTGTATTTCACCAGCAGCATCCGCAGCCGGCTGACCGGCCGGGCGAAGACCAACCGCAGGTTGCCGTCCTCGTTTTCCTTCGCCACGATGTCGCCGGCGACCAGCGCGAAGTAGATCGACCCTAACAGAAACATGCTCAGCAGCATGATGGTGAAGGTGATGGTGAGCGAGCTGTAGTAGGTGCCGAACTCCAGTCCGTTGCGCTCGATGAGTCCGCGCATGTGGTTCTGGCTGCGCTCCAGCTTGTAAACGAAGAGGATCACCGCCTCCATGATGAGAAACGCGCCATAGCCCATCCAGGTGCGCGGCCGGGCGAAGAGTTTGCGGAGCTCGCCGCGGAGTTGTTCGAGAAAGAGCATACGGGGTGCGGCGGGATTGACGCACCGGAATCCGGGAAATCAAGGGGGGATGCAAAACCGACAAAGACCTCCACTGTCAGCCGAGAGCGGTGAGGAGATTCTGGCAGAAGATAAAAAAGAGACCTGTGGCCAAGATCCCGCAGAGCATGGGCAGCACACGGCCGGGTGGCTCGGGGCGCGCAAAATCCGGGTTGACTCCGGCATCGGTCATGCGGTCGTAAAGGCTGGGGTAGGGGCTGCGGGGATGAAGAACGGCCGGGATCAGACTGGCCTGGTGGATTTTTTCCAGCGCCCTCGCGTAAACTCCATCTTCGGATTCCGCATCGCGGGCGTGTTGATCCGCAGAATTTTCCAGCCGTTTGTGAATCCATGCCGCCAAGCGCGAGACGCCGATGTATCCCGCAAACAGGCCGAGGGCGACGAGCGGTTGGCCGTCGATGACGGCGGCAGGAGCGAGACCGATGGTGAAGATGGAAAGCAATCCGATCAACCGGGACCAACGGGTGGCGAGGCCCTCCTTGAGGTGACCGAGTTCGTGGGCGATGACGCTGTGGAGTTCCTCGCCACTGAGCTCCATGAGCGTGGAGCTGGTGAAGCCCAAATCCTTGGTCCACGGAAAAGCAAAGGCGTTTGCCATGGGCAGATCCATCCGCATGACGTGGCGCAGGGGCACGCCTTGGGCCGCCGCCTGATCGCCCGCAGCTTTTTGGAGCGGTTCATCGACGGGTTTCAAAAGTCCGGCCATTCTCAGGATGGCAACGCTTCCACCTAACATCAGGACGATATTGAACAAGAGAACGACCCCGGCGATGATGAAGGACTCCGCGCTCAAGCCGCGCCGAAAGGTGAGCGCCATGAGGATGAGGATGGATGGCCCACCGGGAAACAGCAGCAACTGCGTGAGGGTGGAGCGCAGGTTTCCCCGGCGCACGGTTTCGGGAAGAGGCAGGCCGCGCCCGGCTGCCCGCGATCCGATGATGCAGCCCGCCAGCGCGGCCACCGCGACGAACACGATCCACCAGTCGTCGCCACGTTTTGTTAGATCATCGTAGGAAGATGCGGCGGCGGCGGTGACGATCCAGATGGTCGCCAGGGTCCGGGCGATGCGAAGGTGCCAATAGTGCCGTGCCACCTCGGACCAATGGGCGTCCGCAGGCAGGAGGCGCAGGGGCCGGGCATAAAGCCACATGACGATTCCCATGCCGAGGACGGCCGCTGTTAGAGTAATGAGAATAACCCAGAGGTTGGCGATCATGAGGGGGAACTCGCTTCAGCGGGTGATGGTTGATTCCGGCATCAGCGACCGAGGGCGTCCAGCAATCTGTCATGGATGCCGCCGAAGCCGCCGTTGGTAAGGACGGCCACGACATCGCCGGGCACGGCCTCGTGTTTGACGCAGGCGATGATGCTTTCCACATCCGGCAGGTAGTAGCCCCTGCCGCCGAGGCGGGCGATGTCGGCGGAGAGTTTGGCGGGATCGAGGCGGTCGTTTTCCGGGATCTTGTGGAGGTCGTGCATGGCGGCGACGACGGCGAAATCCGCGAGCGCGAGGGCCTCGGCGAGTTCGTTCTGGAAGACGGCGCGGCGCGTGGTGTTGGAGCGCGGCTCGAATAGGATCCACAGGCGCGAGTCCGGATGGCGCTGGCGCAGGCTCTGCACCGCAAGGCGGATGGCGGTGGGGTGGTGCGCGAAGTCGTCGATCACCTTGATGCCGCCGGCTTCGCCGCGGAGTTCCTGGCGGCGGGCGACGCCTTCGAAGGCCTCAAGCCCTGCGCGGA
>CAXNHR010000054.1:0-14070 GCA_964202135.1 Luteolibacter sp. | reverse complement strand
CGGACGTGGCCGACGGCTTCGGCGCGGTTTTCATCGGTGGGGAAACGACCATTTTTTTCCATATCCTGCGCGTGGATCTCCATCCGGTTGATCCATTCCTGGGCGGCGTCGCGGTTGAAGCGCGCCTTGCCATCGACATCCACATAGATGGCGCTGGTGTGGGCGATGTCCGGGCCGTTGAGTGCGTTGAAGCTGTCCGAGCGTGAGGCGCGGGCGACCACCCACAGCGGCTCGCCGGCGATGTGGTCGATCTCGATTTCCGCCTGGCGTTCCTGGGTTTTGCGCACGGCGAGCGTGCGGTTGTTGGAAATGATTTCGAAAACGCCGAGAGGGTTGCGCGAGACGGCGCGGGCCTGGATGCGCAGCGGCGTGCCGGGTTTCACATCGAGCACGCTGCCAATGTCCTGGCCGTTCACCGTGAGGAAAAGCAGCGGCCCGCTGGTGGTGAAGGTGCTGTTTTTCCGGAACCCGTCGATCCAGCGCTCGTAGCTGAAGGGCGTTTCGGTTTTCACATAGACGCGGCAGACGCCGGACACGCGCGCCGGGTGGTCGCTGCCATTGCTGAGCGGCACGCGGAACCCGCAATCGAGGAAACGGTAATAATCGTGCGGTTCGAGCTGGTCGAGCGAGTCGCTGAGTTCCTGTGCCACGTTGACGGGCACGTCGTTGTTGCGGCCAAGTCCGTGGGCCTCAATCGAGATGCCGCCATGGGCGCGGGCCTCGAGGACAGCAGGCACGTTGTTCGGCCAGTCCCAGAATGGCGGCCCGCCCATGAAGCCGGTGCTGATCGGTTGGATGAGGCGCTTGATGTTGAGCAGGATGATGTGTCCGTAAAATTCCTCGTTGCGGTATTCCTGCGCCATCTCCGCGTGGTAATCGTCATCGCACAGGCCGGGGATGGGCCCCATCGGGTATTGCGTGGGGGCGATGAAATTCTGGTCGGTGGTGTGGTGTTTGAGTGTGAGGTTGTTGGCGACGCGGATGTCCTCGGCGCGCTGCACCATTTTAAGCAACTGGATGTCCTCGTCCTCGCTCCACCAGTTCTTGGCCCAGTGGATGTGGGTGTCGCCACTGATCCAGCCGAGCGATTTCATGTCGATGAAACGACCGGACTCAAGGGTAATTTCGCGGGTTTCGCCGGGCTTGAGTTCGAGGTTTTCGGAAACCAGCGGATGTTCGAATCCGCGTTCGAGCGTCACTTTTACCGGGCCCGGGGCGATGGCGATCTCGAAGCTGCCATCGCTGTAGAAGAATGGCAGTTTGATGTTTGTCGGGTGACCCGAATACATCAGTGGCACGTGCGGCTTTTCGCTGAGCGTCGAGTTGTCGGCATAAGCCTTGCCATGGCGCAGCACGCCATCGCCACCGCGGACGTGGACGCGGCCTGGAAATGGAGCGCCGGCTGCGGTTTCCAGAATCCGGCCTTTCAACACGGCGGGTTGCCGCATGCGCAGCGGCACCCGCAGCTCGCGGCGGATTTCGGGTGCAACATTCTGGCGGACGAGAGTGAGCGTGGACTCGGTGCTTGCCGGATCATCAATCTGGATCGAGGCCCATGTGAGGCGCGACTCGCCGGGCCGCAACTCGGCCGCCTCGGCCAGAGCCCCCTTGAAGCCGGACCAGAGCGGGACCACCAGCAGAGCGTCTTCCGAACGGTTGGTGATTTCCAACAAGACCGCGCGCTTGAGGCCGACTGTTAGAACGACCGGTTGATCATCGATGACGGCAAGCCCGTCGCCGCGCCACTCGATGCGGGTGGCGCCGAGCGTCTCGCGAGTGCGGCTGCCGAGGTCACGCAGTTTCTCCAGCCAGACGCGGGTCATGGCGGGATCCGGTTCGGGCATGACGATCCAGCGGGTATAAACCTCGAAGCAGAGATCAAGCATCTCGGCCTGCAACTCGCAGGGTGCCTCGTAAGGCAGACGCGTGAAGAGCCGGAACCAATCGAGCGCCTCGCGGCGGGCCGCGTCCTTGTCGAGAGCGGCGGGCTTGATCTTGAAATTGAGCAGCAAGTCGCTGCGGACTGATGAATCCGGACCGGCGGCGAAGTTGAGCACGGCGGAGCGCACGCCCGAGTGGTCGGACCACAAGCGCAGCGTGCGGGTTTCGTGGCGCTCGCCGCTGAGCGGGCCGGAGGGGATGAGTTCAAAGCGCAGCCATTGGTCGCGCTCCGGCGTGGCGGGTGGTGCTGGTTGGAGTTGCGCGCACTGGATGAGGAGCGCGGAGCTGAGCCCGGCAGGATTGTCGATGGTGATGGGGAAATCCCGCCATTCACCTTGGACCAGTTCGCGCGCTGCGCCGCCTTCGCTGGCATCGATAAGGCCTTCGGCTGAGATGCCCAGCTTGATGAGTGGCGGTGCGGCGTTTGCCTGCAAAGCCGCAGCGGCCATCATCAGGCAAACGAGAATGCGTGGAAAAATGCGGGACATGTCTGGGCAATCATGACCCTTCACTGGCGTATCGCAATGCAAGAGGTCGCAAGGGTTTCATAAAAACTCAAACTGCCCGCTGACCAAGGCGGCGTCGAGACGTCCATTGGGATGGGTGAAGCCCGCGCTTTGGAATGCGTCCGCTTACGCCTTGCCAAGAAGCGGATTCCCACGAACTTTGCCGCCAACCCGCATCCACAGGAAATTTGAAACCACAGCTCACCGCCATTGTTGCCATGACCGCCGACCGGGTGATCGGCCGTGATGGCAGCCTGCCATGGCAGCTGCCGGATGATCTGGCATTTTTCAAACGCACGACCTCCGGCCACCCGGTGGTGATGGGGCGCAAGACTTACGAATCGATCGGCCGCCCGCTGCCGAAACGCCGCAACATCGTGCTCACCCGCGACCCGGTGTGGTCGGCCGCCGGGGTGGAGGTGATCCACAAGCCGGAGGATCTATCGTCATTGCCGGAGTTGGAGGGCCGGGTGTTCATCATCGGCGGCTCGGAAATCTACACTGCCTTCATGCCGATGATCGACGAACTGCTGGTGAGCCATGTGTTCGCCACGCACAAGGGAGACACGCACTTCCCGGAGTTTGAAAAGGATTTCCCGAAATACGAACTGCTGGAAACCCACGCCACCTTCGAAGTCAGGCGATGGAGACGCGACTTCGAAGTGGGCAAACGCAATACAGGAAAGCAACAATTGACGAGCTGAACCAACGCCGCAAAGAAGAAGCCTGCGTCCAAATGATACATCTCAGGCCAACAGCCGCTCGATGACTTCCGCCGCGCTGTAGCTGTCCTTGCCATTGAGCAGGGATTCGCGGACTGCGGCGAGATCGTCGCCGATGGTGATGAGCTGGGGCTCCACGCCGCCATCGCGGATCTGACCGATGCCGGCGGAAGCGCAAAGCGTATTGCAAAGGCACATCCGGCCGGCGGTTTGCGAGGGATCACCGCCTTTTGAGACGTAGATGTCCTCCGGTTCGGCGGAGCAGCGGAAACCGATGCCGCCGTCCGGTTTCTGATAGGTTTCGCGCAGCACGCCGAGATCGCAGACGCGGCAGCGTTCCTGATAGACGGCGGGATCGGCGATGCTGCCTTTCACTTGTGCCACCTTGAAGGGGAAGCCGGTTGGCGAGGCCAGCGCGTCGGTGTGGATTTTCAGATCGCCGCTTTTCACGGACGAAAGGATGGTGGTCTTGATATCAGGAGTGAAACCGGACTCCTCGCAAAACGCGAAAGCGGTGCCCACCTGGATGCCGTGGGCACCGAGCGCCTGCGCCTCGCGCAGCTTGCCAATGCGCCCGTAGCCGCCTGCCAACCAGAATGGCAGGCCGATTTCCACAAACTTCGCGGGATCGATGCGGTCGCGCTCCCCATAGATCGGCTCGCCCTCGGGCGTGAGCTGCATCGGTCCGCGCGGCGGGGCATTGTGGCCACCGGCGGTGGGGGCTTCGACCACGAATCCATCGACGCGCCCTGATGCCTTGCGGCGGAGGTTTTCCGCGAGCACTGGCGAGGAAACGATGGCAAGGAACAATGGCCGCTTCATCGCGGGCACGGGACCGAACTCGGATGGATTGACGCGGATGAAAACCGGTTCGGTGCCGCCGGTGACATCGAGTTTCATTTCAGCGGGCTTGCCGGCGGCGAGGTCGTCGAGGATTTTCGGGATCTGGCGTGGGATGCCGGCACCCATCAGGACGACGTCCACCCCGGCGAGGATGGCTCCGTAGAGTGCGAGCAGCGTGGGTGTCTGGATTTTTTCCAAGAGGTTCAAACCGACGACTCCTGAGTGGCCTTCCTTGGCGAGGTGGATCGCCACGAAGCTGGAAGCGATGCCCAGCTCGCGCGTCGGGCGGCCCGGTTCGTGGGAGATCATCGCCGGCGTTCTGAAAGGAGCCTCCTCCGCTTTGCCGCCGGGAATGAAATAGCGCTCCAGAATGCGGGCGGCGATTTCCGGATAGGGAAAGGCCGCCAAGGCGCGCCGCAGGTGCCCGCCCTCATCGCCGAGCTGGAGTTGGCGGGTCAGCAGCAGGTCCAGCGCGGTGCCGGAGACTACCCCGAGCTGGCCACATTGGGAAACCGCGCGTGCGAGACGCCAGCCGGAAACACCCACTCCCATGCCCCCTTGGATGATCGGCGGCAACAATGCCGCTTCGGCAACTGGGGAACTTGAAAAATCATCGGTCATTCGGTTCATGGTGTTTGGGGACATCGGCTTCGCCAAGAGCATAGCAGCCGGAGCGCAGGAAATCATTCGAAAAGCCGGAATGCAATCCAAGCCATGCCAGGAATTCCTGATTGCCATCCATGCCGGTGATGGGAGACGGGATCAGACCGAGCCATGCATGGCCCGATTCTTCAACCACAAAGCGGCGGATTTTCTCCACCGCGCGCTCGTGCAACGCCGCATCCCGCACGATGCCGCCTTTGGAAATGTCCTCCCGCCCGAGCTCGAACTGCGGCTTGATCAGGCAGACAACGCTTCCGCCCTCATCCAGCAGCGGAAACACGGCGGGCAGCACCTTGGTCAGCGAAATGAAGGAGAGATCCATCACGGCGAGCCGGACTTTTTCACCGATGTCCTCCGGCTTCATGTGGCGGGCGTTGAATTGTTCTTTGACGATCACCCGGGGATCATTGCGCAGTTTCCAGACCAGCTGGTTGGTTCCGACATCCACGGCATGGACGCGTGCCGCGCCGCGCTGCAGCAGGCAATCGGTGAAGCCGCCGGTGGAAGCCCCCACGTCGATACAGGTCCAGCCGTCCGGGTCGATCTGGAATGCATCGAGCGCCGCCTCCAGCTTGAGCCCGCCGCGCCCCACGAAGCGCGGCTTTTCCTTGATCTCAAGCGGTGCGTCAAAAGTGAGCTTGGCGCTCGGTTTGTCGATCACGCTGTCGCCGCTGCGGACCTCGCCGGCAAGGATCATGCGCTTGGCCTGCTCACGGGAATCGCACAAGCCGCGGGCAGTCAACAAGGCATCGGCGCGTTCGGTTTTCATGCTTCGTTTTCGCGCTGGCTGAAGAAATAGCGGGCGCATTCGAGGATGCCGGTGGCCAGCTCGCCGCTGTCGAGGCCCGTCGTATCGAGCTTGAGATGGGCGGTTTCCTGATAGAGCGGTTCGCGTTCGGCCATCAGCCTGCGGATTTTTCCGGCCGGATCCTCGGTATGTAAAAGCGGCCGTGCCCGGTTCTTGGAGGTGCGCTCAAGTATCACCGGAGCTGGCGCGTCCAACCACACCACATAGCCCATGCGCTGGAGCAGGGCACGGTTTTCAGGCCGACCCACCACTCCGCCGCCGGTGGATATGATGCGCCGCTGCTCCGACGCTTGTGCGAGATCCTTGAGCACGGCGGTCTCCATTTCGCGGAACGTGACCTCTCCCTCATTGGCGAAAATCGCGGTGATCGGCTTGCCGGCGCGTTGTTCGATCACCTGATCCATGTCCACAAGTTGATAACCGAGCCGGTGCTGAAGCTCGCGGCCCACTGTGGACTTTCCGCAGCCCATGAAGCCGATGAGGATAATGTTCTCCGGCAATGTGTTTGGATCAGTCATGGATGCAACATGCAGAGGAAGCCCTGGGCCGGAAAGTTTCAAAACATGCGTGCTTGTGCACCTCAATAGCCATCGGCGTGGAGATACAGTGGCACCCCCGCTTGCAGGCGCGGCAGCAGGCGGTCCGAAACATCGATCTCAAGCCGGCCCGACGCATCACCCGCTGACGCAAGCTGGCTGAACAAATTGAAAAAGCCGAGCCTTGGCGTGTAGCGGATGACGCTGGCCCCCTTGGCGCCAGCCAGTTCCATGGCGTGCTCGTAGGCATCATCCACGAAACCATTGCCATCCACCATGCCGGCGGCCAGTGCCTGCGAGCCGGAAAAGATACGGCCATCCGTCATGGGAGAGGCGCGAAGTTCCTCCACGCTCTTCGAGCGGTTCTGGGCCACCACTTCCAGAAAACGGGTGTAGGTTTCCTGAATCAGCCCGTTTACCAGCGCGATTTCCTCCGGACTCGTCTCACGCATGCCTGATAACAGATCCTTGAGGGCACCACTTTTGTAAACCTCCATCGAGACGCCCACCTTGTCGAAAAGGTCGCGGTATTTCACCGATTGCATGATCACGCCGATCGAGCCGGTGAAGGTGGTGGGATGGGCGATGATCTGACGGCTGCCACAAGCCGCATAGTATCCGCCGGATGCCGCGATCGTGTCGAGGTAGGCGACCACCGGCTTGCGTCCGTCCGCCTGTTGGATGATGCGGTGGATGCGGTCCGATGCGGTGACCTCGCCGCCGGGCGAATTGATGCGGATGACGATGGCCTTGACCGATTGATCCTTGACGGCCGAGTCCACCAGTTCATGGAAATCATCGACCATTGAGGTGCCGTTGCGCGTGGGGGATGCGGTGATCACTCCTTCCAGATCGATGTGGGCGACCCGCTCGGAACTGCCGCTGCGGATGACCGTCTTGTTGTAATGAGAGGATCTGCCGGCAAACGAGGGGCCTTCCTTGAGGCCGCTGGCCAGCGCTGAGAAAAAGCCCACGATGATCAGCACCACAAAACCGATGCCGCAAAGCATCGCCGCGCCGATCACCCATGGCCAGAGGCTGCGGCGGCGCGGTGCGGGATGATGGCTGGCTGGAATCGGTGGCGGACTGTATGAATTCATGCCGCGAGGCTAATGCGGAGTTTCCGGAATGCACGCGCGGAGTTTTGGCATGTGTCCGCATGGTATGAAAACCATCGGATTTGACCGGGCAGGCGATCCGTGGAAGTCTCCACCTCCACATGGTCGCACCCGCACTGACAGGCATCACACCGGAAACTCTTGCCACATGGCTCAAGGACTCCGGCGAACCCGCGTTCCGCGCCGACCAGATCCTCGCGTGGGTTTGGAAGAAAAAGGTAGAGTCCTTCGATGCCATGACCAATCTGCCCGCCGCGCTGCGCGCACGGCTTGCCGATTCATTCCGCCTCAGTTCCCTCACACACACCCAGACCCAGGGTTCCGCCGACACCACCCGCAAGTTTCTCTTCCGCCTGCACGACGGCCGCTATGTGGAAAGCGTGCTGATTCCGGCAAACCCGGCGCTCTATGGCGAGAAGTCCGACCGCCGCACACTCTGTGTTTCCTCGCAAGTCGGCTGCGCCTACGGCTGCAAATTCTGCGCCTCGGGTCTCGCCGGATTCACCCGCAATCTCGATCCCTCCGAAATCGCCGGCCAGATCCTCGCCGCCGAGCAGCTTTCCGGCGAACGCGTGGACAACCTGGTCTTCATGGGCATGGGCGAACCGCTCGCCAATCTCGATCATCTGTTAGAATCGGTCGCGCTCATCACCGGAGAGAAAACCCTGCATCTCGGTGCGCGCCATCTGACGGTTTCCACCTCCGGTCTTGTTCCGCAGATCCGCCAGCTCGCCGAGCACCCGCAGCAGATCCGCCTCGCCATTTCGCTTCACGGAGCCACCGACGATGTCCGCCAGCAGATCATGCCCATCAACCGCAAGTGGCCGGTCGCCGAGCTCTTCGACGCGCTCGACTACTGGAACGCGCGCAAGAACCAGAAGCTCACCCTCGAATACATCCTGATAGAAAACATCAACGATTCCCTCGAACAGGCCGCCATCCTCGCCCGCCACGCCCGCCGCCTCCATGCCAAGGTGAACCTCATTCCCTACAACACCGTCGAGGGCTTGGAATGGAAACGCCCGTCGGACACCCGCTGCCGCGCCTTCCGTGATATTCTCAAAAACGCCGGAGTCTCCGCCACCCTCCGCCTCGAAAAAGGCCACGACATCGACGCTGCCTGCGGCCAGCTCCGCCTCAAACAGGAAACCGAAGAAGGTCTCATCACTGCCGCGCCTGCCAGATAGCGGGAGCATTTTTCAACTGGCAGCCAGCCGCCACCAGCCATATCCTCCGGCACATGAAGCAATACCGCCCCAACGTCGAGCGCGCCAAATGGCTCTATTCGATGCGGCAATCGCGCGCATGGGTGAAACGGCAGCAGGGCCGACCCGAGGGCAACTCGCGCGTCGCCCGCGGCCTTCCGCCCATTCCCGACAATTCCGAGCCGTGGCTGCCCGGCGGCGTCCGCTCGATGGCGGATGCGATTTGGATTTCGGATCAGATCAAGAAAGACATGGAACAATGGAAGATTGCCTCACCTCCGACGACTTGACCCAGGTTCTGGTCCGACACTTCAGGGTTTTGGCACTCGGAGGCGTTGCCGTCATTGCTCATGGTTTCGGAAGAAACACCCACGACGCGGACATTTGGGTGGAACCCATGGCCACGGCCGCGGAATGGGCCAAGGCAATAGGTGTTTTTCTCTATACGGGACGTCATCACCCTATAGCCATTGGCACATGGCAACCTATCAAGCAAACCGAACTCGCAAATGTCATTGCCCGAGACGGCGTGGTCCGCATCAAAGGGCTGGACCGCCCACTCGACATTTTCCGCGACCCCAACGAGATCGATATGACCTCCTTCGATGAAGTTTGGTCACGCGCGCAACCGCTCGAAGACGGCACCCGCCTGCCGGATGCCGTGGACCTGCTGCTGAGCAAACAGGACACAGGACGAGACAAGGACCTTCAGGACATCGCTTTTCTGGAAGCCAAGATCGAACACGAGTATCTTGAAAAACTCCCCCGCGCGGATGAACACGAGGCCATGGAGATGATCGGCCGTTTCCTCACCCCCAAGGTGGCGGAGACCGCGCTTTCCCATCCATCAAACACGATCCGCGAACTCGGCATGCGCTTCCTCCACGAGCTTGCCGATGAAGGAAATCCCTTCGCCGCTGAAATACTGCGCAAACTCGGTTGAAAGCCCTATCAACTCGCACACCCTCACCCATGCTCTCCAACCTCCTCCGCTACGGCAGCATCATCGCGGCGATCGCCGGGGTCTTTGCCATCATCGGCATCGCCCGTCTGCAAGCGGAGCGCCAGCTGCCGCCCGCCGGAGATCCGCCGCTGCCGCCCGCGCCCAAGCCATACGCCCAAGCGGTTTCCGCCACCGGTATTCTTGAGGCACTCAGCGAAAACGTCGCCATCGGCGTGCCCCAGCCGGGGCTTGTCACCGAAGTGAAGGCCAAGGTGAACGATACCGTAAAAACCGGCGACACCCTGTTTCTGTTAGACGACAGGGATCTCCGCGCGCAGGAAATCTCCACCAAGGCGAAACTCGAAGTCGCCCGCGCGGGCATCGTCGTCAGCGAAGCGGAGCTCGCCAAGACCAAGTCACGGCTGGAGCGTTTCTCGGCCGTCACCGATCCACGCGCGGTGAGCCGCGACGACTTGGAAAACCTCGCGCAAGACGTGGCCGTTGCCGAGGCCCGGCTGGCCGCCGCCCGCGCCGAGCAGTCCGCCGCCGAGAGCGAGTTGCAAAGTCTGGCCCTGCTCACCGAGCGCCTCACGGTCCGCGCTCCGCGCGACGGCACGATCATCCAGGTTAACATCCGCGCCGGAGAATACGCATCCACCGCACCCCGGAATCCGGCGATCATCCTTGGCGATACCGACCGCCTGCAAGTCCGCGCCGATGTGGACGAGCAGAACGCCACCCGCATCCGCCCGGGCCAGAAAGGCCGCGCCAGCTTGAAGGGCGATCCATCCGTCACGTTCCCGCTGGAATTCCTGCGGGTGGAGCCTTTCATCATTCCCAAGGTTTCCCTCACGGGGGCCGGTACCGAGCGGGTGGACACCCGCGTGCTGCAAGTCATCTTCTCACTTGAACGCCCGGAAAACCCGCCCATCTACGTCGGCCAGCAGGTGGATGTGTTCATTGAAGCCCCAGAACCATGAAACTCCGATTCCTCCTCTCATCCGCGACGGTTCTGTTAGGCGCATGCACGCTGGGTCCGGATTTCATGAAACCGGATTTCGAGGGCGGCGATTGGAAAAACAACCAAGCCACTTCAGCCACCCGCCTGCCGGACGCCTGGTGGAAACTTTTCAACGACCGCGATCTCACACGCCTCGTCAACCGCGCATTGGCCGCCAACAATGACCTGTCCGCCGCCAAGTCGCGCGTGGACACCGCCCGCGCACTGGTCGGCGTGGATCGCGCCCGCCTGTTTCCCACGCTCGATCTGAGCGGCAGCGCCGGAATCAACCGCGCCTCACAGGATGCGACTTACGAGCGCCTGCCCTCCAACCTTCCGCTCGTCATTCCATTGGAAACCGAGCGCTATCTCGGCTCTTTCGATCTCGCCTATGATTTGGATCTGTGGGGCCGCAACCGGCGGCAGCTGGAAGCGGGCATCGCCGAGGCATCAGCCGCCGAGGCCTTGTTTGACGCGCAGCGCCTTGGCATCGCCACCGAGACCGCGCGCCAGTATTTCCTGATCCGCGGGCTCGACGCGCAGGAGGCCGTGATCCAGAACACGATCAAGAGCCGCAAGGAAACGCTCGACATGCTGCAAAGCAAGGCCGATGCCGGACTCACCGACGGCCTCGCCACCAGCCAGGCCCGCACCGAACTGGAACTTGCCAACAACGACCTCGCGCTCGTCCAGCGCCAGCGCGGTGCCGCGGAAAACGCACTCGCCGTGCTTTGCGGCCTGCGCCCCGCCGATCTCACCATCGCGCGGCGCAGTACCTCACCCGCCATGCCGGACATCCGCGCCGGACTGCCGGCGGATGTGCTCAACCGCCGCCCTGACGTGCGTGCCGCCGAACAAAACCTGCGCGCCGCCAACGCCCGCATCGGCGTGGCCGAGGCCGCGTTCTATCCAAACTTTAGTCTGCTCGGCAGCGCGGGCTTGGAGTCCATCGACCCGAAAAATTTCCTCGATTGGCAAAACCGCGTGCTCTCGCTCGGCGCGGGCGTCGCCGCACCGGTCTTCGATGCCGGTGCCAACCGCGCGCGCTTCGATGCCGCGGTCGGCACGCGCGACGAGGCGCTCGCCAATTACAAGACCACCCTTCTAACAGCCCTGCGCGAGGTGGAGGATTCACTCGTCGATCTCAAGGGCCTGGCCCGCTCGCGCAGCGCGCTTGAAAAGGCGCTCGCCAGTGCGCGCGACACCGAGCGCATCGCCCAGGAACGCTTTGACAAAGGCCTCAGCAGCTTCCTCGAAGTGGTGGAAGCCGGCCGCACCGTGCTGCGCGTGCAGCTCGTGCTCGCCCAGACCGATTCCCAACAACGCATCACGCTCGCCGCCCTGGCCAAGGCCCTCGGCGGCGGTTGGTCATCGTCCCGCTCACGCTGACATTTTTTTCATGAATCTCCTCCACGGCGACTGCCTTGAAATCCTGCCCACGCTCGACGCCGCTTCGTTCGATCTCGTCGTCACCTCGCCGCCCTACAACCTCGGCATCAACTACAAGAGTTTCAAGGACACCGCGCCGCGCGAGGAATTCCTCGGCTGGTGCCGCAAATGGGCGGCGGAGGTGAAACGCGTGATGGCGGATGACGCGTCGTTTTTCCTCAACGTCGGCGCCGCACCGGCGTACCCGCTGATGCCCCACCAACTGATTCTCGCTCTAACAGACGGGACCGATCCGCTGTTCACGCTGCAAAACACGTTTCACTGGATCAAATCCATCACCATCGATACGCCCGCCGGCGACAAGGTCAGTGCCGGACATTTCAAGCCGATCAACTCGAAGCGCTACGTCAACGACTGCCACGAGTATCTGTTTCACCTGACCAAATCCGGCGCGATCGAGCTCGACCGCCGCGCCGCGGGCGTGCCCTACGTGCACAAGTCGAACATCGCCCGCTGGGGCCACACCGGTGGCGCGGACCTTCGCTGCCGCAGCAACACCTGGTTCATCCCCTACGAGACGATCCAATCGCGCGACAAGGAGCGCCCGCACCCGGCGACCTTTCCGGTGGCGCTCGTCGAGCAATGCGTGCGCATCCACGGCAAGGGCGCGGAAACCCGGCTGTTAGATTCCTTCCTCGGCATCGGCACATCGGCGCTGGCCGCGCGCAGGCAGGGGATTGAAAACTTCACCGGCATCGAACTCGACGCGCATTATCTTGAAACCGCGCGCGAGCGGCTCGATGCGGATGCGGAGCAAAAGGCCGGCGAGTTGCCGCTGGGCATTTGACGGGATCATGCTTGGCGAATCGAAATTCACGGTGCATCTTGCGCCGCTCCCACAACCGGCATGAAAATCCTCAGTCACACCGATCCCGGCTTCGCGTCATTTGTCCGCCGCCTCAACCGCCGCGCCCTGCCCGAAGCCGGCGTCCGCGATTTGGTCACCGACATCATCGCCCAAGTCGCCGCCAAGGGCGATGACGCGCTGGTCACCCTGACCAAACGATTCGACAGTGCCACGCTCACCACCAAGACGCTTTTCGTGAGCGATGCGGAATTCGAGATCGCTAGAAAAGCCGTCACTCCGGCCACGCGGCAGGCGGTGAAGCGAAGTTTGAGCAACATTCATGCCTTCGCAAAACGGAGCCTGCGCAAGGACTGGTCGGCGAAGAACGCGGAAGGTGCCATCGTTGGCGAGCGCTTCACGCCCTTTGACCGCGTGGGCGTTTATGTTCCCGGCGGCAAGGCACCGCTGGTTTCCACCGCGCTGATGACCGCCGGTTTCGCGCAGGCGGCGAAGGTTCCGGAAATCATCGCTGCCACTCCCTGCGGCCCGGATGGCACGGTCAATCCCGCGTTGCTCTACGCACTGCAGGCGGCCGGTGCCACGGAAGTGATCAAGGTGGGCGGTGCCCAGGCCATCGCCGCGCTCGCGCTCGGCACCAAGTCGATCCGACCGGTGGACCGCATTTTCGGCCCCGGTAACCGCTTCGTCGTCGAGGCGAAACGCCAGCTCGTCGGCGCGGTTTCCATCGACCTGCTGCCCGGCCCGAGTGAAATACTGATCCTCGCCGACAAGAGTGGAAACCCGGACTACATCGCCGCGGACATGCTCGCCCAGGCCGAACACGGCGGCGATAGCGTGGTCGGCTTCTCCACCGATTCGAAGGCGCTGTTAGGAAAAGTCGTCAAAGCCATCGACCGCCAGCTCGCCACGCTCACGCGCGGGAAAATCATCCGCGACGTGCTGAAAACCGGCACTTTCCTGCTGCACGTGAAATCATTCGCCGATGGCGTGGCCATTTCCAACGCCTTCTGCCCGGAGCACCTTTCACTGATCACCGCTGCGGAGAAACAATGGCTGCCGCAGATCCGCACTGCGGGGGCCATCTATCTCGGCAACGACTCGCCGGTGGCGGTCGGCGATTTCCTCGCCGGTCCCAGCCACACGCTGCCCACCGGCGGCGCGGGACGTTCGTTTTCCGGCCTGCGCGCCGATCAATTCCAGCGCCGCACCAGCATTGTAAGGCTCGACAAGAAATCCGTTAGAGCCTCGCTGCCGGTGGTCGCCGAGTTCGCGCGCATCGAGGGTCTGGACGCCCACGGCCGTTCCACCGCCATCCGGTTGGAGTAATGGCTTATTTGCCGAGGAAGCGGTCGCGGCCTTTGACAAGCGCTTCGATTTTGCGGTCGGCGATCGAGCGCTTGAGCATCCAGAATCCACAGTCAGGATGCACCCACTTGATGCGGCCCGGGCCGGCTTTCGCGACGGCCTTCTCGATCCGTTTGGCGATTTCATCGGGTGTTTCGATGTGATTCACCTTGATGTCCACCAC
>CAXNHR010000053.1:0-14582 GCA_964202135.1 Luteolibacter sp. | reverse complement strand
GCCATCGGATTCCGGCGCTTCCTGCTGCGCGGCAAGGACAAGGTCGGCATTGAATGGACCCTGATGAGCACCAGCTACAACCTAAAGCGGCTTTTCAACCTCGGCATGAAACTCCCGATTGCCTCAGATGGGGTGTGATCGCGGAGGAGGTGGTCGGATTGCCTGACTCCGCGCGAAAAATCACCAAAAACCAATCGCAAGTGAAGATGAGGGAAGCTTCGTCACCGAAGAGAACTCAAATCTGTTAGATTGAAAATCAACCAAGCGTTTGATTTTTGGGCGTTCGGAGAAGGCCTCCGCTCAATCCATAGTAGCACCAAAAGAAATCGCGCACGCATATTGGGTGCATGTGGGAAAAATTTCAAATCCGACAGGCTGCTAGACAATCCGAGTGTCGCTTCGTGCGCGCGCGCGAGGGGCGGCATATCGCGCGGGCGGGCGAGCGCAGCGACTTGTAGTGTCGCTTCGTGCGCGCGCGCGAGGCCGGGGGAAAGGAAAAGCATCCGACAATTTGTCGTCTGCTGTGGCAGTTCCTCCGCGCGCGCGAGGCCGGGGAGTTGCTGGCGGGAATGGAGATGGCGAAGAATCGGCATTCTAGCGGTGACTCATTGGCAACGCTAGGAATCACCGGCAAACAATCCTCCCGCTGGCAGCGTGCCGGATTCCTAACGCAGGACAGTTGCGTTTAGTTTGGCAAGGATTCGGCAAGTCGCGGTGTTTTTTGTTGGAAAATCCGGCGTTTTTCGGTTTTCATAAGCAACTGAAAGCTAGGAGCGGAGAGGGTGGGATTCGAACCCACGGTAGCTGTTACACTACGCCTGATTTCGAATCAGGTGCCATAGACCACTCGACCACCTCTCCTTGGCGCAGCGTTGCGGGCGCGAAAATTGATTCAAGGCCGGGCCCTTGTAAAGCCTGCAATTGCGCTCAGTCGGGAAAAACGATGGCGCGGTGGCCGTCGATGATGGTGCGGTCGTGGACGTGGAATCGGATGCCCTTGGCGATGGCGATGCGCTCGCAGTTGCGACCGAGGCGGACGAGATCGGACGGGCTGTGGAAGTGGTGCACGCGCTCGACTTCCTGCTCGATGATGGGGCCGGCATCGAGATCGGCGGTGACGTAGTGGCAGGTGGCGCCGATGAGTTTGACGCCGCGTTCGTGGGCTTGTTTGTAGGGGTTGGCACCGATGAAGGCGGGCAGGAAACTGTGGTGGATGTTGATGATGCGGCCGGCGTAATCGGCGCAGAAGTCGTCCGGAACGATTTGCATGAAGCGCGCGAGCACGATGAGCTCGACGTTCTGTTGCTCGATCAGGCGGCGGATTTCGGCAAAGCCTGAGGCGCGGTTGCCGCCATCCATGTCGATCTGATGAAAGGGGATGCCGGAGTGTTCCGCGTGCGGGCGACAGTTGGGACGGTTGCCGATGATGGAGGTGATTTCGACGGGTAGTTCGCCGAGTTCGGTGCGCCAGAGGATTTCATTGAGGCAGTGGTCGGTCTTGGTGACCAGCACGGCGGCGCGCATGCGGTAGGGCAGGCGGCGGAAATGCCAATCGGCGTGCAGTGACCGCCCGAGTGTGCCGAATCCGTCGATGAAATCCTGGACATCGACGTCGAGGTCGGCGGTTTCGATTTCGAGGCGGGCGAAGAATTTTTTGCCAAGTTGGTCGGAGAACTGGTTGAACTCGACGAGGTTGCCGCGGTGGCCGGCGGCGTAGTTGGCAATCTTGGCAACGATGCCCGGTTGGTCGGGACAACTGAGTTTCAGAATCAAACCCGGGCGGGACATGGCGGCAGCGTGCGCGGGTGGCCGGGTTTCGTCAATCGCTGGAATGATCTACGATGGCAGGGCGGAGGCCGCATTCCAGCCTGCGAAATCCAGTTCGTCTGCCGACAAGGCAAGAGCCGCATCATCCCGGGTGGAGCGTGAAATGCCCGGGGCTTTGAGGATTGCCATGATCACCGAATCATCGACAAATCCCGGGAGGTGTTCACACGGAGACGCGGTCCTGTGATCTTCAGACAGGCGCACGCATGGCAGGGGACTGAGATTGAGCCGGTTCATAAGGAAGCGGGTGAGAACTGCCATCTGCTCTGACTTGAAAATCGATAAAAGTCAATTTCCAAGTTTTCCGTAATAATTTACGCACAGATCCTTCGTGATTTTGGATGGGAGCAAAACGGAGCCGTCAAGCAGAGCCGTTCAGGCCTTGATATCGATCATGGCGCGTTTGCGGCGCGTCTCGATCCAGCGCTCGTATTGGGCGGAAGTTTTTTTCCTGCGGACGCGCTCTTCGATCATTTCCCGGACTTCTCCGAGGGACGGCGCGGGGCCGTAGTCGATCTTGATGGGCTTGACGATGGTGAAGCCCTGCGGGTCCATCAAAGGGCCGACGATTTTTCCTGCGGGGGCATCAAAGATGATGGCGGCGAATTCGGCGGAGAGGTCGGTGCGCGAGATGTTTTCCTGCAAGCCGCCTTGTTCGGCGAAGGCGTCTTTCGAGTGGGCCTTGGCGAGTTCGGTGAAATCCTTGCCGCTGGCGAGTTGTTTGGAGATGTCTTCGGCGAGCGAGAGCTGCGTCTCGGGAGTGGACACCGGGTTTGAGGGGTCGGAAGCGGGGATGAAGATTTTCTGGAAGGTGATCACGTCCTTTGAGACATCGCGGAGGGTGTTGCGGATTTCGTTGTATTCGCTCTGGATCTCGTTGGGCAGTGGCGGCGGCGCGTCGGAGAACTGTTGGGCGCGCATTGCCTGGACGACCATCTTTTCGCGCGTCATCTCGCGGTAGCCTTCCATGGTGAGGCGGCTGCGTTTGAGTTCCTCGCGGAATTTCACTTCATCGCCGTTATAAAGCTCGCTCATCTGGCGCTTGATTTCCTCATCGATGATGTGGGGTTTGATTGAGGCTCCAATCTGTTTGAACTCATCAAGGATGATCTGGCGGTCCACGAGTTCCTGGATCACGCCCGCCTTGGCCTTGTTGAACTCGGCTTCAAACTGCGGCCCGCGGCGCGGATATTGGGCTGCTAGCTGGGCGTAGATCGGAGCCAGCATGAAGGAGACCTGGTTCTTGGTGATCACACTGCCATTTACCTTGGCGGCGATGCCATTGACCTCGATGGGGCCGCCCGCTGGTGCTTGGGCGAGGGTGGTTGGCATGGAGGAAAAAACGGTGCCCAGACCAATGGCAATGGAGATGGCAAAAAGTGGTTTCATGGATTTGTGTTCGGGAGTGCTGTGGCCGTGCTTTTGTGCCCGAGGCTTGGTGACAGCTTTCCCACTGCCGCGGCGGATTGCAAGCGGGGAAAGCCGCGATACGGCTGTGTCATGATGGCTGCCATTCAAGGCTCCGCCGCAGCCACACGAACCGCCGCCAGCGCGCGCAGCCGCTCGACCAGCGGCGGGTGCGAGTAGTCGAGCCACACGCGCAGCGGGGCGGGGGACGGATGGGCGAGGTGGTCGCTGGTCATTTTCTTGAGGGCTGAGGCGAGCGGTGTGGCGTCGCCGGTCATTTCGGCGGCATAGGCGTCCGCCTCGAACTCGTGGCGGCGCGACCAGGCATTGAAGAGCACGCCGAGCGCGCGGCTCGCCGGTTCAAGCAGGATGAAAAACAGCACCAGGCCAACGTGCGGCGATATATTCTCCACACCGAAGGCATCGAAGAGCAGGCGCGCGAAACGACCGTCCGGATCGGTGGCCAGCCCCAAAAGGAAAAACACGGCTGCGGTTTGCACGATGCCGGCGGCGAGCCGTTGCTTGATGTGGCCGCGGCGGAAGTGGCCGATCTCATGGGCCAGCACTCCGATCAGCTCGGGGATGCTGCTTTTTTCCACCAGCGTGTCGAAGAGGGCGATCTTCTTGCGCTTGCCGAGACCGGTGAAAAAGGCGTTGGCCTTGGTGGAGCGCTTGGAACCATCCATGATGAAAACACCATCGAGCGGAAAATCGCAGCGCATGCCGAGGGCTTCGATTTCCTGCTTCAACTCACCATCGGGCATCGGCGTGAACTTGTTGAACAAGGGCATGATCAGCGAGGGAGCCAACCAGGTGAGCAGCAATTGGAAAACCGTGACCAGCGCCCAGGCCCACAGCCATGCGTGGCCGACATTGCCGAAAATCCATAGCACCGCGGCCGCCAGCGGCAGGCCGATCAAAGCGGCCAGGACGAGCCCCTTGATGCGGTCCATGATGAATGTGGCCGGAGTCGAGCGGTTGAAACCAAAACGGTTTTCGATCACGAAGGTGTCGTAAATCGAGAAGGGCAGCGAAACCAGCGACTGGCCGATGAAGATGGCCGAGAGGAAAATCAAGCCGGCCGCGACTTCGCCGGAAACGAGCGTGCGTGACAGTGAGTCGAGCCAACCGAAGCCACCGGCAAACCAGAATGACAACAGCACCATCAGCGAGACCACCGATTGGGCCGTCCCGAAACGCGCGTTGACGCCAAGATATTCCCGGCCGCGTTCGAGGTTTTCCGCACTCGATACTTCGGCGAGTTCATCCGGCACCTTCTCGGGATAGGCCCGCAGGTTGAGCAGGGTGGCCGCGAATTCCAGTTTCCATAGCAGGAACAGCGCCACCACAATGATCACAGTCATGAAATTCCAATCGCTCATCGCGGCCATCATGCATGCGGGCCAGCTTGCGGCAAGGGTGCTGCTGCCCGGTTTTGCCCTCGTTTCATCCATTTGCATGAGTTTGGTGGCCGGCAAGCACACCTACAGTGCCACATCGTCCGCCGTGAAGGTGAACGGCGCGGAAATACGCATGCAGGTGAAGCCGGAGGGTGCCGAGAATGGGAGCTATGCCATCCTGCCTGCGGAGATCGTGCAAAACATCGGCAAATCGCCTGCGGGATGGGACGACAAGGGCTGGGATTGATCGTTGCACAGGGCACGATCCGCGGCTAGTTTCCGGCCCTCGCACATGGTGACGCCCACGTTTCTCCGCCGATTTTCACTGGCCATGCTGGTCGTCTGCATGACGGTTCATGCCCAGAATGCGGCCGCTCCGGCGCTTGTCAGCACGAATCCCGGCGCAGACCTGCCCGCCACGGCACCGGTCGCCCGCAGTGCATCCGATGGGGCGATCATGACCCGCAAGGACGCCCGGACCATCACGCTCAAGATCCCGGCTCCGCGCGGGATGATTGTGGACCGCGTGGGCGAACCTCTGGCGCAGAACCAAGTGGCCTATCAGGTGGCGCTTCAATTCCTGCAGTTTGAAAATGCCGACCGGACGTTTGTGATCAACTGGGCACGCACCCGGCTCGCTGCTCTACAACCTCTGGTCAACGCCATCACACCTTTCACGGATGACGAACTGTTTGATCATTACCGCCACCGCCGGTGGCTGCCCTTGTTGGTGACCGGTCAGATTGGGGAGGAGGAGGCGCGGGCCTTGGAGACCAAGCTCACCTCAGGCATGGTGTTGCATCCGGTTTATCGCCGCTACTATCCGCACGGTGAGGTGGCGGCGCACATTCTCGGCTATACTGGCAGCGTCGGCAAGCTGCCCACCGGACCGATCAATTTCAACGAGCCGCTGTGGGAGGAATCCGAGGGTCGCGCTGGATTCGAGAAACTCTTCAACACCCAGCTCACTGGCGATCCTGGCATGAAAAAACTGCTTTTCGACGAGAGCGGCAACAAACTGTTGGAAGAGCAGGTGAAACGCCCCCGGCCCGGCGGCACGCTGGTCACCACGCTCGATCTCAAGTGGCAGTTGCTCGCCGAGAAAACCCTGCGCGAGGGTTGCAAGCGCGGTGCTTTCGTGGTTGTCGATGTGGTCACAGGCGAGGTGTTGGTGATGGCGTCCCGGCCGTCATTCGACCTCAACCGCTTTATTCCCGGCATCAACGATGCGGAGTTCAAGGAGCTCAATGAAGATCCCTCCACTCCATTGCATGGCCGTGCCTTTCAATCGGCCTATCCACCGGCATCTTCCTACAAGCCGGTCGTCGCTCTCGCAGCGCTCAACAACGGCGTGGTCACCGAGGATTCGACCATTTACTGCCCGCCCGCCATCGCTATCGGCAACCACGTTTTCAACAACTGGACGAAGACGCCCGAGGGTGACATCAACGTGAAGCGCGCCATCGCCCGCTCGTGCAACACCTGGTTCTATCAGATCGGCATCAAGACCGGACCGTCGGTTTTCCTCGGCCTTTCGAGACAGCTTGGCTTTGGAACGCGCACCGGTTTGCCGCTCATCGGCGAGACGCCCGGGCTGGTTCCCAACGACGAGTGGATGCTCAAACACGAGAAACGCCGGATCCTTGATGGCGACACCGCCAACCTCTCGATCGGCCAAGGCAGCCTGCTGGCATCGCCGCTGCAGGTGGCACAGGCGATGGCGGGTATCGCCAACGGTGGAGCATTGCCCAAACTCCATCTGGTCCGCCAGGAGCAGGACACCCGTGGACGAGTGATCAAGGCACCCATCCCGGAGCGCCGCAACTGGCTGGGAGTGGATCCCCATGCGGTGGAAATCGTGCGCGAAGGCATGGCGGATACAGTCAACGGCGGTGGTGGAACAGGCAGCAGGGCCGCGCTGAGCTACACCACATTGTGCGGCAAAACCGGCACCGCCCAGTGGGGACCCAAGTCGAAAAACCAGCGGCTCGCGTGGTTCGCCGGATTCCTGCCCGAGGACAACCCGCGATACTCATTCGCCGTGCTCTACGAAGGACGCCCCAATGAAAAGGTATCCGGTGGCCGGATGGCGGCTCCGATGGTCAAAAAGTTTTTCGAAGGCATCAAGGACGACATCAAGGACACCATCGCCCCGCCGCAGAAGGCGCTGGTCGTCATCGACGAATCGGAAGGCGTGGTGGCTCCGGTGGCTGAAATCGCTCCTGAGGAAGAGGACCCCGCCAGCGAGGGATACAGCCGTCCTCCCGGCAACGACGAGCCTTTGCGCGCCCTGCCGGTGGAGCCGTTGGAAACTGGTGTCCAGGATCAGGAGGAGGAATTCCGCGGCGACGAACAGGCTCCCGAGCCGCGGGCAATCCGCGCGATTCCGGTAGAGACGGACGAGGTGATTGAGGACGAGGTTGAGGAGCCGTGAGGGTTTCTCCCTGGGAACGCCAAGCCCCAGCTTGGCGGGAAAATTGAGGGTGGAGCAGGGTCCACCCGGACCCGTTGCTCCACCCCCGTTTCCCTCTCCTGTCTGGAGATCTTGTTTGGATTGGCGACTGATGATTGCCGCCGCGTTTGCCGTTACGAATCGAGACTGAGGGCGGCTTTCTGCGCGGCGGATTTGTTTTCCTTGCCGGCTTTCGATTCGTCTGCGGCGGTGAGGCGCATGCCGACGGGTTTGGAAACGCCGAACTCCTCCATGGTCACGCCATACATCACGTCGGCGCGGCTCATGGTGCGCTTGGAGTGGGTGACGATGATGAACTGCGAGCGGTCGATGAAGCGGTCGAGCACCTTGATGAAGCGGCCGATGTTGGACTCGTCGAGCGGGGCGTCCAACTCGTCGAGCACGCAGAACGGGCTGGGCTTGATCATGTAGATCGAGAACAGCAGCGCGACGGCGGTCATCGAGCGCTCGCCACCTGATAGAAGCGTGATGGATTGCAGCTTCTTGCCCGGCGGCTTGGCGATGACTTCGATGCCGCTTTCGAGCGGGTCGCTTTCGTCGAGCAGCGTGAGATCGGCCTGGCCTTTTTCGCCGAAGAGTTCCTTGAACATCGTCTGGAAGTTGATGCGCACCTGGGCGAAGGTCTCCGCGAACAGGCGCTGGGTTTCCTCGTTGATGCGCTCGATGACTTCGAGCAGCTCGGTTTTCGAAGCGACGAGGTCGTCGTGCTGGTTCTTGAGGAAGTTATATCTTTCCTCAAGTTCCTCGAACTCCTCGATGGCATCGAGATTGACCGGGCCCATCGCATCAAGGCGGCGCTTGATGTCGGTGACGATGAGTTCCACGAAACTCCAGTCCGGCTCGCCGATGGGGTCGCCGGGGATTTGGATGTCATCATCGGCGGTGCCATCGACGACCATGGTGGGGATGTCATCGTCCGACCGGTCGGACGAGTCTGACGAGTCTGACGAGTCCGATTCCACAATCACCTGCCTTCCGCTGCGGGCTTGCAGGGCTTTCTGCGAGGCGATGCTGGCAAGCAGCGCGTGGGCGTCCGGTTCGAAGGTGGCGAGATCGATCTGGTAGCGTTCCTGAACCATGTTGGTCAGGTTTTCAAGACGCAGGTCGAGCTTGGTGACGGCCACTTCCTCGCGGCCTTTCTGCTCGGCGATTTTCGCGTGATCGCGGCGCACGGCGGCGAGCTGGGTCTCGGCGGTTTCGATGGCTTCCAGCAACTCGGCGCGGCCCGTGGCGCGGGATTGAATCTCGACTTCGAGATCCTGCACTTCGAGACGGTGCGTCTCGCACTCTTCGGCAAGCCGGGTGTTTTCGGCGGTGGCGGCTTCGATCCGTTGGTTGAACGATTCGATCTCGGCCTCGCGACGGATGGAAACCTCGCGCAGCTCCGAAAGGCGGGCTTCCATGGGTTTCTGCTGCTCTTCCGCAGCCTGCTTGGCGCGGCGCTCGACGGCGAGTTCGGTGCGCAGTTCGTTGAGGATGGAGTTGAGTTCCTGCTCGCGCCGCACGGCGGATTCCGACTCGGATTGCAGCCTGCGCGCCTCGTTTTCCAAGGCTTCGAGGCGTTCGCGTGATGAGGCGAGTTCGCCTTCCATTTGCTCGCGGCCTTCGGCGGCGGCACGTTCGCGGTTCTCCAATTCGCCACGTTCCCAACGGACGTTCTCGGCCTTGGTTTCGAAGTTCTCCACCTCGCGGGTGGCGAGGCTGAGCTGGCCTTGCAGTGTGGAGAGTTCGACCTTCTGGCGTTGCAGGCGTTCGCGGGAAATCTCGACCTCCTCGCGCATGCGTTCGAGTTGGCTTTCCAGCTCGCCCACGCGGTTGCGCGCGGCTTCGTCTGCGGCGGTGAGAGCGGCGACTTCTGCCTCAAGCGAGCGCAGTTCGTTGCGCAGTTCGAGCACCGAGGTGGTGCCTTCCTTGGAAGCGCCGCCGCGCAGCATGCCTTCGCCACCGAGCATCACGCCGGCCAGCGTGACAAAGGTGACGCCGGGATGGTGCGGGCGCAGGCGCAGGGCCGTGCTGAGGTTTGGCACGATGAGCACTTTGTCCAACAAGCGTTCGATCACTCCGGAAATCCTGCGGTCCGACTTGATGCGGTCGAGCGCCCATGCGGTGGCACCTTCGGGCAGCGACTCCATCTGAGTGCCTTTGGCGTGGGGGACGAAGGATTCCGGCAGGATGGCGGCGACGCCGAGTTGTTTCTCAGTGAGGCGTTCGATGATGGCCTCCGCGGCGGCTTGGTCCTGCACCAGTACGGCATGAAGATGGGTGCCGAGCGCGGCTTCGATGGCGCGGGCGCAGGTGTTCTCCGCCTCGATGAACGAGGCGAGCGCACCATGGATGCCGGGTTTGAACTGCTCAGGATCGCCGAGGCCCAGGAGCACGTTCTGGGTGCCTTTTTCGAAGCCTTCGCCGCTTTCGACGAGTTGGCGGACGGCCCCGAAACGCGCCGAGCGCTGGGCCAGGATCTTGTTCGACTCGATGGCCGCAGTGCGCGCCGCATCGAGGTCGCCGCGGGTGTGCTGATAGGAGCGCTCGGCGCTGCGGAAGGCTTCCTCGAGCTCGGCGAGTTGCGAGCCGGTGCTCTCGACTTCGCCTGCGATGCGCGACTGTTCGGCGCGGAACTCTTCGAGTTCCAGATTGAGCCGCTGTTCTTCATCCGCAAGCTGGCGGGCGCGTTCGCGGGTGCCTTCGAGCTGGGAAAGCGCGCTCTCGATCTTCGCCTGGAGTGTGGCGATCAGCGTTTGCGTGCGGTTCGCCTCGCCGCGGGTTTCACGCAGGGCGGACTCGATGCGCTCGCGCTCCTCGCGGGTGCCCTGGGTGCGGGTTTCCTGGTCGGCGAGTTGCAGTTCCTTCTCCGCGATGAGGCGGCTGAGCTGGTCGAGCGACTCGTTGGCGGCGATGAAATCGAATTCCTGCTGCGCGAGTTTTTCGCGGGTGCTGAAAATGTCCTCGTGGTTCTGGCGGATGCGGCTTTCCAGTTCGGCCTTGCGTTCCTCGTTGAAGGCCATGCGGCCCTCGGCGGAGTTGAGCGCGTTGCGGTGCTCGTTGAGGTGGCCGCGCAGCTCGGCGAGCTCGCCCTCGAATGTGCGGGCGGCGGCGCGGGTGGTGGCCACGGCTTCCTCCTTGGCGGGAAGCATCATTTCCAACTCGGTATCGCGCACTTCCAGTCCGCGGATGGAAACCGTCAGCTCATCGCGCTCGGCGGTGAGTTCGACATACCGGCGGTGGCTCAAATGCGTGTCGAGCACGCGCGTGTCGGCAGCCAGCGCCTGATAGCGGCGGGCCTTGGCGACCTGGCGCTTGAGCGAGTTCATCCGGCGCTCCTGCTCGGCGAGCACGTCGGAAACACGGAGCAGGTTGGCCTCGGTGTATTCGAGTTTGCGCAGCGCTTCTTTTTTCTCGCGCTTGAATTTCGTGATGCCCGCGGCCTCTTCGAACACCGCGCGGCGTTCCTCGGGTTTTGAGGAAAGGATCTGGTCGATCTGACCCTGCGCCATGATCGAGTAAGCGGTGCGGCCGATGCCGGTGTCCATGAGCATGTCATGGATGTCCTTGAGGCGGCAAAGCGTGTTGTTGATCCGGTATTCCGACTTGCCGTCGCGGAACACCCGGCGGGTGATGGAAACCTCGTTGTAGTCCACTTTGAGCGCCTGCTCGCAGTCGGCCATCGTCAGGGTGACTTCCGCCATGCCGAGCGGCTTGCGTTTTTCGGTGCCGTTGAAAATGACGTCGGCCATTTCACCGCCGCGCAGGGCTTTGGCGGAAGTCTCGCCTAGCACCCAGCGAATGGCATCGACGACGTTTGATTTGCCGCAGCCGTTGGGACCGACGATGCCGGTGACGCCTTCGGCGAATTCAAAGACGGTCTTGTCCGCAAAGGACTTGAAACCGTGGATTTCCAGAGTTTTGAGATACATGATGACAGGAGTTGGGAATTCCGCCCGAGAGGGAATTGGGCGTTCCGAAATCTAGCCTCGCCACCCACGTTTCGCAATGCATCTGAAGAATCGGCACTTCATATGGTGTGTAAGGAAAATAAAAACCACCGGATGTTGAGGTTTCAGGTATTTTGGAAACCCAAACTACTTTGCAGGCGGGTTAGAATTTCACCCCGAAGGAAAGCAGCAGTGCGTGGCTTTCGAAGTCGTATTTGCCATCGGCGTTTTGTCCGGCAAAATTTCCGGGCTTGGAAGTGGTGACACTGCCGGTGACCGTTCGCGTCGGCGCGAAGCCGTATTGATAGGCCAGATCGAGGCTGTAGTGTGACCAGTCACGGCCGATTCCAGCAGTGAAAAAATGCCGGTCGAGGTCGGCAGCCAGGGGCGAATAAAAGCCGGAGGGCACCGAGTTTTCGTTGAAGACATATCCGGCGCTGGCGCGCCAGCCGTCTTGGAACTGGCGGGTGGCACCGAATTTGAGGATCCAACTGTTTTTCCAGTCCAAAGTGACCGGGATATTCTGTTGCACGCCGCTGCGCGGCTTCACATCCTGAAAAATCGTGGTGGCCTCAATGGAACTCCACTCGGTGTAATCCGCGTTGAATTCGATGTTCCACCGCTCCGTCGGCCGGTATGAAACGCCCATCACCCAGGTCGCGGGGAATTCCAATTCCATCTGCGCACCCGTCCCGGCGGGTTGAAACGGCGGCTGCACGATGTCGGTATCGCCGTCGAAATTCAGTTGGCTTTTGCTGCGGTAGGTGGCCCCGACCGACCATTGTTCATTGATCTGCCAGAGCAGGCCCATGTTGTAGCCTGTTGTCCAGGCGTCGCCCTCGAAGCGGAATTCATCGCCCGTGTTGGTCCGGCGGCTGAGTCCCTGCCCCTGCGAGGTTTCGGCGTTGTCGATCATGATGCCGGCGGCCAATGAGAGACCGGGCCGGATTTCCAACGAGGCCACCGGGTTGACCCGCAGGTAGGTCAGCTCGCCGTCCACGGCCACTGCCCGGAAACCGGTATCCTGCGGCCACTCCACGCTCGCCCCGTGCGGCGCGTAAACTCCGAGACCCAGCGTAAGCGGTGTTTCCGGAGCCGCATAGGTCGCGTAAAGCTGCGGGGCGACCACATCCTGTTCCGTGATCTCATGGGTCCTGTTGGTGACAAAAGGAGTCGTCACGGTTCCGGCAGGCGGCTTGAAGGTCGGCTCGAAATGAAGGGCATAGAGCCCCATGCGCACATGAAAACCATCGAGTTGGCTGATTCCCGCCGGATTGTAATGGATGGCCGAGGGGTTGTCCGCCGTGGCGGCGAAAGCCTCGCCCCGCGCCGCCGCCAGCGCGTCCTGGCTCACCAGGCGGAAACCATTGGCTTCCAAATGATTGCAGGAACCAAATAGAAGGATGGTGGCAACCGCGCGGAGAGAAATTCTCTCAAAATTGCGACATCGCCGGAGCTTGAATTGCCAAGCCGGAACGTGTGGGGCGGGATGGAAATTGTGACGCAAAATTTAAAATCCTAGGATTGCCAAAATTCAAGGAAGTTGGATAGTCCCACCATTCCTTCCGGTCAAGAAGGATTTTCAGTTGACTACCAATCGTTTCATCATGACCACGATTCAACATTTTCTGCGGCACGCCCGTGTCGCGCTGGGGGCACTAGTCCTGATCAGCCCACACGCCGTAGCAGGTTTCAGCTCGATCTATGTGTTCGGCGACGGCGTGAGCAACACGAACAATGAGCCGACCGGACTAGCCTTGAGTTATCATGAGAACCGCTTTTGCAACGGACTGGTTTTCGTGGAGGTGCTTTCCAAGTGGCAAGGTGTGTGACTTTCGATCATACCAAGAACAAATCGAATTTCGGGAATGGCAGCAGCGAGTTGATCACCAACGTGAACAATTTGGATCTATCGGCTCTTACCGCGCAGCAGAAAGCAGACTCCTTGTTCATCATCTGGGCCAACAACGCGGATTTCGTGGATTTTTCCGGTGATATTGGCATGCCTTACGGAGACTTGACGCCGTGGAATACAAGGATCAGCCAGTCGCTGTCCAATCATGTCGCGGCGGTCACCACCCTCTATAACAAGGGAGCGAGAAGGATCATGATGCCCAACGCTGTGGACATCATGCGGACTCCTTTCTATAATGTTTTTGATCCCAGTGATCGTTTGTTCTTACGCCAACAGATCAATGGGACCAATGGGACCAATGAGATTGTTGGATACAATCGGCAATTCAAGGCCGCGATGACAGGTGTAATGGTCGGCAAGCCTGGACTAGAAATCATTCTCCCGGACGCCTTCGCCTTTTTCGAACAGGTGCTGGCGAATCCGGGGGCTTTCGGGATGATCAATTTTGATGACTTGAACGCGGGCGGCATCGATTCCGGCGATGCCAACCTTAATGGTGATGGCGCTCAATACGTCTTCTGGGACGATTACCATCCCACCGCGAAGTTCCAGATGCACTTGGCGGCATTCTTTCAGCAGATCATTTCGCCGGTAAAGGTATCGCCATTGAGCTTTTCAGGTGGCAGCGGCCTGCTTTCCGTTTCCAACATCCCGCTCGGTCGAGCCGGGGTCATTCAAGGCAGCGCGACCTTGCAACCTGGTTCCTGGGTGCAGGATGCGACGATTAATCAGCCACTTGGTGGCAACATGACCCATTCCTACCCCGTCCCCGCCACCGGCCCGAAGCGTTTCTATCGCGCGGCTTTTCCCGTGGTTTGGATCTGGCCGTGACGGCCGCTGGGAGAGCGGGCTTGAAGGTCGTGGCTCCGCAGTGCCGGTTCTGGATTGAGACTGTGATATTCATCCCATGTCAGACGAGCGGAAGCGCAAGGGCTGTCGCTTGCTCGGGGATATCAGGTTGTTCTGAAACTCTTACTTGAGGAAGACTTCGCGCGGCTTGGCTCCATCACCGGGGCCGACGATGCCGCGTTGTTCGAGGATATCGACCATGCGGGCGGCGCGGGTGTAGCCGAGGCGCAGGCGGCGCTGGAGCAGGGAAGTGCTGCATTTGCGTTCCTGGCGGGCCACCTCGATGCATTTGAGGATGAGTTCCTCGTCGGCTTCGGAAATATCGTCTTCCTCGTCGTCTTCGCTGCCGGCGAGCGCGGAGTGGATGTCGGTCTCGAAGTTCGGCGAGCCTTGGGCGGCGCAGTGGTCGATGATGCGTTCGATCTCGGCATCGGTGACGTAGGCACCTTGGGCGCGCTCGAGTTTGGCGGAGCCGGGCGGGAGGTAGAGCATGTCGCCCTTGCCGACGAGTTTGTCGGCCCCTTTGGTATCGAGAATGACGCGGGAGTCGAGGGCGGAGGAAACCTGGAAGGCGATGCGGCAGGGGATGTTGGCCTTGATGATGCCGGTGACGACATCGGCGCGCGGGGTCTGGGTGGCGATGATGAGATGGATGCCTGCGGCACGCGCTTTCTGGGCGATGCGGGCGATGCACATTTCCACATCGGCAGGGGCGGTCTGCATCAAGGCGGCGAGCTCGTCGATGAGCACGACGATATAAGGGAAACGGTCGGGGATCT
>CAXNHR010000052.1:0-14671 GCA_964202135.1 Luteolibacter sp. | reverse complement strand
TGTCAAGCAGCCGGACATGGAGCGTGATGTCGGACGGTGGATCACCGGGTTTTTTCTGGAAGCGGATGCCGAGCCAGCCGTGGCACTCGCCGTTGTCCTGATAGCCGCGGGCACGCACGGTGTTGCAGAACGAGAAAAAGGTCGTCTCCTCACCGCGTTTGGGGCCAAGGCGTTCCAACAGGATGGCATACTCGTGACCGAGCATGGCCTCAAGGCGCGCGGCGGAGACATATCTTTGGGCGCGGCCATAGATGGCATCGCTCATGGTCATGTCGTAGGCGGAGATCGTCTTGGCCACGAGGCCGGCGGCGCCGGAGACGCGGAAGAACCAATTGCCGGTTTCCTGCCCCGCGCCGATCTCGGCAAAGGTGCCATAGACCTGCGGATCGAGGTTCAACTCCAGCGCCTTGTCGTAAGTGGTCGGTGTCACGGTCATTCGTCGGTATCCAGCACCCATCCCTCGGCGAGCATCTGTGTGATGAGCACCTGGTTGTGGGAGCTTTGTTTCGGTGGAAACTTCAGCAGAAGTGTCAGATCAGCCTGCTTCTTATCCGGAGAAAGGCGGAGGCTGAGATCGAGTGGCGAACCGCGTTCGACATAGCCGTAAAGGGCATGCTCGCCATCGGGCGAGACCAGCCGGTAAGACTGCCACTTGCGGTCATCGGTGAAGCCGAAGTTGTAATATTCGACCGGACTGAGCACGACCCGGAACATCGAGGCTTGTTCGGGTTTCGAGGCGAGAAGCTCCCGCCATGGCATGTCCGACCAACCGGCCCAGCTTTCCCAATCGATTTTCAAACCCTCCGCAGTGGGGAAGAATGCCAACCGCTTTTCGAGCATGTCATCGGTCCGGACGAGGACGGATAGCGCCGCCCCCTCGCGGGTGACATCGAGCCTGGTATTGAAGGCAGCCATGCCGGGTGCTGAGATTTTGCCGTCGGGAAAGTGACTCTGGATCCGCGGTCCCGCGGTCTCCGGATTGCGGATCAGTGGCAGCAGTTCATCGGTCGTTTCGGCTGTTAGAAAGGCCCGGGCCAGCGGTTCCGCCGCCGCAAGAAAGTCCGCGTCCGAGAGCTGCACGCTGGCGGGAACGACCTCCTCTACGGGAGAGGGCGCGGTGGCCGGAGCGTCCACCGCGGGCGGCGGCGGGCCTCCGCCGACCATGGTCTTGAGCACACCCGCGACGACCAGCGCGAAAAGCGTGCTGCCGCCGGCGAGCATCCAGAACATCTGGCGCGATTCTTTTCTGCCGCCGGGGGTTGATCCGCCGCGCGACCATTGTTCCTCGGTATTTCGTGCGGAACGTCCGTGCCGGCGTTTGCGCTTTTTCACCAACTCGGATGAATCCGTAGTCAACGGAACCACCAGCATGGGCTGCGGATCATCCGGCAGCGGGATTTTCAGCAACCTGCGGCAACTCGGGCAAACCACGCCCTTTCCGTCATGCTCCCGCGGGACTCGAAACACAAACCGGCAATCCGGGCATACGAATCCACTCCATCGGCGGGCGCTCTCCATCGTTTCGGTCACGCGCCACCCTTGCCCGCTGCGGCGCACATCTGCAAGCACTGGATGGTCGGAATGATCGCCGCGCTTGAAAGTTCCGCCATTCCCGTAGATGAACGCCGCGCCATGACTTTTGACTTCGACACTCCGATCCAGCGACGCGGCACTGGCTGCATCAAATACGACCGCCGGCCGGAGCTCGATCCGTTCTGGGTGGCGGACATGGATTTCCAATCGGCCCCTGCGATCCTCGATGCGCTGCACCGCCGGGTGGATCACGGGATTTTCGGCTATGCCCACGCGCACGAGGAGCTCAACGATGCCGTCCTCACGTATCTGCGCGAGCGCCAAGGTGCGGATGTGCCGCTGGATCACATCGTCCACCTCGGAGGGCTGGTGCCGGCGCTCTCGCTGGCGGCACGCGCCTTTTGCAAGCCCGGCGAGGCGGTGATGACCTGCACGCCGGTCTATCCGCCTTTCCTCAACGTCCATCACGATGCCAATGCCAAGCTCATCACGGTGGATCACGTTTTCGATGATGGCAGCTGGCGTTTCGATTGGCAGGCGATGGAAAATGCCGTCACCCCGGAAACCCGGGTGTTTCTACTGTGCAATCCGCAGAACCCTCTGGGCAGGGCCTTTTCCAAGGATGAAATCGAAAAACTCGCCGAATTCTGCGAGGCCCACCATCTCGTGCTGGTGTCCGACGAGATCCACTGCGACTTGATATTCGATGAAGAGGCGACCCCGCATTTTTCGGCGCTCAAGCTGCCGGAGCGCCACGCCGCACGCACCATCACGCTGCTCTCGCCCAGCAAGACCTGGAACATCGCCGGACTCGGCTATGCCTATGCGGTGATCGCGGATGACCCGCTGCGCCGCCGCTTCAGCTCCGCGCGCGGCCACACGTTGGCCGAGATCAACGCGCTCTCCTACTACGCCGCCGAGGCCGCCTACCGCCATGGCGAACCGTGGCGCCGCGAGTTGATGATTTATCTACGGAACAATCGCGACACCCTCGCGGACTTCGTCCAAACCCGCTGCCCCGGGCTTTCTGTTAGAGCCGGCGAGGCCACCTATCTCGCATGGATCGATGCCTCGGGTCTCGGTGAGGAAAACCCGGCGCTTCATTTCGAAAAAAAGGCCGGGCTGTTTCTATCAGATGGCGCCTATTTCGGTTGGCCGCGCTTCGTCCGCTTCAATTTCGGCTGCCCGCGTGCGAGAATGCTCGAGGGTTTGGAAAAGATCGCCGCCGCATTGTGAGGCCGGCCAGGAAAACCGTTTGTCAAAACGAGAGGATCTGATTCACTGCGCGCCATCATGAAACTCGCCTGCGCTGACTTCACATTTCCACTCCTGCCCCACGACAAGTCGCTCGATCTGATCGCCGCGATGGACCTCGACGGCGTGGACATCGGTTTGTTCGAGAAACGCTCGCACTTGTGGCCGTCCAAGGAGTTCCGCGACGTTCGCAAGAACGCCCGTGCGCTGCGCCGCAAGCTCGACGACCGCGGCTTGGCCTGCGCCGATATTTTCCTCCAGTGCGACCCGGATTTCACGCCCATCGCACTCAACCACCCGGACAAGGCGCGCCGCCGCAAAGCGTCCGATTGGTTCCGCAAGGCGGTGGAATACGCCAGTGAAGCTGGCTCCAGGCATGTCACCGGGCTGCCCGGCGTGGAGTTCGGCGATGTCGAAAGCCCGCGAGATTCCTTTGCCCGGGCCGCGGAGGAGCTCGCATGGCGGGTCGATGAAGCACGCGCCGCCGGCATCACGTTTTCCATCGAGGCGCACATCGGCTCGATCATCCCCACCCCGGAGAAAGCGCTCAAACTGATCGCCGCGGTGCCCGGCCTCACCCTTACGCTCGACTACACGCACTTCACCCGCGTGGGCATGAAGGACCCGCGGATCGAACCGCTCTGTGCGCACGCCAGCCACTTCCACACGCGCGGCGCGCGCAAGGGAAGGCTCCAGGCACCACTCAAGGAAAACGCCATTGACTACGCCCGCGTTGTCCGGACTTTGAAAAAAACCGGCTACACCGGCTGGCTTGGAATCGAGTATGTATGGATCGACTGGGAGCACTGCAACGAGTGCGACAACGTTTCCGAAACCATCCTCTTCCGCGACCTGCTGCGCAAGCTGCTGCGGCGGTGATTGGCAGGCAACATACGGTAAGGGCTCACTCCATTTCAAGTGGCCGCCGCCCGGGCTTGTGAAAAAACCGGCCCGCAATCCGCTTGCCAAATCCGGCCCGCCCAGCCTAGTCCCTCAACCCGCAGCCGCAACACGGAGCGCTTTCATCATGGGAAAAACACTCATCATCGCCGAAAAACCCAGCGTCATGACCGATCTCAGCCGCGCGCTCGCCAAGCCGCTCGGCAAGTTCGAGAAACAGGGTTCCGGCCGCGATGTGTATTATGAAAACGACAGCGCGGTGATCACTTCGGCGGTCGGCCACCTCGTGGAACTCCGCATGCCGATGGGCCCCAACGGCAAAAAACTGCCGTGGAATTTCCAGGTCCTGCCCGCCATCCCGGACACCTTTGATCTCGATCCGATCCCGGATTCCGAAGCGCGCCTCAAACAGGTGCTCAAGCTCGCCAAACGCAAGGACATCGACCGCATCGTCAACGCCTGCGACGCCGGTCGCGAGGGTGAACTCATTTTCCGCTACATCATGGACATCGGCAAAATCCAGAAACCCGTGCAGCGGCTCTGGATGCAATCGATGACCAACAACGCCATCCTGCAGGCATGGGAAAACCTCCGCAGCGATGAGGAAATGCGCCCGCTCGCGGATGCCGCCAAGTGCCGCTCGGAGTCGGACTGGCTGGTCGGCCTCAACGCCACCCGCGCGCTCACCTGCTTCAACTCGCGCCACGGCGGCTTCAACATCACCGCCGCCGGCCGTGTGCAGACGCCCACGCTTGCCATCCTCGCCGCCCGCGAGGCGGAGATCCAGGCCTTCAAGCCCGCGTCTTACTTCGAGGTCCACGCCAGTTTCTCGGTCGTGGCCGGTGAATATCCGGGCAAGTGGATCGATGAGTCGTGGAAAAAGGACGAAGCCAATCCGCACGCAAGACCCGAGCGCATCTGGGAGCAAGCCGCCGCCGAGGAAATCAAGAACCGCTGTGAGGAAAAAACCGGCGTCGTCACCGAGGAGAAGAAAGCGCAGTCGCAAATCGCCCCACAGCTTTATGATCTAACAACCCTTCAGCGCGAGGCTCCGTTTTCCGCCAAGGGAACCTTGCAAATCGCCCAGGCGCTTTATGAAAAGCACAAGGTGATCACTTATCCGCGCACCGACTCGCGCTACCTGCCGGAAGACTACACCGGCAATGTCCGTGAAACCATGCAGGACATCGCCAACAGCGAACTCGATGTTTCCCGTTATGCCAAGGCCGTGCTCGCCGGCGGCAACGACAACGGCCCGCATCTGCACAAGTCCCGCCGGATCTTCGATAGCAAGAAAGTCTCCGATCACTTTGCCATCATACCCACCGGCAAGACCGCGAAACTCAGTGACACCGAGCAGAAGGTCTATGACATGATCGTCAAACGTTTCATTGCCGTCTTCTACCCATCCGCCGAGTTCGAGCAAACCACCCGCCTGACCCGCATCACCCATCCTGCGATCGTTGACACCTTCAAGACCGAAGGCCGCATCCTCACCAAGCCCGGTTGGCTCGCCGTTTATGGCCGCAGCATCGGCGTCGCATCCGGCAAGGACGAGCTCATTCCCGTCACCATTGGAGAAACCGCCGCCGTCGGGTCCATCGAGGTGATTCACGAGGAAACCAAGCCGCCGGCGCGCTTCACCGAGTCCACCTTGCTCTCCGCGATGGAAGGCGCGGGCAAACTCATCGACGACGAGGCGCTGCGCGAGGCGATGGCCGAGCGCGGTCTTGGCACACCCGCCACCCGCGCGGCAACCATCGAAGGGCTCATCGCCCAGAAATACCTCGCCCGCGACGGCCGCGAGCTCCACGTCACCGGCAGCGGCATGCGTCTCATCCAACTCGTCCGCGAGATGGACATCCAGGGGCTCTACTCACCCATGCTCACCGGCGATTGGGAATACAAACTCCGCCGGATGGAACACGGCCAACTCGAGCGCGAGGCCTTCATGAAGGAAATCATTTCCTACACCAACGACATCGTCGTCAAGGCGCGCAAACTCGCCGAGGACGCGAAAAACCAGTCGTTCCCGGACCTCGTGGTTGCCTGCCCCGCATGTGGTGCCAAAAACCTGCGCCAGACCGATGCCACCTACGAGTGCCGCAATCCCGACTGCAAGTTCAAGGCCAAGAAACACATCGCCGGAAGACTTCTAACAGAAGATGAGGCGAAGGAACTTTTCAGCAAGGGCTTTGTCGGTCCGCTCACCGGTTTCAAGTCGAAGTTCAACAAGCCCTTCGACGCCGCGCTCAAGATGGACGAGAAGTTCAAGATCAACTTCTTCTTCGAGAACGACGACCGCGACACCGCCGTCGAACTCACCGAGGAACAGCTCATCGGCGAGGTGGAAATGCAGGACGGTCGCAAGGTGAAACTCTATCAGAGCGAGAAGGCCTATCACCTGCCCGAACTCGTCACCAAGAAGGAGCCCAACGGCATTCGCATCGGCAAGTCGATCCTCCATCACGAGATCACCGTGGACCAGGCGATCAAGCTCATTTCCACCGGCAAGACCGATGTCATCAAGGGTTTCGTTTCCAACCGCACCAAGCGCAAGTTCGACGCCCACCTCACCTTCGATCCCAAGGAAGGCAAGATCGGCTTCGACTTCCCGCCCCGCCCGGCGAAAAAGGCAGCGAAAAAAGCGGCGAAGAGCGTGGAGGAGTGAGCCCTACTTCACCGGCACAGGCACCGCCTCGCAGACCTCCCGCCAACCGGGGAAGTTCCACTTGTTGGGAAAACCGGCGCATTGCGCGGGCTTCACCGGATGGATGCGGCAGGCCTTGCCATCGAGCATGATGCACTCGTGGTTATCCTTCTCGATGAGCGAGAGCCCCCGGCGGTTCGTCCGCAGGCGGATGAATTTCCGGATGAACTCCGCCTCGTTGAGACCTAGAAACGCGGCGATGGGGGCGATTTCATTTTCTTCGATCCTCACGTCGCCCGGCCACTTGCAACAATTCGTGCAGCGCTGGCAAACATAGAACACCGCAGGATCGAGCACCACATCGCGGTTGCCGGGACTGCCGAAATCCTTGGAGGGCTCCACCATCACTCAAGACGCTGGTAGTGATCATTCACACGGCTGAGAAACCAGCGCCATTTTTTACCAGGCCTGCCATTATCCAGCAGGAAGTGCGGGCAGTTCTTGTTCGCCGGGTTGCGTCCCTTGCGCGGCCAATGGTAGTGCGGCACCACCTGGCGCAGCGGGATGTGGTTCTTCTTCATCAGCACGGCGGTGAGCTTGGCGGTGCGCTCGATGGTGTCGCGCTTGTTGCTGCCGCGGTGCTCGCACATCTCGATGCCGATGGAGAGCCGGTTTCCCGGGCCGTGGAAATCCGCGTGCTCGCCTTGTTCGGTGGTAGGCATGTGCTGGATGGACACCTTGTCATCGGTGGTGAAATGCCAGATCAGATAGCCGATGCGGTTGCCATAGCGCGTCTTGGGCGAGCGAAGCGCGCCGTTCTTGAGAGCCTGCGAATGCTTCCATGCGTCCGCCGTGTAGTTCTGGGTGGAGTGGATGGTGATGTAGCGCGGCCTCATCGGGCGGACCACCTTGCGGCCATGCCTGCCGCGCGGGACCATGTCCGTCTTGAGGTTCACCTCGCGCAGCATCCGGGACAGCGGCACTTTTTGCTGGCTGCTGGAACCACCGGCGGATGTGAACATCCGCTCAGGCGTGCCCACCGCCGGTCCCACAGGACGGCACTGAAGGCACACGAGCGCCAACAGGCAGAGAGGTAGAAACCAGCTGAAAAATTTCACGCGGGGAGTTAATTAGCACGGATCACGCCGCGAATAAAATTAAATTTCCACTGATCATCGGGCCGTTGAAACAAAACGGGCGCGGAACCTTGCTGGTCCGCGCCCGAGAATGCACATTTCCCCCCAAAGATTCCGTTTGGCTTTGCCGGCCTTGGTTCGACTTCCCCCCGGAGTTCGATCGGCCACTGGCTCAGTTGCGCGGAATTGAGAATATGTCGGAAAGGTTTTCAGTCTGCCGTGGCATGCTGTCGCCTTTCGTTGGTGATACACTACCCTTGATTTTCGGGTTTTTGAAGCGATTAAAGATCCCGATCGCGGCCATGTGGTCCCATTTCCGGCCATGAGTCTCTGCCGACACACAACCTCATCAAACGCCTCTCGCGGGACAGGATGTGGCTGCGCCGGACCGGGGCAGCATGCCCCAGCCACCTTTGAAGGGGGGCTTGTCAATCCGGGGGAAATGGGAATGGTTGCCGCGCATGATGTCATTTGGTTCATTGGAGCGACGTTGGGGATGGATGTCTTTCCCGGGTTTTCTGCGGTATTACGCGTTGATGCACGCGCTGGTGTATGTGCTGCAGGTGGTGAGGCCGGACATCGGAGCGCTGCTGGAATTCGACCGCGCGCGGATCCTCTCCGGGGAGGTCTGGCGGGTGGTGACCTTTTTGTTCTCGTCGTCGGGTTTCGGGGGAACGGGCGCGATAGGCATCCTGTTCTTTTTCTTCATGGTGATGATCGCCTTCATGATGAGCGAGGCATTGGAAGGCGCGTGGGGAGTATTCAAGACAAGCCTGTTTTATTACTGCGGGATTGCCGGATTGATCGTCGCGAATTTCGTGTTTCCCAACGCGATGGCTGGATCGGGTTTCCTGCTTTATGGGGCGTCGTTTCTCGCCTTTGCCACCTTGTTTCCTCGTTTCGAGTTTCTGATGTTCTTCATCCTGCCGGTGCAGGTGCGCTTCCTGGCGGTGATCCAGGCGGGCATGATGGTGCTGGGGGTGCTCGGCAACTGGCTGCTGCTGCCGTTTTTCCTGTTAGGCTGTGCGAACTACCTGATCTGGGCGGGCATTCCGGCGCTGCGCGGAACGGCGAAAATCATCGAGAGCAAGCAGCGGCGGAAACGCTTCAACGCCGCAAAGGAAGCGGAGGATGAGGCGTTTCACAGCTGCGCCTCATGCGACCGGACGGATGTGACGGACCCTCAGTTGGAGTTTCGCGTAGGTAAGGACGGCCGGGAATACTGCGTGGAGCATCTGCGGGAGTGAATATGGAGTGCGGCGGCATGACGCCGCTTTGACTTCATGAGGTATGTGCCATCTCCTTGAAATGACCAGTCCTTCTTGGCGTGCTTTGGTCAACTGGACTTCGATCCCTGACGGAAGGTCCCGGGATTGAGCCAAAGCGGTGTCATGCCACCGCACTCCATGATTTACAGAATCTCCTCCACGAAGGAATTGCGCTGAAACATCGAAAACGCCTCGGGTTCCTCGCCGGTGCCGAGGAAACGCGGCGGGATGCCGAGTTGGTCGTGGATGGTCACGGCGATGCCGCCCTTTCCGGAGCCGTCGAGTTTGGTGACGATCAGCCCGTCGAGCGGGCTGGCCTTATGGAATTCCTTGGCCTGATTGAGAGCGTTGGTACCGGTGGTGGCATCGACGACAAGCAGCGTGAGGTGCGGCGCGGTTTCGTCCTGTTTGGCGAGCGTACGGCGGATTTTTCCGAGTTCCTCCATCAGGTTGTGGCGCGTGTGGATGCGCCCGGCGGTGTCGCAGATGAGGAATTGGGTGCCGGCGGCAATCGCTTTCTGGTGCGCGTTGAAGCAAACGGATGAAGGATCGGCGTTGGGATTGCCTTTGACGATGGTGAGGCCGAGGCGTTCGCTCCAACGTTCGAGTTGTTCCACGGCTGCGGCTCGAAAGGTATCGGCGGCGGCGAGGATCACGGAAAATCCTCGCTTCTTCAGCCACAGGCCAAGCTTGGCGGTGGAGGTGGTTTTTCCCGTGCCATTCACACCGACGACAAGGATCACGAAGGGTTTCCCATCCCGGCGGGGCAGGGGAGGCGGCACATCGCCGGGCAGGCGCTTTGCAAGGTGCCTGCGGGTGGTTTCCACCACATCCTCAGCGGAAACCTCGCGGCCAAGGTCGCGGAGCTCATCGATGATGGCGGTGCTCATGCGGATTCCGAGATCCGAGGAAATGAGATCCGCCTCGAGGTCGTCCCAATCGATTTCCGCGCGATTGGTGACTTTGTTGAAGAGTGATTTGAAAAAGCCGGCCATGGGTACGGGGGGAGGACAAGACACAAGACGCAAGACTGCAAGACGCAAGAGAATGAAATGCGCGTGGCTCTCTTCTCTTGCGTCTTGTGTCTTGCAGTCTTGTTTCTTTCTCTTCGTGCATGTCGAAAATCCGTGTGCTCCCCGATATCCTCGCCAGCCAGGTGGCGGCGGGGGAGGTGGTCGAGCGCCCGGCTTCCGTGGTCAAGGAGCTCGTGGAAAACAGTATCGACGCCGGGGCGCGCGAAGTCCGCGTGGACATGGACCAAGGTGGCGCGGCGTTGATCCGCGTCAGCGATGACGGCTGCGGGATGTCGCGCGAGGATGCGCTGATGTCGTTGGAACGGCACGCGACCAGCAAGCTGCGCGTGGCCGGTGATTTGGCGGCGATCCGGACGCTCGGGTTCCGCGGCGAGGCGGTGCCGAGCATTGCCAGTGTGTCGCGTTTCCGGATGGTCACGCGGGAAGCGGATGCGGTGGCCGGCACCGAGATTCTGGTGGATGGCGGAAAAATCCGCGACGTGCGCGACGCAGGTTGTGCGCCTGGCACGGTGATCGAGGCGAAGGCCTTGTTTTTCAACATGCCGGCCCGCCGGAAATTCCTGCGTGCGGAAAGCACCGAATCGGCGCATGTGGAGCATCAGCTCCGGCTGCACGCGCTGGCCGCGCCGTGGGTGCGCTTCCGGCTGCGGCGCGACGACCGCGATGTGTTTGATCTGCCGCCCGCCGCTAAAGCCCTGGACCGTGTGCGCCAGTTGCTGGGCCCGGAGATGGCGCGGGAATTGATCGCCCTGCCGCTCACTCATGGGAATGGGATTTCAGTGGAGGGATTTGTTCTGCCAGCCAGTCACGCGCGGAAGGGGCGCAGGCACCAATTCGTTTTTCTCAACGGCCGGCCGGTCGAGGATGCGGTGATTTCACGAGCTCTTGCCGAGGGTTTCCGCGGAGCTCTCGCGGATGGGCTGCATCCTGCCGCCTGGTTGTGGCTCGATCTTGAACCGACACGGGTGGACGTGAATGTTCACCCGGCCAAGCGCGAGGTGCGCTTTCACCGCCCCATCGACGTGCGCGATGCGATTCTGGAAGCAGTCGCCGATGGGCTGCGGCCACCCGCTCCGGTCATTGGCAAGCGCCCGCAGCCGCCCGCATCCCAACCACCAGCGGTGGTGGAAACGCTTTCGCGCCCGCCCGCGCCGGTTTTCCATACGCCTCAGCCGATGTTGGAAATCCGGGTGAATCCGGAAATCCCGGCCACGGAGGAAGCTCCGCCGCCGCCTCAGAGTGGGGGAGCGCCTGCTTTCCGGATTCTCGGCATGCTGCGCCAGCGCTTCGTTGTCATGGAAAGTGATGACGGGCTGGTGCTCTTCGATCCCAAGGCTGCCAAGGAGCGGATTTTTTATGAAACGCTGCTCCGCCAGCGCGAAGGTGTTCCCGCCACTCAGGGGTTGCTGGTGCCGGTGCTATTGGAATTGGACCCGCGCGACCTCGATTTGCTGCTGCGCGAGCGCGTCGCGCTCGCCGAGGCGGGGATCGAGGTGGAATCCTTCGGCGGCAACACCGTGCAAATCCGCAGCCTGCCCGCTTGCCTGGGTATTGAGGACCCACGGCCGTTTCTGGGGGATCTGATCGATGAAATGCTCCACGATCCGGTGTCGGGCGCGCGTTTCGCCTTCGAGCGGCTCGCCCGCATGCTCGCCAAACGCGCTGTGCTCCTCATCGAACCCAAACTCGCCGAGGCCCGGCCCCTGCTCGCCGAATTGTTCACCTGCGAGCTACCATACTGCACCGCTGATGGCCGTCCGACGCTCACCGAGTTCGGCATGCGCGAACTGGAGCGCAGATTCGGTCTCGGTAAATGACGGGCTACGTCATCACGTAGAAAATCAATCTTTCAAAGCGTTCAATCTTTCTAAAAAAATGATTGGTTTGGCACTGAAATCTGGTTAAATGCACTCGCTCGACGCGAAAGATTTCCAAATTTTTTACGAATTCAACGACAAGTTAGAGGAGTTCAGGGAGAATGTCGGAATCGTAAGTCATTGAAAATAAGCAGAAGAATATCAAGAAAACAATATCTTCAAGACGTTCAAAAATAGTGAAGATTTTTCTTGTTAAGGTTCCTTAAAATTTTATGATGCCCGCCAAGTTGGAGCGACAAGCGCTCCGATTTTAACCTTGGAAGGCATGCCTGTAGTTTTGGCGGATTCCGCGCCGTCCGCAAGGCGCGATCTCGGCATCGCGGCATGGTGCTGGTGGAGTCGATGCTCGCGCTTTCCATCCTGACGCTGCTCGGGCTGCTGCTGCTGAAGCTTTCGCTCAATATCCTCCACCCGCGCCAGTGGGTGCTGCAGCAAACCGTCACAGACGCCTACATGACCTATGAGCGGTCTTACGCCGAGCGCATTCCTTTTGAGAATCTTTTGGCTGCGGATTCCCCCTGGCCGCATTTTCCAACCACCACCACCACTACGGTGGAAGTCGGCCGCCTGCCCGGCAACCGGCCCATCACTGGCAATGTGACGCGCACGCGCCTGCCGGATACGGGAAACTTCCCGCTTGATGGTGGCAATGGCACCTTGGCGACCAATCCGGCCGCGATGAAAATCTGGAAAGCCCAGAGCGTGCTGACCTATCAGATCGGCGGCCGCACCTACGCAAAATCCCGAACCGTCCTGCGCTCCCAATGACCCCGCTCCGCAAAACACTCCGCCGGGGCTTCACCCTCATCGAGTTGACCATCGCCATGATGTTGGGCATGGCCATCGGCGGCATGGTCATGGCGTTGTTCAATCAGCAGCTTGCCTTCCTGCGCCTCTATCAGACCCAGAACTTCCTCACCGAGGAGGCTCCCGTCATCAGCTTGTATGTAAGCAAACTGGTCGGCAAGGCCGACCGCTTCCGCCTTCATGACTCGGTGAATGAAGCGCTTGCAGGCAGCAATCCCCGGCTGACCGACTCGCCGGTGGTGCTGCTCAACTTCCGCCAGCCTGACGGCAGCGTGCGCGCCTCGATCCTGTCCTTTGAGGACCGCGGTGATGGTCCCGCGCTGTATTATTATGTGGTGCCCACCAGCGGTGTGCTCGACGCCCCGCAATGGTTCGTTTCAAACAAGCCCGCCAATGTCTGGTTCGCGATGGAGCAGGGTATCCTGCGCATGACACTGGTGGGGCCGGCCGGCGAGCAAGTCACTTATTCCGGAACCATGCAAAAATGAAATCCTTCCCTTCCAGACCCGGCAAACCCGGCTTTGTTTCCTATTTCCTGGTGCTCTCCACCGGTATCATCCTCACGTTGTTGACGGTTTACACCTACCGCCGCGCATTGAACGCCCATGCGGTGCAGTCCAATGTCCAGCTGCGCAGTGATTACAGCGAGAAAGAGGAGGCGGTGCTGCGCTCGATCGTGGCCATCACGCCCAACCGCGCCATCCGGGCAATGCAGGCCGACTCCAACCGCAACTCCACCAACCGCGATCCGCTGCGCTGGCAGAGCATCTTCACCGAGTCCCTGCGATTGGCAAACGCAGCCACCTCCATTTCAGGCGATCTGGCATCCAAGCTGGCGATTCCGAATCTCAGAATCTCAAACACCGGCGACTCGCAGTTCTCCGCTCCAGACCGCATTTTCAAGGCGCTGCCCGGCGGAACCGGCTACGTCTCAGTGGGCATTAACCGCAGCCTCGGAGCGGGGTTTCCACCACCGCTCACCACCCCCAACCTCAGCACCATCGACCGCGATCCGCTCTACCCGATCATCTCCAGAGACAAGCGCTATGGCGCACTCGCCCAGAGCGGCGTGGGTCTGCCGGTGGACACCTACCCGCAGTTCAACCTGCTCACCTACCCGCAGATCAACTTCGGCTATGCCAAGCCCGGGGAACCCTTCGTGGCCAAGCGCAACTGGTGGGCCTTCTCGATGGACATGGCCGGTCACGATGCGGACAGGACTTTCGTCGCCCGCCCGCGCCGCGATTTCGTGCTCTCGATTTATGAAATCCCCTCGCAGCTGGCGATTTCCGCCGATTCCTTCATGGCGCTCGGGGAATTCGAGTCGGGCGAGGCATGGCAGAACGTCAACATCGAGGGCAACGTGTTCGCCGGCAAGGCGCTTGTCGAAGGTGAAACCGCGTTGCCGTCATTGGCCAGCCGCCGTGGAATGAGCCTGTCGAGCGATGCCTCGATCGGCGGCCAGAGCTTCGCCAACAGTCCCTTCAACCCCGGCGTGCGTGAAACCTACCAAGTCACCCAGGGCGAGTTCTTCCCGGTCTCTCTCGCCTCGGAAAGCGGCCGCACCGCCTTCATCCCGATCAACCGTGGCGCGGATTTCTTCGACCGTCTTTCACATCCCGCCACCGAATCCTTGACCCTTTCACCCACCGCTTGGAACAACTACTCGATCGGCGCGCTGCAGTGCGCGATGCGCCTGGACATCACCCAGTGTGTCAGTTCCACCAACCCTCAGCCCACCATACTGCGTTTTTCCTATATGAAAAACGGCAGTCGACTGACCTATTCCGAGCCCCTCGTTAAGGGAATCAACTCATCACTACCACCGGGCTACGTCGAGGTGTGTAAAGAGAATGGCACATATGACTTCGGTGAAAACGTCGTGGACGTGGCCTATGGCCTGAACGGGAAATTCTATTTCCAGAAAAGTGTCACAGGTTCCATTACCTTCAACAACCAGCGTTTTGGTGATCCGATTGTTGGAACTGTCAAGGCCGGCTTTTTCCGTCCAAGTGCTCCCTATGATATCAAGAATCTGCCTTCCGGCAAGATTTGCATCGCGGTCTGTCGGCGACTGAGCAAAAGTGGATTTAATTGTCTGAGCAAAAGTGGACAGGTCTTGCTGATCGATAAGGCGGCTTAAAGACGGTATTCCGCGAGGATGTCGGGCCACTGTGGTGCTTGTGGCGTTGGCGGGCGAGAGATGACCCGG
>CAXNHR010000051.1:0-15280 GCA_964202135.1 Luteolibacter sp. | reverse complement strand
CGGGTTTGACGTTTTCCTGGTTTTTTCCGGCGAGAAAATACCATGCGGCAACACCGAGTATGGCGAGACCCGCGGTGATGAGCGACCATTTGCGCAGCGGCTTCGACCTGCCGCGCTGGACGACGGTGGATAGATCTTCCTGGGTTGTGATGTGAGGCATCGGTAAGAGTGGGGAGATGGCTTCAGGAGTCGGCGGGAGACCAACCGCCGCCCAGTGCTTGGTAGAGCCGGATGTAGGCGATGGTGCGGTCGGTGCGGGTTGTGAGAAGGTTGTCTTCCAGAGCGAGAAGGGTGCGCTGTGAATCGAGCACTTCGAGGAAATCGATCTCGCCGGCCTCGTAACGCTGCCGCGCGAGTTCGTCGGACTCGCGGGCGAGCCGCGTGGCCTTCTCCAGGGAAGCGAGGCGTTCGGCGGAGCGGCGGCAGGCGATGAGCGCGTTCTCGGTTTCCGCAAGCGCGGTGAGCACGGTGGAGCGGTAGGCATCGATGGCTTGTTGCTCGATAGCGCCCGCCGCCTCGATGTTGGCGCTGATGCGGCCGGCGTTGAAGATGGGGGAGGTGAAGTTGGTCGCGAGGGTGGCGGCGGCGGTTTCGGGGTCGAGGAAATCGGTGGCGTTGATGGTGTTGAGGCCGAGCGATCCGAAGAGGTTGAGCGACGGGTAGCGTGTTGCCTGAACGGCGCGGGTGTTGGCGGCGGCTGAGAGCACCTGATAGCCGGCGACGCGGACATCGGGCCGCTGGCGCAGCACATCGGCCGGGATGCCGATGGCGAGACTGTCAGGCGGATTGGGGATGCCATTTCCTCCGGAAAGCATCGGATCGAGCGCGCCGGGTTCGCGTCCGGCGAGCAGGGCGAGTTGGTTGCGGCCTTGCGAAATGGCTTGCTCGAGGGATGGGATGGCCGCGCGGGCTGATTCGAGGCTGCTCTGGGCTTGGCTGGCTTCGAGCGAGTCCGCCTCACCGGCTTGCTGGCGCCATGTGGCGAGCAGGGCGGTTTGCTCGCGGGTGGTCACGTTTTGTTTGAGGACGACGAGCCGGGCCTCGTTGGCGCGGAGGTTCGTGTAAGTGGCGGCGATTTCCGCGGAGAGTGCGGCGTGGACTGAATTCAGGTTTTCCTCCGCAGCGCCGAGATTGGCGGCGGCGGCCTGCACGGCGCTGCGGCGGCGGCCGAAGAGATCGACTTCCCACGAGGCGTCGAGCGAAGCCGAGTAGGAGGTGCTGGTAATCCTGCCGCAGGAATCGGAATCGGTGCTGCGCGAGTTGCGGGAAAGGCCGCCGTCCAGCGCGGGGAAAAGGCCGGCGCGCTCGGCATCGCGGCGGGCGCGGGATTCGCGAATTCGCGCCGTGGCCGAGCTGATGTCCGGGCTGTCCTTCAATGCAGCGGCGATCAGACGGTTGAGCGCCGGGTCCTCGAAACGGTTCCACCAGCGGGCAAGATCCTTGGCAGGCGCGGCCACCGGAAAGTTTCCCGCGTTCTTCCATTCCGCCGGAACGGCCATCGGTTCGTGCCTCATGCTGGCATAAGGCGAGCAAGATCCGAGCAACAGGGAAATCAGGACAACGGATGGTATGAGATGGGACGAATTCATTTCCAAGGAGCGGAGGCCGCTGGAACTCCGTCCGGTTAAGACGGTGCAAAAGCCCGGTTTTTATCAACAAAGGGCATGATTCAGGCTGATCTGTCAGTAGAACTGGAATAGCCCGAGTTCGCGAGGCAATCCGGTGCGGGCGGCATTAATGCTTCGGCATTACGCATGGCGATGTGGGCGAGGGCCTCGTCGATGCGGTCGATGAGGATCAGACCCAGGTCGCCGGCCTGGAGGCGGGAGAGGGCGGTGTCGATGGCGAGCATCTCGCCGCGGATTTCCTCGGTGCGGGTGGTGCGGCGGGCGTTGCTCAGGCCTTCGCGCAACAAGGCCATCACCTCGCCATCGGCGCGGCCGCGCTGGCAGTCGTCCTCATAGAGGATCACCTCGTCGAAGGACTCGCCTAGGATTTCCGTTTGCTGGCGTAAATCGCAATCGCGGCGGTCGCCTGCGCCGCTGATGACCACAATTCGGCGGTGTGACGGCATGCTCTCGATGGCTTGGACCAGCGCCCGGATGGCGTCCGGATTGTGGCCGTAATCGGCAATGAGGGTGGCGCCACGATGAGTAAACACATTGAAGCGGCCGGGTGCGGTGGCCGCATCGCTGACAAAAGTGGCCAAGCCGCGGCGGATCTTCTCCCATGATATGCCAAGCCCCCAGGCGGCGGCGATGGCGGCCATTGCGTTCTCAACTTGAAACCTGATGGTGCCGTTGCGGGTAAGCGGGATGTTGCCCAGCGACACGCGGTAGCGGAGTTTGCCTTTCGCTCCGACAATCGCGTCGTCATCGACGAACACACCGCGTTTGCCCTGGGCGAGATGATTGGCGAGCGCGCGTTCGTGACGGTCATGGGCGAAAAAGGTGACGGAACCCGGGCAGGCATCCGCCATGCCCGCGACGATCGGGTCGGCGGCATTGAGCACGGCCACGCCATGGGGAGCGATGCTGTGGACGATGACCCGCTTGACCACCGCGAGGTCTTCGACGGTGCTGATGTAATTGAGGCCGAGGTGATCGCCCATTCCGATATTGGTGATCACGGCGATGTCGCAACGGTCGAAGCCGAGGCCTTCGCGCAGGATGCCGCCCCGCGCGGTTTCCAGGACGGCTGCGTCCACATCGGGATGGAACAGCACCTTGCGGGCGCTGCGCGGGCCGCTGCAATCGCCGGTGTCGATGCGCTGGTTGTTGATATATATCCCGTCGGAATTGGTCATTCCCACGCGTTTTCCGGTGAGGCCCAGCAAATGGGCGATCAGGCGCACGGTGGTGGTTTTGCCGTTAGTGCCGGCCACGGCGACGACCGGGATGCGGCCATCCTCGCGTTCGTCGAACATGGTGGAAATCACCGCCTCACCCACGGGTCGGCCTTTGCCAAACGAGGGCTGGAGATGCATGCGCAGACCGGGTGCGGCATTGACTTCGATCACTCCGCCCGCCTGGTTTTCCAAGGGACTGAGCACACTTTCGCAAACGACATCGACGCCGCATATGTCGAGTCCCACCATTTGCGCGGCCGAGACGGCACGTGCCGCGATTTCCGGATGGACGTCATCGGTGACATCGGTGGCGGTGCCGCCGGTGCTGAGGTTGGCATTGTTGCGCAGGATCACCCGTGCGCCTTTGCGCGGCACCGATCCGGCATCAAATCCCTGATGGGCAAGCGTGGCGAGGGCGATGTCATCCAGGTTGATTTTGGTTAGAGAGGTGGCATGCCCATCGCTGCGCCGCGGGTCGCGGTTGACCTCTTCCACAAGTTCCTGAATGGTGTGTTCGCCATCGCCAATGACATGCGGCGGTTCGCGGCGCGCGGCGGCGACGAGGCGGTTTCCTATCACCAGCAGGCGGTAATCCTGGCCAGGCAGGTATTGTTCCACCATGACATTGGGACTGACTTCATGCGCGGCGGCGTAACCGGCCAACACCTCTTCACGGGACTCAACATTGGCGGCCACTCCCTTGCCTTGGTGGCCATCGCGGGGTTTGATGACCACCGGACCTCCGAGTTCGCAAGCGGCGGCCCAGGCATCCCCGGCATCGGTGACCGGGCGGCCCTTGGGCACCGGCACACCGGCCGCTTCCAGCAAATATTTGGTCAGTTCCTTGTCCTGGGCGATCGATTCGGCGATGGCGCTGGTGCTGTCCATTTCCGCAGCTTGGATGCGCCGCTGTTTGCTGCCCCAGCCGAACTGCACCAGACTTCCCTCGGTGAGCCGGCGGTATGGAATGCCGCGGGCGACGGCGGCGGCGACGATCGCGCCGGTGCTGGGGCCGAGCCGGACCTCCTCGTCGAGTTCACGCAACCGGTTGAGGGCGGCCGGCAGATCGAACGGCAGGTCGTTGAGGGCGGCCATGCACAATTCCAGCGCCAGCTCGATGGCCAGCCTTCCAACCTCTTCCTCGGTGTATTCGACGATTACCTGATAGACCCCGGGTTCGGGGACGGCGACCGAGCGGCTGAAAGCGACCGGACAGCCCGCCTGTGCTTGCAGGCCGAGGGTTGCAAGTTCCAGCGCGGAAACCAGAGGCGCGCCGGGTAGGAACGGCGCGATTTGTGGAAATCGTTCACGCAGGCGGTCCTCGAAGCCGGGCAGATGATCAAGGCAAAGTTCCTGCCCGCTGCAACTGACGAGTGCTTGGATCGCGGTGTGAAGGCCCCAAAGATTGGGCCCGCGCAGCGCCCGGATATTAAGGATGTTCATGCGGTGTGGGTGATCGGAACAAATGGGTCGGTGACGTCGGACGACCGGATTTGAGCCGGGTCGTCGGAAAAGGTCTCGGCACCGGTGCGAATCACGTGCAGCGGGATGTCCAGCGCCCAAGCCGCAGAGACGGCAGCCAACACGCTGTTCAGGCGACGGTGGTCATGGTCTCCAGTTAGAAAGGGAATATGAGCCAGCGGGAGGAGGGAGGTTTCATCGTTCGCACTGGCCAGGACCAACTGGTCGCCACGCACGAAAACAGCGCGTCCACCTTGCGCGCGATGTGCGGCCAACACCGGCAGATCGCCATCGATGGCGAAGAAAATCACCTCGCCATCGCACAAAGGAGCCATTTCCACCACCATTGGATCGGCCGCATGAAGCGCCGCCGCGCCGCCGGGTAAGACCACGTCCACCTGGGTGCGAAACACTTTGAACACATGCTCGGGTTCCTCGATGTGATATGCCCCGTAATGGCGTTCGGGCTCGATGCCGGTGACCACGGCGACTTGGCAGCGGTCATAGGCCAGGCCTTGGCCCAGAATCACTTCAACGCTGTTTTCCAACACGGCTGCCTCCACTGCACGGTTCATCAACACTTGGGTGCCGCGGTGCCACGTGCCGCAATCGCCCGACTCCACCTTGCGGCGATCGAGAAACATGCCATCGCCACAAGCCAGGCCGGTGAATTTCCCGGAGAGTCGCAAAAACTCCGTCACCCAATGCGCAACCTCCGTGGCTCCGCTGGAACCCGTGATTCCCACCACCGGGATGCGGCCGGAATCTCCGTTAGGAAACAGGTGATCGACGATGGCGCGGCCAACCGGACGCGGCTCGCCCGAAGCCGGATGCAGGTGCGGGACCAATGCGGGAGCCTCATGCACCCCCGCGATCGCTCCGCCTTGAGCGGCCAGCGGATGGGCAATGTCGTCCGCCAAAACGTCCACTCCCGCGATGTCGAGACCGACCACCCGCACGGCCAAACAGGCCGCGGTCGCCGTCGCCGGATGGACGTGATTGGTGACGTCCGCCGCGCTGCCATCCTCATCCATGCGGGCCGCGGCCACCAAGGTGCCGCCCAGCACGAGCAATCGGTAACGACCGCGCCCGTCCGGTTCCGTTTTCTCCTCATCGGAGTCCACGATCGGCAGGCCGCAAGACTCTAACAATCGGGCGCTCAGTTCGGGATCCCGGGCGAGGCCTTGGGCGATGGCGCTGGTGCGGTCGCTCTGGGCGGCCCAGATTCGCCGCTGGCGCGAGCCGTAGCCGAGTTGAATGAGGTTGTCGGCGGACAAACGGATCGCGGGAATGCCGCGCTCCTTGGCGGTGGCGGCATCGACGATGCAGGAGGTGTTAGGCCCCGGCAGGTGTTTGCCGGCGATTTCCCGCAGGCGTTCATGGGTGGCGGCCAGGTCGAAGGGCTTATCCTCGATGGCTGCCATCACCAAATCCCGTGCCGCATGGAGGCAGGCGCGGGTGACATCCTCATGCCAAGCCTGCACCACCACCTTGTAAACCCCGCGCACACCGGTTTCACGAGCCCTGCCGAAGCCGCCGGGCATGCCTGCGAGATTCTGGAGTTCCAGCGTGACGTGTTCGAGGATGTGTCCCGGCCAGGTTCCCTCCTGCAAGCGCCGCACGAACCCGCCAGGTTCGCCATAGCTGCAGCGGTGCTCGGACAAGGTTGGCAACCATGCACACAGCCGTTCTACAAAGCCCGGGATGGTGTTGGACGGGCACTCTTCGAGTTCGCCAATATCCACCCATGCCTCCAGCACGGGCCGGTAGGTCCAGATGTTTGGACCACGAAGGGAGAGAAGATTGAGAAACCGGATGTCTTTGCGTTTCATGAAGCCGACGTCCCGCCTTGCGGTAACAAGGCGTCTTCTTTCGGGTTCCCGCCGCCAAATCAAGCCCCGTATCGCAAATCAACCCGATCCAATGGACAAATGTGTGGCGGGGACAAATGTGTTGCATGCCCGCCGAAATGGGTCAAAACCCGGCTCAGCCCCTCACGGCGGCTGTGAATACCGAGGCCACATTTCCTGATGACGCCAGCCGACCTTTCGAGTTCGCCATCCGCCGCCACCGTCCTTCCCGATCCGTGGCGGAGTGAAATTGTCGCCGCGCTTGGCGCAGGGGAAACCGTGATTGCCTGCCTTGAACTCGATCTCAACGTGCAACTCCGCTTTGACCATGGAGTCGTCGTTCTAACAGATCACAGGCTGCTGGCCAAGGCCGCGGGCGATGCGGCCTGGCAGCACTGGGACTTGCGCCCGGGTTTGCAGTTGGAGCACCGCGATCACGCGGGCGTCGGCACCCTGGACCTGCGGGATGAAAACGGCTTGCTGGCCCGCTGGCGCCACACCCTCGGCCGGAACGCGGCAGTGAGGCGGCTCATCGTGCAATTCCAGGAACAGGTGAGGGCCATGCTGGAAAACCGGGCGGTGGTCCCGCTTCCACATGCCGCGTGCCCCATCTGCGAAAACCCGATCCCGGCCGGGCAGGAGGATTGTCCCACATGCGCGAAGACCGTCCATGCCGCGCCTTCGCCGTGGACCTTGTTCCGGTTGTGGCGTTTCGCCAAACCCTACACCCGGTCCTTGCTGGCTGGCCTGGTCCTGACGCTGCTGGCCACCGCCGCCACCCTGGTGCCGCCCTATCTAACCATGCCGCTGATGGACCGGGTGCTGATCCCGTTTCAGAACGGCGTGCCCATCGACACCACCCTGGTGATGATGCTGCTGGGCGGACTGGTCGCCGCGGCATTCTTCGCCTGGATTCTCGACTGGGCCAAAACCTATCTCCTCGCCATCGTCAGCGAACGCATCGGCTCCGACCTCCGCACCACCACCTACGAACACCTGCAGGGGCTCTCGCTGGAATACTTCGGCGGCAAACGCACCGGCGACCTGATGGCCCGGATCTCCTCGGGCAGCGACCGGATCTGCGTGTTCATTTCATCGCATCTGTTGGATTTCGTGACCGATCTGCTGATGATCCTGATGACTTCGGCGATTCTCGTTTCGATCAACCCGCTGCTGGCCTTGGTGACACTGACACCGCTGCCGCTCATCGCATGGTTGATTCACGTGGTGCGGAACAAACTCCACCATGGCTTCGATCAGGTCTATCGGATCTGGTCGGACGTCACCAGCGTGCTGGCGGACACCATTCCCGGCATCCGCGTGGTCAAGGCGTTCGCCCAGGAAAAACGCGAGGCGCAGCGCTTCCGCGAGGCCAATGCCCGCAATCTGGCCGTCAACAACCGCGTCAACAAGGTGTGGTCCCTGTTCACCCCGACGGTGACATTTCTCACCGAGGCAGGTCTGTTAGTCGTCTGGGGGTTCGGAATCTGGCAGGTGTCGAAAAACGAAATCACGGTGGGCGTGCTGGTGGCCTTCCTCGCCTACATCAACCGGTTTTACTCGCGGCTCGGTTCGATGAGCCGGATTGTTTCGATGTCGCAGAAGGCGGCAGCGGCGGCAAAGCGCATCTTCGACATTCTCGACCACGTTTCGAGCGTGCCGGAGCCATCCCACCCGGTGTATCTCGAACACGTGAGAGGCTCACTCGAACTGCGCAACGTGCGTTTCCGCTATGGCACGCGCGGCATCCTTCACGACGTGAATCTAACGATCGCGCCCGGCGAAATGATCGGGCTGGTCGGCCACAGCGGATCGGGCAAGAGCACGCTGGTCAATCTGATCTGCCGCTTCTACGACGTGACGGAAGGTTCGATCCGCATCGACGGCGTGGACATTCGTTCCCTCCCGGTTTCCGATTACCGGCGCAACATCGGCCTGGTCTTGCAGGAGCCCTTCCTGTTCTTCGGCACGATCGCCGAAAACATCGCTTATGGAAATCCCGGGGCGACTCGTGAGGAAATCATCGCCGCAGCCCGCGCGGCCCACGCCCACGAGTTCATCCTGCGCCTGCCGCAGGGATACGATTCGCTGGTCGGCGAACGCGGCCAGGCTCTGTCAGGCGGCGAGCGCCAGCGGATTTCAATTGCCCGCGCCTTGCTCATCGATCCGCCGATCCTGATTCTCGACGAGGCCACCTCATCGGTCGATACCGAGACCGAACTGGAGATCCAGGGCGCTCTCGACAACCTGATCCGCGGCCGCACCACCCTGGCCATCGCCCACCGCCTCTCCACCCTGCGGCGTGCCGACCGCCTGGTCGTGCTCGACCGCGGCGAAATCGTGGAGGAAGGCGATCACGAGGAACTGCTCGCCAGGAAAGGCGCGTATTTCCGGCTCGAGCGCGCGCAGATGGAATTCCTCAACGGCGGTCCCGCAATGGACGCGATCGAAGAAGGTTCCGATGCCGCGATGCCAACCCTCAAGGAGATCTAACATCCATGACCGGCGGTTTCCAACTTCATCGCAACACCTTCGGGCAACTGGTTTTCACCGGTGCCGATGACATCGAACACGTGGATGTGGAACCTGCGAGGGCGTTTCCCATCACCTCTCCCGGAGAGGGCATCGCCTTGATGACCCGCGACGGCAAGGAGGTGGCTTGGATCCCGAGCCTTGACGCGGTGCCGGATGCAATCCGCCGCCTGATCGAAGAGGAACTGCAAGGCAGGGAATTCATGCCGGTCATCCAGCGTGTCTGCTGTGTCTCGGGTTACGCCACGCCCTGCACCTGGCACGTCGAGACGGACCGCGGCGACACCACCCTGGTGCTCAATGCCGAGGAGGATATCCGGCGGCTGACCCCGCCAACGCTAATGATCATCGACAAACGTGGCATCCAATTCCTGATCCGCAATCCGCCCGGCCTCGATGCCACCAGCCGCAGGATTCTGGACCGGTTTTTGTGAATGACGGGGCCAAACGCCCAGTCGCAGGGGATGCTCAGGGAAATCATCCCAGAAACCCGGTGAGCGGGCTGGTGGCGCTGGCGTGGTCGAGCACATCGGGCAGGCCGAGTTCATAGGCCTCGCGGCCGGCCTCGACAGCCATTTTGAAAGCGATGGCCATGCGTGACGGATCGCTGGCGATGGCGATGGCGGTGTTGACGAGCACGGCGTCGGCACCGAGTTCCATGGCCTCGGCGGCGTGGCTGGGCGCGCCGATGCCGGCATCCACGACGACCGGTACGATGGCCTGCTCGATGATGATGCGGATCTGGTCGCGGGTGGCGATGCCTCTGTTAGAACCGATGGGCGCTCCAAGCGGCATCACCGTGGCGGTGCCCGCTTCCTGCAGGCGCTTGGCGAGCACCGGATCGGCGTTGATGTAGGGCAGCACGGTGAAGCCTTCCTTCACGAGGATTTCGGCGGCCTTGAGCGTCTCGATGGGATCGGGCAGCAGGTAGGTGGGATCCGGATGGATTTCGAGTTTCACCCATTTTGGCAGACCGGCGGCGGCGGCGAGGCGGGCGAGGCGCACGGCTTCCTCCGCGTTCATCGCGCCGCTGGTGTTGGGCAGGATGAGGTATTTCTCCGGATCGATGAACTCGAGGATGTTGGCATAGGGATCATGCTTTCCCGTGAGATCGGCGCGGCGCAGGGCGACGGTGACAATTTGCGTGCCGCTGGCGGCCAGCGCGTCGCGCATGGTTTCATTGGAGGAGAATTTCCCGGTGCCGAGAAACAGGCGGGAACCGAACTGGCGGCCGGCGATGGTGAGGGTGGACATTTGAGATTTCAGCTTTGAGATTTCAGAGTGGGTGGGATGCAAGCCATTGCTCGAAGGCTCCGTGGTTGCCGAGGTCGTATTGATGGCAGTGGAAGCCGAACCCGCGGCCGGTGGCGATGTTCTGCGGCAGGTCGTCAATGTAAAGAGTGCTCTGCGGATCAAGGCCGTGCGCGTCCACCGCATGCTGATAGATCGGTGCCTGCGGCTTGATGTGGCCGGTTTCGAAAGACAGCACCGCGCCATGGAAGAGGGAGAATTGCGGGTATTCCTCAAACACCCACGGGCAGTGGATGGCGTTGGTGTTTGAGAAAAGGATCAGCCGATGACCGGCGGCGGCGAGTTGGCGCACACTTTGCCACATCGGCTCGTTGGGCGTGAAAATGCGCTGCCATGCATGGCGGAATTGGTCCGGCGTGGCATCGCTGCCGAGCACGCCGAGCGCCCAGTGGATATAGCAATCCGGATCGATCCTTCCGGTCTCGAAGTCGTCCTTGCGTTCCAGCAGCCGCGCGAGGCGCTCGTGCGCATCCGGGCAGTCAGGAGGCAGCAGGCGCGCAAGCGAGGACTCAAAGTCAAAGTCGAGAAGCACGCGGCCGATGTCGAAGAGGAAGGTCATGCTGGGATGATGGGTGGGATGCAGTTAGTGTTCTCATGCTCAGAGTCTGGGTCTTGGAGGTGAAAACTGGTTCTTTCAAGTGCCATACCGACGGTAAACACAACGAGCCATCCGATGAAGAGCCTCCAGGGTTTGGATGATGCGGCTTAGGCTTACTTATTATACGTATTTAATAACGGCAAAAGACGCACTATTACGAAGAATCGGCGCGGAAATACCCGTTCCGGATGAATAGGCGCTATTTCCATTGAATGTCGTCGTGGCCGAAGCATTAGTGACATATCCCCGGATCTTAGATGCGCTCCCCAGCAGAATCACTGCATCAGCGCCCTGCAATTTCGCTTTCTTGGCGATATCCCCTTTGAGTCTCGCCATCGGAATAATGCCACCAGGTCTCTCGTCTTCAATAATTCCCATGAGCACGAATTTCCTAGGCGGTTCACCGTTCTCCCAAAAGTCGATTCCCTCGATTGTAACACGAGTTCCGCCATCACCTTCAAACACCGTGTTTCGGCCTTCGAATGTCTTATAGTCTGTAGTGGCGCAGCTGCACAAAAGAAGCAGAGACGCACATGCGAGTATAGGGTAGCTAGATTTCATGGTTTTCTTTTTGCATAACAGTGTCATTGAACGACCGGTCGGGTTTTGGGGGTGATGCACGACCGGTCGGTGATCACGGTCAAAAGCGAACCGAAAATAAGGATGATGGCGACCTCATGCATGACGGGGATTTAACTGCGGCGTGCTGGCGAGCCAAGTTGGAAATCGGGATGGGGGAAATTACCCGGTTGAGAGGTTGTCCAAGAGGTTGGGCGCAACTGCTCCCGCGGGGTTGATGACGTGCAGGTGGAAAATCCCGCCAGCCAACCGGACGTTGACGTATGGAACATCGGCCGCGAGAGTCGCCGCCGCATGAGTGAAATCATTCTGGGCATCGACTTGGGAACCACCAACTCCGCGGTGGGGGTGGTGGATTCCGGGTTTCCGATCCTGCTGGCCAATGAGGACGGGCGGCGCATCACACCCAGCGCGGTGTGGATCGGCCGAGATGGGGCCGTCGAAGTTGGGGAAAAAGCTTTGCGCCGCCGCACGCTGGAGCCAGATCGCGTGGTCACCAGCATCAAGCGCCTGATGGGCTGCCGCGCGGATGAGGTGGAGGAGCATTTCCCGGTTCCGGTGGAAGCCGGAAACGACGGCCTGCCGCGCGTGCTGGGGAAATCGCCGGAGGAAATCAGCGCGGAAATCCTGCGCGAGATGAAACGCATCGCCCAGTGGCGGATGGAAACCACGATTTCAAAAGCGGTGATTACCGTGCCCGCGTATTTCCATGACGCCCAACGCGCCGCCACCAAGCGCGCGGGCGAACTCGCCGGACTGGAGGTTGTTCGAATCCTCAACGAACCCACCGCCGCCGCGCTGGCATACGGGTTGGACAAACTCGGTGATCACTCACGCGTCGCCGTCTATGACCTCGGCGGCGGCACTTTTGATCTCTCGATTCTCGAAATGCGCGACGGCGTGTTCCAAGTGCTCGCCACCCATGGAGACACCCGGCTCGGCGGTGATGATCTCGACGCGCTGATCCTGCGCCGCATCGGGGAAAAGGCGGGCATCGGCGAAACGACGGGTGCGCTGCGCGTGCGTTTCATGGAAGAAGCGGAGCGGGTGAAACGTGCCTTGTCAGAGAGCGAGGAAGCCGTATTCCGTCTGCCGTTTTATGATGGCTCTCACAGCATCGAACAAACACTGACTCGCACTGAACTCGAAGCCATCGCCGCGCCGTGGATCGGCCGGACGCTGCGGCATTGCCGCAAGGCGCTCGCCGACGCGGCACTCAAGCCGGAGGACTTGCAAGCCGTCGTGCTGGTGGGGGGTAGCACGCGCATCCCGGCGGTGCGCCGCGCCGTGGCTGAACTTTTCCAGCGCGAGCCGGACGTTTCACAACATCCGGACGAGGCCATCGCGCTCGGCGCGACGATTCAGGGCGGCGTGATGAGCGGTGCGCTGCGGCAGATGATCTTGTTGGACGTGACGCCGCTGAGCCTCGGCATCGAGACTTTCGGCGGGCTCATGAACGTCTTGATCCCGCGCAACACGACGATCCCCTGCAAGGCCGGCGAGATGTTCACCAACGCCGCCGACGGCCAGGCGGAGATGCGCGTGAGGGTGCTGCAAGGCGAGCGCGAAATGGCTCGCGACAACTGGCAACTCGGCAATTTCGACGTCGCGTTCTCCCCCGCGCCTAAGGGACAGGCGCGGATGGGCGTGCAATTCAAGATCGATGAAAACGGCATTCTCGAAGTGCTGGCCCGCGATGTTTCCACGGGCAGGGACACCGTGGTGAAACTCGGCAACGCCGCCGTGAACGTGGATGACGAAGCCGTGGAAACCATGGTCTCCGAATCGGTGGAGCACGCGTTCACCGACATGGCGGAGCGGGTTTTCACCGAGGCCCGGCTCAAGGCGGAGGAACTCCTGCCCGCCGTGGAGGCGGTGCTCGCCCAAGGTCTCGCGAGTGACAACGAACGCGGCGAAATCGAGGCTGCGGCCGCAGCTGTGAGAGAGGCGCTCGCCAGCGGTGCCGCCAACCCGCTGAAAGCCGCCGTCCAGCGGCTCGACGCCGCCACCGAAGCACTCGCCGCCCGATTGGTGGAGCAGGCAATGGATGAGGCGCTGGAACGGACGATGTCGTCCTAAAACAGGATCAGCCGCCGAAGCGGATGTTGACCCCCATGCGCGCCCACGCGGCTGAAATTTCGCCTTCCAGCTTCTCGTAGGTGCTACCTCCGAGGAGCGGTTTCAGTGCCGCCTCTCCGTGCTGTCCGGCATGGAGGCCCTGGAGGAATTTTGTGATGCGGCCCGCCTTTCCCCCACCTTCCATGTGGAAGAAATAATGGGTCAGCAGCAGGCCCAATGCGTAATTGAAATTCGCATTCTCTCCGGAAAACGTTTGGTAGGGCATGAGAAAGAACGAACGAAGTTTCGGCGCGAGGATTTCACTGCCAATGGCCCGCCCTCCGGTTCCGTCCGCGCCGTTTGCGGTCGCATAGGCTTTGACGACATTACCGTGCACATCCGTGCTGAAATAGCCCCATGTGTAGGGCGTGATGGCGATGTATTCCGCCAGTCCCTCACTGAACCATCCTATGGAGCCTGACGCGAAATATGCCTCCGGGGTGAGCTGGTGGGCCAGCTCGTGGACCAGAACCTTGTTATGCCGCCTGACGTCGAGGCTGAAGCCGGTTCCAACATCCTTGAGGCCGAGGCTTTCCATGGGAACCAACACGACGCCACGGGAAAATACCCCAGCGCTGTTAGGAGGTCCGCCCGCGCGGGCATAGGCTTGGCGGGTTCCGAACAGGAGGATATCCAGTCTTCCGCCGCCTTGTGCGGCACCACCAAGTGAGATGGGCAGTCCTCTGGAATATTTCCGTGTCGCTTCAAACATGACGGCGAAGTTGCGTAGCGCGTCATCCGTCAGGCGGGAGTCACTGGTAAAGCGATAGCCGGGGCTTTCATAAATGTAGCGCCCGGCAGCCTTGTCTTCGGAGACGATCTTGCAGCCGACCGGACCGTCGAGCCTGACTTCCCGCGGCCATGGACTTCCGAAACTCGCGGCGACCACTTCATTTCGCGGGGCCCGCCCGCCGCCACTCAGCCGCGCTTGATCTTCAGGACCCAGCTCGGCGACGGGCATGGAGAAATGGCGACCGTTGGGAAGCACGAAAATCGCGCTGTTGCCATCCAGACGGACGAATTCCGCATCAAAAGTCCGACCCAGCGTGTTCGTCCAGGTGCGGGCGTCTGCCGGCACTGCCCAGATCAGCATCATTCCGGAAAGGATGATTCCCAAGTTTCCGTTGATCATGAGGAATTCCTAATGATTGTCCGACGGAACGACAAGAATTGAATCGGTTGACGGGCCGCTTGACGACTGGCCGTCCTTGGCCGTCTGCCAGACAAGGAGGCCTCCGGGAATCGCTTCATCGCGGAAATTCCGCTGGCGAAACGCCCGTTCTTCTGGAAGTTTCCCGCATCCCCGGCGATCTGCGGCCGGGCCAGTCATCGATGTCCACCTCCAACCATCCACACCAGATCGATATCCCCGAGTCGCTGCGCCGGCAGTTGGCGGATTTTCGTCGGCATTTGTGGCGGGTGAAAATTCTTGAAGCGGCGGCGGCCGGGTTGATCGGCTTGCTGGTTTCCTTCCTGCTGGTTTATGGGCTCGACCGCATTTGGCAAACGCCGGGCTGGGCGCGCCTCTTGATTCTGCTGGGTGGAGTTTCGCTTTTTGCGATCTTCGCGCCCTACTGGCTGCACCGCTGGGTCTGGCGGCAGCGGCGGGAAAGCGAGCTCGCGCGCTTGATCGCCAAGCGCTACCCGGGCCTCGGCGACCGCCTGCTCGGCGTGATCGAGCTGCAGGATCAGCAAGGTAGTGCCGACTCTCTCTCGCCACGCCTGCGGGAGGCGGCGATGGAAGCGGTGGCCGCCGAGACCGGACGCCGCAAGCTCGACGAGGCGCTGCCACCGCAACGGCACCGGCGCTGGGCGCTTGCCGCGATGGCTCTCGCGGCCGTTTCCGCAACTGCCTTCACCCTGACACCCCGCGCGGGACTCAACGCACTCCAGCGCTGGCTGCTGCCGCTTTCCGACACCGAGCGCTACACCTTCACCAAGCTCGAAAACCCGCCGACCCATCGCGCGGTGGCATTCGGTGAA
>CAXNHR010000050.1:0-15612 GCA_964202135.1 Luteolibacter sp. | reverse complement strand
GCCGGGGCGGATCACGGCGACCCAGCCTTCCACGGCGCCCTTGCCCTTACCCATCCGGGTTTCCGGCGGGCGGGAAGTGATGGACTTGTGCGGGAAAATGCGGATCCAGACTTTGCCTTTCCGTTTGAGCGAGCGGTTGATCGCGATACGGCAGGCTTCGATCTGGCGGTTGCTCATCCAGCCACGGTCGAGGGTTTGGAGTCCGAAGTCACCGAAGGCGACGGTGGTTCCGCGCTGGGCGTTTCCAGAGCGGCTTCCGCGGTGGCTCTTGCGGAACTTGGTTCGTTTGGGCATCAAAGGCATGGCTCAGTCCTCCTTGGGAAAATTAATGGTGAGTGTTGGGGAAATAATATGAATCAGTTGCGTGGGTTCGGGCGGCGGTCACCACCACGATCTCCACCACGGTCGCCGCCGCGGCTACCACGGTCACCGCGGTCTCCGCGATCACCACGGCCGTTCTGCGGTTTGCCGCCGGTGCCATCGTCCTCTTTCTTGTTGACCCAGCACTTGACGCCGATGATGCCGTAAACGGTGCGGGCTTCGGCAAAACCGTAGTCGAGCGGGACACGGAGGGTTTGCAGCGGCACCTTGCCTTCGCGGTAACCTTCGGCGCGGGCGATGTCGGCACCGCCGAGACGGCCTGCGCAACGGAGGCGGATGCCTTCGGCACCAAATTCCATGGCGGTTTGCAAGGCACGTTTCATGGCACGGCGGAAGCTGATCCGGCGCTCAAGCTGCACGGCGATCTGCTCGGCAACGAGTTGGGCATCGAGCTCGGGCTTGCGGATTTCGATGATGTCGATCTTGACCTGCGCGCCTTTGCAAAGATCGGTGATTTCCTTGGTCATCACTTCGATTTCCTTGCCCTGACGGCCGATGATCAGGCCGGGGCGCGAGGTGTGAAGGGTGACGCGGACGCTGTTCCAAGCGCGCTCAATGACGACGCGGGCGAGGCCAGCGTTCTGGAGCTTCTTCTTGAGGTAGCCACGGATCGCGAGATCCTCGTGGAGCTTGTCGGTGTAGTCTTTGCCGCTGGCATACCATTTCGAGCGCCAGTCCTTGTTGACTGCGAGACGGAATGCGATCGGATTTACTTTCTGGCCCATGTTGAGTGAGGGATGTTAGGAGAGGATGATTCAGGCTTGTTCTTCGGCAGCAGCGGAAGCGGCGGCGGGAGTTTCTTCGGATTTTGCGGGGGCTGCCTTGCGGGCGGCCTTTTTTTTCTTCTCCGGGGCGGAGCCCGTGAGAGTAATGGAAATGTGGCTGGAGCGGCGGATGATCGGACCGGCGGAGCCTTTGGCGCGGGGCTTGAAGCGGCTCATTGAAGGCGCGGCACCGATCACGGCTTCCTTGATGACCAGCGTGCCGGCATCGAGGGAGAAATTGTTTTCCGCATCAGCGATGGCGGTCTTAAGGGTCTTGCCGATGAGTTGTGCGGCCTTCTTGGGGGTGAAGGTGAGGATATCGAGGGCGTTCGATACCGGCAGACCTTGGATTTCCCGGGCGACGTCACGCGCCTTCTTGGGCGAGAGACGGACGTATTTGCTGGTGCTTTTGACTTCCATAGGACGGAGAACGTGAGGATTTACTGCGCTGAGGCTTGTGTTTCGAGAATGGCGAGATCGCCGGGACGCGGGGTTTCAGCGGGATTGTCGAGGGATTCGACAAACACGCCGCTGACGCCCTTGCGGACATCGGCGAGGATGGCGGTTCCGTAGGGCTGCTGCCCGCGGGAGAGGCGGAAGGACATGCCGATTCTGGCTCCCTGGCTTTCACCAATATTGAGAACCAACATGCCGCTTTCCTGATCAAGGCTGACGATGCGTGCCTGCTGAAGAGAGCCGGACCGGACATCGGGCCGGGGCTTTTGGCGCAGTCCGAGAACAGCGTCAAGCTCTCTTAATGAAGTTTCCACACGCAGCCTTGCATCCGGATCGGAGACCACCGCCTGGCGGAGGTAATCGTTGATGGCGAAGGTCAGGCGGCTGGCGGTTCCTTCGATTTCGGCGATGCGTTCGTTAGCCAGTTGGAGATCGGCGGCGGCCTGGATGAGGCGGTCATCGCCGCCATCGAGCAGGTTCTTGCCGAGCGCCTCGAGGCGTTCACGCACTTGGGTGAGCTGTTCGGACGCTTGTTTTTCCCCGCGGTTGGCCTCGGCGAGGCTGCGCTGGAGAGCCTGGTTTTGTTCCTGCAAATCGATGATGACTTGCTGGAGCTGCTCCGGGCTCGGCGACTCCGCGGCACACATTCCGGCCGACACCAGCAACCCGAGGGCGGCGGCGAGAGCTTTGGAATGGAATGTGGAGCGCATGGGAATCGCGGGGAATTGGATCGAAAGGCTTACTTCTTGCCGATGCCGCCGTGGTTGCGGAAAATGCGGGTGGGTGCGAATTCGCCGAGTTTGTGTCCGACCATGTTTTCGGTGACGTAAACGGGGACGAAGGTCTTGCCGTTGTGAACGGCGAAGTTGTGGCTGACGAAATCCGGAGTGATCATCGACTTGCGGCTCCATGTTTTGATGGGCTTGCGGTCGGATCCGGCATCGGCCATGGCATCGATCTTGGCGAGAAGCTTCTGATCGACGAACGGGCCTTTCTTGAGGGAACGTGGCATGGGAAGGTGAGTTGGTTAGACGTTGAAAACGGTTACTTCTTCTTGTGGCGGGACTCGACGATGAAGACGCCGGTGGTCTTCTTCTTGTGGCGGGTTTTCTGGCCCTTCGCGTGGCCCCATGGGCTGAGAAGGTGCTGGCGGCCACCGCCGGATTTCGATTTGCCCTCACCACCACCGTTCGGGTGGTCCACCGGGTTCATGCACATGCCGCGGACGGTGGGACGAACGCCCAGCCAGCGGGTGCGGCCGGCCTTGCCGGACGTTTCGTTCATGTGGTCGCGGTTGCCGACCTGGCCGATGGTGCAGAAGCAGCGGTCGTTGAAGCGGCGGATCTCGCCGGATGGCATCTTGACGAGGGCCCAGCCGCCATCGCGGTTGGAGAGCACTGCCATCTGGCCGGCGGCGCGGGCGACCTTGCCGCCATTGCCCGGGATGAGCTCGATGTTGTGGATCGAGGTGCCGAGCGGCACGGCGCTGAGTGGCATGGCGTTGCCGGTTTTAGGTGCGACGTTCTGGCCGGCGACGACGGTTTGTCCGACTTCCAAACCGAGCGGGGCAAGGATATAGGATTTCTGACCGTCTTCATACTGGAGGAGTGCGATGCGGCAGGTGCGGTTGGGATCGTATTCGATACCCACGACCTTGGCGGGCGCGTCATGACGGCCGCGCTTGAAGTCGATCAAACGGTAGTGGCGCTTGTGACCGCCACCGACGTGACGGCAGGTGATACGGCCGGTGTTGTTGCGGCCACCGCTGCGCTTCAGCGGCGTGAGAAGACTCTTCTCAGGCTTGCTCTTGGTGATCTCCTCGAATGACGGGAGATTCTTGTAGCGTGCGGACGGGGTGATGGGCTTGAAATTTTTCAATGGCATGACTCGCGGAACGGTGAGGTGTTACGTTTGGAGCAACGGGCGGAGCGCTCAGATCAGATCGAGCGATTCGCCTTCCTTCAGACGGACAATGGCTTTTTTCCAGTGGTTGGTGCGACCGGCATCGGCACGGCGCTTACGGCGTTGCTTGCCGTCGTAGTTGGCGGTGCGGACCGCCACGACGGATTTATCGAAGAGTTGCTCGACGGCTTGTTTGATCTCGAGCTTGTTGGCCCGGGGATCAACCTCGAGTGTGACTTCGTTGTTCGTCTCCTGAAGCATTGTAGCCTTCTCGCTGAGACGGACGTTTTTGATGACCTGGTAAATGTCTTTCATGATCTCGGTGTGGGGTCCGGGGTTCAGGCGCTGCGCTGCGCAAGAGTTTGAAGCGCGTCACCGACGAGGATGACGGAGTTCGCAAGGAGGAGTTGTTCGACGTTGACGTCTGAACCGGTGACGAGCTGCACGTGGGCGACGTTGCGGCCGGCCAGGTAGGTGGGCTCATCGAAGGAGTTGGAAACCACGAGGATCTTGCCCGGCGTGGTGATCGCGTTGATGGAGGCGATGAAGGACTTCGTCTTGCCATCGGCGATGGAGAAGGAGTCCACCGTCTGGATCTTGCCGCCTGCGACGAGGTCGCCGAGGACGCGGCGCAGGGCGAGCTTGCGAACGGTCTTGGTGACCTTCTTCGAGTAATCGCGTGGACGCGGTCCGAAGACGACACCACCACCGACGAAGATGGGAGCGCGCTTGTCACCGTGACGTGCATTGCCGGTGCCCTTCTGCTTGTAGATCTTCTTGTTGTTTCCGGAAACCTCGCCGCGGGTTTTGGTGCAGGCGGAACCGGTGCGGCGATTGGCGCGGTAGGCGGTCACGAGATCGTGCACGGCTTGGCGTCCTTTTTCCGGACCGACCAGCACGAGGTTGGCGGCTTGGGCGTCTTCGACGGTGAGTGACTTGGCTGACATGACTTGGAATCTTGAGAGTTGATCGGATGCCTTGAAATCAGGCGGTCTTCTTCTTGGCGGCGCGCACGGTGACATAACTGCCCTTGGTGCCTGGGACCGCTCCGGAAACGAGGATGACGCCATCTTCAGGACGAACGGCGACGACTTTGAGGTTCTGCACGGTGGTGCGGGTGGTGCCCATGTGGCCGGGCATCTTCTGGTTCTTCCAGACGCGACCCGGGGTGGAACGGCAGCCAATGGCTCCCGTCCGGCGGTGCATCATGGAGCCGTGGGTCATCTTGAGACCACCGAAACCGTGGCGCTTGACGGCGCCCTGGAAGCCCTTGCCCTTGGATTCGCCAATCACGTCCACCCATTGGCCGGCGGTGAAGGTTTCCATACCGGGGTGGGTTTCAGGAACGGCGGCACCGTTTTCAAAGCGGAACTCCTGCACGAAGCGCTTGGGAGTGGAACCGGCTTTCTTGAAGCGGCCGAGGTCCGGCTTGATGACGCGTTGCTCCTTCTGATCGTCGAAGCCGACCTGCACGGCGGTGTAGCCGTCCTTCTCCGGAGTCTTGGACTGGAGGATGGTGTTGCCGGAAACGTCGATGACGGTGACAGGAATCATGATCCCTGCCTGTTGGTCGAACAGGCGGGTCATACCGAGTTTTTTGCCGAGGAGGCCGAGTGACATGGCGGTGGAAATTTGAGATTTGAAATTTGAAATTTGAGCAACCTGATGGCGGAAACTCAGATGCGGATGGTGATGTCCACGCCGGCGGGGAGGTTGAGCTTCTTGAGCTCGTCCACGGTGCGGGCGGTGGGATCGACGATGTCGAGCAGACGCTTGTGGGTGCGGATTTCGAATTGCTCGGCGGACTTCTTGTTCACGTGCACCGAACGGTTGACGGAGAACTTCTCGATGCGGGTCGGCAGCGGGATCGGGCCGGCGACGCGGGCGCCGGTGCGCTTGGCGGTCTCCACGATTTCCTGGGCGGAGCGGTCGATCGCGCGGTGATCAAAGGCGCGGAGGCGGATGCGGATTTTCTGGTTTTCCATGGTGGAGGTTGCTTGACGGTTTACGTGGTGGTTCTACAGGGCGAGTGATCAGGTTCGGCTAACCGATGCGGTCGCTTATGATCTCTTCGACGATATTGGTGGGGACTTGCTCGAAATGGGACGGAGTCATCGCGTAGGACGCGCGGCCGGAGGAAAGGGTGCGCACGGCGGTGGAGTAGCCGAACATTTCCTTGAGCGGAACATTGGCATGCACAATGGAGAGCTTGCCTTTCATTTCAGTGTTCTGGATGTGGCCGCGGCGGCGGGAAAGGTCGCCCATCACGTCGCCCTGATAGTCGTCCGGTGTGGAGACCTCGACGGCCATGATCGGCTCTAACAAAATGGACTTGGCCTTCTTGAAACCGTCCTTCATCGCGAAGATGGCGGCCATGGTGAAGGCGTTCTCGTTGGAGTCCACCTCGTGGTAGGAGCCGCCTAGGATATCGACGTGGACGTCGATGACCGGATAACCGGCGATGATGCCATTGGTCATGGCCTCGTTCACGCCCTTGTAAACGGCGTTGATGTAATCTTTGGGAATCTCGCCGCCGACCACCTTGTTTTCGATGGTGAGGCCCTTGCCCTTTTCGTTGGGCTTCATCTCAAGGCGGACGTGGCCGTATTGGCCGCGGCCGCCGGACTGCTTGACGAGCTTGCCTTCGCCATTGGCGGCCTTGGTGATGGTCTCGCGGTAAGCGATCTGCGGCGCGCCGGTATTCGCCTCCACTTTGAACTCGCGGCGGATGCGGTCGATGATGATCTCGAGGTGAAGCTCACCCATCCCGGAAATGATGGTCTGGCCGGTTTCCTCGTCGGTCTTGACCATGAAGGTCGGATCTTCTTCGGAAAGGCGGTTGAGCGCGATGGCGAGCTTCTCCTGGTCGGCCTTGGTCTTCGGTTCGACGGCCATGGAAATGACCGGCTCCGGGAAAGTCGGGGGTTCGAGTAAAACGTCGTGGCCGTGAGCGGCGAGCGTGTCACCGGTGGTGACGTTTTTCAGCCCGACCATGGCCGCGATGTCGCCGGCGTAGCAGGCGTCGATGTCCTTGTGCTCGTTGGCCTGGATCTGGATCAGGCGACCGACGCGCTCGCTGCGGCGGGTGCGCGGATTGTAAACCGTGTCGCCCTTCTTGATGACACCGGAATAGACGCGGAAGAATACCAGTTTGCCGACGAACTTGTCCGCCCAGAGTTTGAAGGCGAGGGCGGTGAATTTGCCCTGGTCGGTGGTGGGCACCTCGATCTTTTCCTCTTCGTTGTCGGGGTTCATGCCGACGGCGGCGGGGATGTCGAGCGGGCTGGGAAGATAATCCACAACGGCGTCGAGCAGATATTGGACGCCCTTGTTTTTGAAAGCGGAGCCACCGGCAACGGGGACCAGCTTGTTGGCGATGGTGGCGCGGCGGATGCCTTGTTTGAGTTCCTCAAGCGAAACCGTTTCCTCCCTCAGGAACTTCTCGCCGACCTGCTCATCGACATCGGCCACTGCGTGAACCAACTCCTGATAGGCTTCGGCGGCGATGTCCTTGAGATCGCCCTCGAGTTCCTTGATGGTGTAGGTGGAGCCGTATTTTTCGTCGTCCGAGAAATAGACAGCCCGCTGGTTGACGACGTCGATCTGGCCGGCAAGGTGGTCTTCGCAACCGATCGGGATCAGGATGCGCACGGCGTTGGCACCGAGTTTCTCCTTCACCTCGTTGAAGACGTTGTCGAAGTCAGCACCGGTGCGATCCATCTTGTTGACGAAAACGATGCGCGGGACGTTATACTTGGTGGCCTGACGCCAGACGGTTTCACTCTGCGGCTGGACTCCGGCGACTCCGCAGAAGACGACGATACAACCATCCAACACGCGCAGCGAACGCTCGACCTCGGCGGTGAAATCCACGTGGCCGGGAGTGTCGATGATGTTGATGCGTTGCTTTTGCTCGGGGAAGAGTTTCACGGTCCCCGCTTCGGCGCGCTGCCACCATTCGGTGGTCACGGCGGCGGAGGTGATGGTGATTCCACGCTCACGCTCCTGCTCCATCCAGTCGGTGGTGGCGGCACCGTCATGCACCTCGCCGATCTTGTGGATCATGCCCGTGTAGAAAAGAATCCGCTCGGTGAGCGTCGTCTTGCCCGCGTCAATGTGCGCGGCGATCCCGATATTCCGGGTGCGCTCGAGCACGTATTGGCGGTTTGGACTGTTAGGATTCACGGACGGGAATGCTCGGCGCGTATCGGTGTTAGAAGCGGAAGTGGGCGAAAGCGCGGTTGGCCTGGGCCATCTTGTGAACGTCGTCACGCTTGCGGACGGCGTTACCCTGGTTGTTGGCGGCGTCCTTGATCTCGTTGGCCAGCGCCACGTGCATCGGAGTGCCCTTGCGGTTGCGGGCATAGGTCACGAGCCAGCGCATTGAGAGCGACTCGGAACGGTCCGGCGCGACTTCAAGCGGCACCTGATAGGTAGCACCACCGACACGGCGGGATTTCACTTCCACGCGTGGTTTGGAGTTTTCCACGGCACGGGTGATGACTTCGAGAGGATCGACGGTGTCGATGCCTTCGTTGGCGCGCTCGATCGCAGCGTAAACGATGCGTTGCGCGAGAGAGCGCTTGCCGTCACGCATCACCTTGCTGATGAGGTGACCGACGAGGGCGCTGTCATAACGGGGATCGCGGCGATCCGGCTTTTCAAAAACTCGCTTGCGGCGTGGCATGGCGTTGAGTGGGTAAAGTTAGGATTGAATGAGGATTACTTCTTCCCGCCTTTTTTGGCAGGAGCGGCGGCGGCACCGGGCTTCGGACGCTTAGCGCCGTATTTGGAACGCGACTGGCGGCGCTTATCGACGCCCAGAGTGTCGAGCGAACCGCGGACGATGTGGTAGCGGACACCCGGAAGGTCCTTCACCCGGCCACCGCGCACGAGCACGATCGAGTGTTCCTGGAGGTTGTGGCCTTCACCGCCGATGTAGGCGATGACTTCGAATCCGTTGGTAAGGCGCACCTTGGCCACTTTACGGAGAGCCGAGTTCGGCTTCTTGGGCGTGCGGGTCATCACCTGAAGGCAGACTCCGCGGCGCTGTGGACAGTTCACGAGAGCGGGTGACTTCGACTTTTCGGCCGGAGTGTGGCGTCCCTTGCGAACGAGCTGATTGATGGTCGGCATGATTTCCTGCGTGGTTCTGGTTTTGCATGGGGACAAACCGGAGCGACGACGAGGAAACCTCGCTGAAGCTTTTCTCCGGAGCTGACCCGATAAATTTTCCCTTGGTAAAATGATCCGCCCCTTTGGGAAAAATCGGCGGATCGCAATGCGGGGCGGCGAATCTAGGAATCAAACCCGACCTGACAAGCCCTATTTTGCGTTTTACGGAAATTTTCTTAGAAAATCCGCCGCGACATGGGAATCGCCCCTCCGTGATCCCTGGCGCGGTTCGCCTGCACGCCAATAAATACCCTCATTGCTCATTTTTTATGTTGCATTTAAAATCCTCCTCAGCCAGATTCTCCAGCGTGATCTTCAGTGAATCGCAAATGTTCACATAGGCGGTGCAACAAATTCTCTGTGAGGAGGACTACTTCGCCCTGCAGGATCTTTTAATCGACAGACCCGATGCCGGCGATGTCATTTCCGGTTCCAAAGGCTTGCGGAAAATCCGCGTTGCCAGCAGCGGATAAGGCAAACGCGGTGGCTCGCGGGTGATCTACTATTGGTATGTGGAGCCTGAAAAAATCCAGTTCTGCCGCATCTACGAGAAATCCAACCAAGCCAATCTTTCCAAAACCGAAATCCAGCAAATCCAAACCGAACCCGACCCATGAAAAAGCGCGAAATCGAAGCCCTCGAACGTGAAGCCCTCGCCATGGAACGCGGGGAAACCACTCCCGGACGCGTCTGGAAAGTCACCAAGCGTCCGGACGGCACCGTGGAGCGCAAGGCGCTCGATCCGGAAAAATACCGGGCATCCCGGGCCCGCGCATGGAAAGCGAAAACCGAGGCCGCTAAAATCCGTAGGGAAATCAATGTCACCCAGGAGGCATTCGCCCGCATGCTGGGCGTCTCTCTCGGCACGGTCCGTAAATGGGAGCGCGGAACCATCCAGCCAAGCGGCGCGGCCCGCACGCTGCTCAAGATCGCTGCCAAACACCCCGCCATCGTCCGCGAGGCGGCGGGGTCGTGAGCGGAAAACATCTTCCAGCCATACGGGAATCGGCAAAGTTGGCGAAATTGTTGAAATGCGACACCCGGCCCGATCAATGCCGCAGGTCGGCTTCCCAGCTCTTCTCCTCCACGATCGCCCGCATCAAATCCGCCTTCACCATGGCTCCACTCTTGCCGGCAGATCACTCTTCTTCGTCCTCGTCCTGTTCCTTCGTCGCCTCAAGCGCCTTGTTGATCGCTTCCTGCGATTCCTCGGAGAGCTTTTCCAAAGGATACCCAACGGACTTTCCGTTAGACATCAGGAACGTCACCTTGGTCTCATCGGCGGATTGAACCGCGGCACGGATTTTTCCACCGGTCGCGTTCGTCCACTCACGCTCTTCGATCAGATTCGCGGCAACCGCCTCCATTTCAGCATCGGCGGAACCACCCGCATCTTCCAAAGCATCTTCGACCGCCTCTTTAAAAGCCGGATCGCTCGGGCGACCGTCGAAAACCAGCATGCCATCCGCACCGAAAACAAAAATACGGGGAATACCAGTAACCTCGACCGGTCCTTCGGCACCTTCGACAATCGTGTAATCCACCTTCGCCTTCTCAAGAAGCGGCTTCATCTCATCCTTCGTGCTCCCTTGACACTCGGCACCGATGATCACCAGACCGCTGGTGCGATGCTTGCTGTCCATTTCCGCCAAATGCGGCAGCGATGCAATGCACGGAGGGCAGTTCACACCCCAATATTCCAGAACCACCACTTTGCTCTTGGTGTCTTTGCGGGCCGGCCTTGCTCCGAAAACAACCTTGCCAAGATCCCAATCGGTAAACTTGTGCTTCTTCTCGGCCAAGGCGGCAGGAGCGATCAAAGCGGAAACAGTGAACAACGAGACAGCGGTGCGCGTTAAAAGATTCATAACTTGGAGGAACGAAGACAAGTTGATCTTTTGTTCGGAAGATTGCAATCATCAAACCACTACTTCCGGCCCGGATGCGCTCGCCTTCAAGGTCGGCGGGAAAATGTTCGCCCTCACCACGCCCGGCGGGATTCCCGCACGTCTCAATTTGAAATGCAACCCCGAGCTCGCCATCGTATTCCGCGCGGAACAGCCCTCAATCACTCCCCGGCTATCACATGAACAAACGCCATAGGAACACTCACTTCCTCGACGGTTAACTGCCCTTCAGGCTCATCCGCTAACTCATGGATAGCGCATACGAACTGGTCGCCGGCAAAAACCGAATGCGAAACAATTGGATTATCACGCACTTCACTTCTGGGGATCCAAAACAAACCGGAGCAAATGCCAACCTGCACGCCCACGTTGCGCATACGCCCGGACACCTGTGGCCATGCCGTGATAAGGATTCAAACGACGAAAATCATGCGAGGGGGTGACTGGAGCGGAATAGTCCAGACACATTACGCCATCTCGATCCTTACCAGCAAATCATCGCTGTCCACTTGATCACCTTTTTTCACCAGAACTTCGGCGATGATGCCATCCGCGCTCGCGCTGACGGTGGTGAGCATTTTCATGGCTTCGAGAACGACGAGCTTGTCTCCTGCCTTGACTTCCTGGCCGGTGGAAACGGCGACCTCGGTGACCATGCCGGGCATCGGCGCGCAGGCGTGGGTCGGATTGGACGACTCTCCCTTTAGGCGACTGGCTGTGGAGACGGCCTTGAGCGACTTGTCGGCGACGATCGATTCGCGCGGCATGCCGTTGAGTTCGTAGAACAAGGTGCGGCGTCCGGCGCTGTCGGCCTCGCCGATGTTGATGAGCTTGATGATGAGGATCTTGCCGGGGTCGATTTCGATCTCCATTTCCTCGCCGATGTGGAGACCATAGAAAAACGCGGGAGTAGGCAGGCTGCTGAGGTCGTCGTATTTGGCCGTGAAGGCCGTGAAATCGGCGAACACCTGCGGATACATCAGGTGTGAGTAGAGGTCGTCATCGCTGGCGGGGCGGCCGAGCTTGGCGGAGAGTTCGGAGCGGGTGGCATCCAGGTCCACCGGGTCGGCGAGTTCGCCGGGGCGCTTGGTGGTGGCCTTTTTGTTGCCGAGCACGACTTTCTGGACGTCCGCCGGCCAGCCGCCGTCGGGTTGGCCGAGGCCGCCGGATAGCATGTCGATCACGCTTTCCGGGAAGTCGATGCTGCCGGGCTTGAGTTTCGGCACGTCGGCCGCCTTGATGCCGCGGGTGACGAGGAACATGCACATGTCGCCGACGACTTTCGACGATGGCGTGACTTTCACGATGTCGCCGAAGAGCTGGTTGACCTCGGCGTAGGTGCGGGCGATTTCGCGCCAGCGGTGGCCGAGGCCCATGGCGTTGGCCTGCTCGCGGAGGTTGGTGTATTGGCCGCCGGGCATTTCGTGTTCATATACCTCGGCGGAGCCTGAGCGCGGTGCCGAGTCGAAGGGTTTGTAGAAACCCAAGACCTCTTCCCAGTAATCGGAGAGCTCGTTGAGCGAGTCGAAATCCAGGCCCGGATCGCGTTCGGTCTTGGCGAGCGCGGCGGAGACCGAGTTGAGGTTCGGCTGCGAAGTGGAGCCGGACATGGAGGCGATGGCGAGATCGACGATATCCACTCCCGCATTGCAGGCGGAGAGCACGGAGGCGGCGTTGAGGCCGGAGGTGTCGTGGGTGTGGAAATGGATGGGGATGCCGATCTCCTGCTTGAGCGCGGTGACGAGCTTGCGGGCGGCGAGCGGTTTGCAAAGACCCGCCATGTCCTTGATGGCAAGGATGTGCGCGCCCATGCGTTCGACTTCCTTCGCCTTGTTGATATAATATTTCAGCGAATACTTGTCGCGCTTCTCGTCGTTGATGTCGCCGGTGTAACAGATTGCCGCTTCGCAGAGCACCTTGCCATGATCGCGTGCGGCTTCCATGGCCACCTGCATGTTGGGCAGGTAGTTGAGCGAGTCGAAGATCCGGAAGATGTCCATGCCGGAGTCCGCCGCGTGTTTCACGAAACCGGCGACCACATTGTCCGGATAGTTCGAGTAACCGACTGCGTTCGAGCCACGGAAGAGCATCTGGAAGCAGAGGTTCGGGATCTTTTCGCGCAGGCGGCGAAGGCGATCCCAGGGACATTCGGAAAGGAAGCGCATCGCCGTGTCGAAAGTGGCGCCGCCCCACATTTCCAGCGAGAAGAGCTCGGGCACCCGGTGGGACATGGCCTCGGCCACGCGCAGCATGTCATAGGTGCGCATGCGGGTGGCGATGAGCGATTGGTGGGCGTCGCGCAGCGTGGTGTCTGTGATGAGCAGGCGTTTCTCGTCCAGAATCCACTGGCAGAAGCCCTCGGGGCCTTTTTCCAACAACACATCGCGCGAACCCATGGGCACTTCCGCGTGGTGCTCGATGACAAGCGAGTCCGGCACATGCGCCTTGGGCATGGGGGCGGCAGGTTTCCATCCCTTGGTGGTCGGGTTTCCGTTGAGCGTGATGTCCGAGAGATAAGACAGCGTGCGGGTGGCGCGGTCGCGGCGGATGCGGAACTGGAACAGCTCGGTCTTGGTATCAATGAGCTTGGTGTGCGCCTGACCGGAGCGGAAGGTTTCGTCGGCGATGACGTTTTCGAGGAAAGGAATGTTGGTCTTCACGCCTCGGATGCGGAACTCGCGCAAGGCCCGGTCCATGCGCTGGCAGGCCATCGGAAAATCGCGGCCCATCGCCGTGATCTTCACCAGCATCGAGTCATAATACGGCGTGACGACCGAGCCGGCATCGCCTGTGGCGGCATCAAGACGGATGCCGAAACCCGCGGCCGAGCGGTAGTTGAGGATGCGGCCGTAATCGGGCGAGAAATTCTTCTCCGGATCCTCGGTGGTGACACGGCACTGAATGGCGAAGCCATTGCAGGGGATCTGGTCCTGCTGCGGAATGGCTACCTCCACGCCGTGCAGCGGCTCGCCCTGCGCGATGAGGATCTGCGAGCGGACGAGATCGATGCCGGTCACACACTCGGTGACGGTGTGCTCGACCTGGATGCGCGGGTTCATTTCGATGAAGAACCATTCGTTGCAGTCCATGTCATAAAGAAACTCGACGGTGCCCGCGTTGTTGTAGCCGATGCCTTTGGCAAGCGTCACGGCCGCGTCGCAGAGTTCCTTGCGCACCTTCGGATCGAGGTGCATCGCGGGCGCGACCTCGACAACTTTCTGATAGCGGCGCTGCACCGAGCAGTCGCGCTCATGAAGGTGGACGACATTGCCGTGCTGGTCGCCGAGGATTTGCACCTCGATGTGCTTGGCGCGCGAAATGTACCGCTCGAGGAAAACCGCGGGATTTCCGAAGGCCTTCTCCGCCTCGGACTGCGCTTCTGCCAGCAGGCCGGGGAGTTGCGAGGGTTTTTCCACCACGCGCATACCGCGGCCACCACCGCCGAAGGCCGCCTTGATGATGAGCGGGAAACCGATCTCATGCGCCACGGTGAGCGCCTCGTCGGGATCGGTGATCGGGTCTTCCGTGCCCGGCAGGGTGGGCACTTGGTGCTTGTGCGCCAAAGTGCGGGCCGCCGTCTTGTCGCCCATGTTTTCCAATAGCTCCGGCGACGGGCCGATGAAAATGATCCCCTCCCGCGCGCAGGCACGGGCGAACGCCGCGTTTTCCGAGAGAAACCCATAACCCGGATGAATCATGGTGACACCCTTCTGCTTGGCGAGCGCGACGATGCCCTCCACATCCAGATAAGCCCCTACCGGACCCTTCTCGGTGTTGAGTGGATAGGCCTCGTCGGCCTTGAAACGGTGGATCGAGAAACGGTCCTCCTCGGCGAAGATCGAGACCGTGCGCAGGCCAAGCTCGTTGGCGGCGCGGAAAATGCGGATCGCGATTTCGCCGCGGTTCGCGGCCATCAGTTTTCCGGGGCGGGTGGGGATTTCGGACATCTGGCCGGATTTCTAAAGTGCTCCCCCCACCGGCGGGAAGAAAAATTCTGACAATCAGCCTGGATACTCGCCGGAAATATAGCCTTGGAGTTGTTGTATGGTGTGGCGCTGCGATTGCATCACCCAGTTGACGAGGTCACCCATGGAAACCAGGCCGACCAATGCGCCGTTATCGACGACGGGCAGATGCCGGATCCGGCGGCAGGTCATGAGCTGCATGCAGGTTTCGATGCTGTCGCCACAGCTCACGGTGATCGCCGGACGGGAAAGGATGTCGCCCACCAGGGTGTCCCGCGAAGTGCGGTTTTGCAGGACCACCTTGCGGCTGTAGTCGCGCTCGGAAAGCACGCCGATGACTTCGTCGCCATCCACCGCCACCAGTGCGCCGATGTTTTTCTCACCCATCAGGCCGATGGCGTCGTAAACAGTGGCTTCCGGCGTGGTTGTCCAGACCTCGCCGCCCTTGTTTTGCAGGATGTCCCGCACGGTTCCGTGAATTTCCATGGCTCTGTTGATTGGGTTTTTCAAAAAACTGATGGATTCGGTGGATGCCGTCAAGATTCCAGCAAACTTGATTTCAAATCCCCTTCTTCCTTGCCGGCCCCGGGTGGGGCGTGGCTTGATCGCCGCCATGAAAACCTACCTCGATTTGATGCGGGATGTTTTGGAAAACGGGGAACACCGCTCGGATCGCACGGGAACGGGCACGGTTTCGGTCTTTGGCCGCCAGGTTCGCTACGACCTGCGCCAGGGATTCCCCTGCGTGACGACCAAGAAACTCCACTTGCGCTCGATCATCCACGAGCTGCTGTGGTTCCTGCGCGGTGAAACCAACACCCGCTACCTCAAGGAAAACGGTGTCACCATCTGGGACGAGTGGGCGGACGAGGAGGGAGAGCTCGGCCCGGTCTATGGCAAGCAATGGCGCGCCTGGCCGACACCCGAGGGCCGCACCATCGACCAGATCCACCTGCTCATCGACGGTCTGTTGGGAAATCCGCAGTCGCGCCGACACATTGTTTCCGCATGGAATGTCGGCCAGATCCATCAGATGGCGCTGCCGCCGTGCCATTTGTTGTT
>CAXNHR010000049.1:0-15645 GCA_964202135.1 Luteolibacter sp. | reverse complement strand
TATCAAGGGCGACCAGGTCTTCCCCACGCTGGTCACCTCGCTGCTGCCCACCGGCATCCGCGGACTGATCGTCGCCTGCCTGCTGGCCGCGCTGATGAGCTCGCTGGCCTCGTTGTTCAACTCCAGTGCCGCGCTCTTCACCGTGGACGTCTATGAAAAACTCCGCCCCGGCATGTCGCAGAAACACCTGCTCGCCGTCGGACGGGTCGCCACCACCGTGGTGGTCGGCGTCGGCATGATCTGGATTCCCGTGATGGCCAAGATCTCGGACGGCGGACTCTATCAGTATCTTCAGAGTGTGCAGGGATACCTCGCCCCGCCGATCACCGCCGTGTTCCTGTTAGGCCTGTTCTGGAAGCGCATGAACTCCGCCGGTGCGACAAGCGCCCTGGTCGTTGGCTTTGTGCTCGGCATGATCAAGCTCTCGCTCCAATCGTTCTTCGGCGCGGCCGAAGGCAAAATGAGCGATCCCGCGATTCTCGCTGCCATCGGCGACTTCAATTTCCTCTACGCCACCGGCGTGCTGATGCTCATCAGCGTGGTGGTCATGATCGCCGTCTCGCTGGCGACGCCCGCACCCTCGGAAGAGCAAATCCGCGGCCTCACCTATGGCTCGATCCACCACCTCGCCGAGGATGAGATCAAAGGCAGTTGGGACTGGGGCAACAAGCTGATGGCCGGACTCATCCTGCTGCTCGTCGGCGGCATGTATCTTTACTTCAGTTTCTGGCTGCGATGAATGAAGCGCTTGCCGGTTTGCCCCGGTTCATCGCAGGCTGCTTGCGATGATGATTTCCATGAAACCCATCTTGCGGCTGTTCTTCGCTGCTTTGCTCGGATGTTCGCCGCTGCAGGCTGCGCCAGCCAAGCCGAACATCCTGTGGTTGATCGCCGAGGACTTCGGCCAGCACCTTGCTTGTTATGGCGAGCGCCATGTGGACACCCCGAATCTCGACCGCCTTGCGGCTGAAGGAGCGCGCTTCACCCGCTTCTTCACCACCTCGCCGGTTTGCTCTGCCTCCCGCTCGGCATTCATGACCGGGCACTACCAGACCAGCATCGACGCCTACCACCACCGCTCGCACCGCGAGGATGACTACACGCTGCCGCAAGGCATCCGCGTGCTGCCGGAGTGGTTGCGCGATGCCGGATATTTCAACGCCAATCTGTTCAAACTGCCGCCGGATTTCGGTTTCGACGGCATTCCCAAAGACGACTGGAATTTCAAAACCCGCAGCGAGCCATGGGATTCGCGTGACTGGGCGGACCTGAAGAAAAACCAGCCGTTTTATGCACAGCTGAATTTTTTCGAAACCCACCGGATCTTCAAGGCACCGCCCCACGCGGATCCCGCCAAGGTGGATTTACCGCCGTATTACCCTGACCATCCGGTGATCCGCAAGGACTGGGCCGAATACCTCGACTCCGCCACCGAACTCGACCGCAAGGTGGGCCTTGTCTTGCAACAACTCGAACGCGACGGCCTGGCGGACAACACAATCGTCGTCTTCTTCGGCGACAACGGCGGAGCCCACGTGCGTGGAAAACAGTTTTGTTATGACTCCGGGTTGCTGGTGCCGCTGATCATCCGCTGGCCGGAATCACTCGCCGATAGCGCCCCGTTCGCTCCGGGCACGGTGAGCGATCAACTGCTGGAGGCGATCGATCTCGCACCCACGATGCTCGCCCTCGCCGGAGTGGAAAGGCCGCCGCTCATGCAGGGCCGCGTGTTTCTCGGCCCGCACGCGGAAAAACCGCGCGAGGTGGTCTTCGGCGCGCGCGACCGCTGCGATGAAACGGTTTTCCGCCTGCGCACCGCGCGCGACGCCCGCTACCGCTACATCCGCAACTTCACGCCGGACCGCCCGTTCCTGCTGGCCAATCGCTACAAGGAAAACTGCTATCCCGCGTGGAACCTGCTCAAGCAACTCGACGCCGAAGGCAAACTCACGACTCCCGCGCAAAAACTCCTCACCGCGCCCACGATGCCGGAAGAGGAACTTTACGACACGCGCAAGGACCCGCACGAGACCATCAATCTCGCCACTTCAAGCAAGCCGGAGCATCAAGCCGCCCTCGCCAAACTCCGCGCCGCGCTGGATGACTGGATCACCACCACCAAGGACGGCGGGGCCGATGATGACTACTCACTACCGGTGAAGAATTGAGGAGCGGTTCCTCGAAATCCCATGACCATCCTGCCATGGAGGTGGTCGGTAAATGTCGCCGATACCAACGGCGGGCGGGCATTTGAAAATCGTTCCTCACTGGCCGGTGCCTGCTGCGGTTTGCGCGGCGGGCAGGATTTCAGCCACCATGCGCTTGATGCCTTCCTCGGCGAGCTTGCTCTGCGGGTGGATGGAGCGGGCCTTGAGATACCAGGAGAGGGCGGTGCCGGTTTGTGAGTCGAGTCTGCTCTCAAACTGGCGGGCGGTATCGAGCGCTTTGGTGAAATCCGCCACCTTGGGGGCGAGCAGTTCGAGCTCGCGGCCGAGTTTCGGATCGTCGGGAAACTGTTCGCGCAGTTCGGCGAGTTGTTCCCATGCGGCATAACTCTGGCCGACCTTGCTGAACTCCGCGGCCTTGCCGAGCGCGGCCTCGATCTTGGTGAGGTTGCCGATGATTTGCTTGAAGGCATCCTCACGGGTGGCATCGCCCTGGATGGCGGGTGCCAGCTCGTATTGGCGGCGGGCGATCTCGCGGTAGTTGCCCTCGGCGAGCAGGCGGTCGAAATCATTGCGGGCCTGGACGAGCGGGCCGGAGTTGGAAATGAGCGTGCGGAATTCCGCGAGCTTCGGATTGGTGGGCCAGATCTCGGCGGCGGATTTGATTTTTTCCGCGGCCTTGTCCGAATCACCACCTAACAGATGTGCCTTGGCTTCCTCGATGGCGAGGTCCGAGGCAAGCGTGTAGCCGGCGATGGCGCTGTCCACCTTGGACGACGGGAAATCCCTGGCGCTGGCTTTCAAACGGTCCGCAAGCTCCTGGGTCCTGGTGTAATCGCGGGCCTGCAGCGTGCCGTAAAGCTCGTGAAGATCGCGGACGTAATCGGCGATGCGGCGTTTCTTATCCAATGGCAAAGTGGCGACGGGCGCGAGGTATTCTCCGAGCGCGAAGGCTTCCATCAGCCGCTGCGATGCCGAGTGGAGTTCGTCGCGCGAGAGCATCAGATCGAAGGCCTCGACGTATTTGGAAACCTCGCGGATCGCCTCGTTGGAAAGCGCGTCGAGCGAGGCGACGGTGGGACTCACTCCCACCGACTCGGTGAAAAGTTTGGAAACATCGGAGTTTTCATCGATGCGCAGGGTGGCATCTCCATCCTTCCAGATCTGGTTGTAGAAGCGGGCGGCCATCAGGACATGCTCATAGCGGCGCTGAACGAACCACTGGATCATGTTCACCTGGTATTGTGCCTTGGTTTGCAGGGTCTGCGCTTCGGTGCGCACGATGTTGGCTTTTTTGAGCGCCTCGATTTCCGCGATGCGGCGCAGGGTTTCTGAGTATTTGAGCGAATTGGTGCCGGAGCCGGTGTCCTGCGGTTCCGCTTGCTTGGCATCCTTGCCGCCGGTGCTTTTGGCACTGACGAGCTCCTTTTCACGCTCGTGGCGCGCCTTCCAGTCGCCGGCGGAGATGATGGCGCGTTTTTCCTCCTCGATGGTCTGGTTGAGCTTGCTGAGGCTGTTGACGTCCTTCTTGGCAAGCATCGCGGTGTAGATCGATTCGGCGAGCGAGCTGCACAGATTGGCATCGCCGGGATAGGACGAGGCGGTGGGCAGCAGCTTGAAGGCCGCATAAAGATCCGGCCCGCCTTTGCGGAAAGGGGAAATGGTGGCGAGAATCTCGGCGACCGTCTCACGATAGCGCTCCGCGTCTTCATCGCTCTCCGGCGGCTGGTTGAGGAATTTTTCGAAGCGCGCCTTGAGCAGGCGGTTGTCGCCCAGCGGGATGGCCACGCCGCCCACGGTGAGGGTCTCGGCGGATGGATCGAGCAGCGGAATTTCCTGGCCGAGCGGGCTGGCGGCGGGTGCGCTGGCGGGACGCGAAGCGCTGTCCGTGGGCGGATCCGCAGGCTGGGCCGGTGCGCCGGGCGGCGGCGTGTAAACCTGCGCATGCAGAAACCCGGCGAAAAGAATGAGGCAAATGATGGAAAATTTCATGATCTGGCGCGGGCTGGATTCACAGGCGGTTGACTCCGGTGGCCACGGCGATGCCACCTTGGCGGAATTTCACGCGGAACGCGTATCGCTGCTGGGTGTCGATGTTGAGGCGGTTGAATTCCGGCGGGATTTCGATGCCGATGAACTCATCGCCGCCGGGCGTCTCGACGCGCACACTCACCAATTGGCCCCGGTCCGCCGTCCATTGGAGTTTTTCATCGATGCGGCCTTCCACCACATATTCGTTGCCGCGCAGACTGTTGCCGTTTTCGAGCAGGTCGTCGATCCTGAGGGCGGGCACATCGCCGAAGGACGCGGATTTTTTTCCGAGCAGGGATTTGCCGGCGAAAACGGCCACGACAACGGCTGCGGCGACACCGAGGATGATGCCGGGATTGGGGCGGGAGCTTGCGCGGCGGGCCATGGTTCGGACTTTCGGATGTGTTGCGATTACGGGGTTACGGGCGGTTTTCGATCAAAGCGAGGCAAAAATCCCGCAAAAAGACCGCTGTTGCAAGCCACTCACTCGGCCAGACGCAGGATCAGTTTGCCGCGCTCGACCTTGAATTCCTCGATTCCGGGAAATCCACTGCCGTGGCTGCCGAGCGCCTCGCCTAACAGGTTTTGCCCCTTGAGCCCGGCCAGCCAGTCGTTGGGCAGCGAGACACCCCAGAGCGTGAGATCATCGAGCACGAACTCCGGCTTGCCCGGGGTGTCGCCGATCAGGAAACGCGCACGCGCCTTGAGGCGCCTGCCACCTAAAACGGGCAGCTCGGGATCGAGGTCGAACTCGACGCGCGCCTGGATCGCATTGCTGGCGAGCTCGAACTTCACCTTGTCGCCAAGGGTGGTGTTTTGATGCAGCAGGCCGTTGAGTTCGCGCTCGGTGAGGACGATCTCCTTGGAGCCTTTTTCACAAACCGGCTCATCAGCGGGCGGCTCGGCCGTTTTCTGGATAGCCTCCACCTTTTGCTCCACCACGGCTTTGTCCTGTGGACTCAGTTGCACCGGACGGATCGGCCGGTTCTGCCACCACGAGAGCCCGCCGAGGACAAGCACCAGCACCGCCACAACGATGGCAACCAGGGTCGCCCGGGAACTCTGGATGCAGACGTGAGGTTTTCGGACATGCATGCACTCTATGGCAGACTGGCGGCGCGTCCATCCGTAAAAGACGGCCTGCAACGGCAGGCCATTTCATGCGCGTCATCCCACCGGCGGAGCTTCTGCCAGAATTCGCACAATGATTCCAGTTTCAGAACGCTTGTGCATATCCAACAGAATCCGGGAACCGTTTCTTCACCCGGCGCGTGTCCCGATTCAAGGCGATTCACGGCCCCTGTTGCGGAATTCGCGGGGTTGCATGAGGAATTTTTTCCGGAAGCATCTCGCGAAATAATTGCTGTCCGCAAAGCCGCAGGCCGAGCTGATTTCAGTGACGTTCATTTCGGTGTTGAGCAGCAGGTCGCAGGCCTGGCGGAAGCGCCGCCGGAGAATGAATTCCTTGGGACTGAGACCGTAAACCTCGCGAAAGAGACCGGACAGCGTGCGCGGTGATAGATCCGCCACCGCGGCGATTTCCGCGTTGTCGAATGGGCGGTTGATGTTGTCGTTGATCCACTGCACCACGCGGGCGACTTTCATGGGCAGCGCGTGCGCGTTGTTTTCCGCGTGCTGCTGTTCGTAGAGGAAAATCAGGCGGGCGAAAATCTCCGTGACCCGCGCGACCGCCGTGATCTCCATCGCCGGGTGAGGGTCGCGCAGGGCGATCAAGACCCGGATGTGCTCCAAGAGGATTTCAAAATCTTCGTTGTCCAGAACGAGACGGGCGTCATAGTTACGCGTGCGGCGGAATGTCGGCTCGATATGAAAGAGCGCGTGGAAGGCGACGTGCGACTGTAGCGCGGTGGGAAGGATGTCCCAGATTTCCGGGCGGTAGCAGAAGTTGCAAAGAAGAAGCCGGTGCGTGCCTTCGTAGCAGTGCGGGATGCCGGGGTGGATCACATAGACCGAACGCTCGCAAATGCGGTATCTGCGGTTGCCAACCACTTTGCTGCCGGTACCACGGCGGATGAAAGCGAGTGTTGAAAAATCCTCCTGCACGTAGAAGGGCAGGTCCGCGTGTCCGGCATCCATGATCGCGGCGACGTGCGGACACCGCGTTTGCAGCCATTTCAAATCGCTCCACGCAAATCGGATCACCGGCGGAATCTGCCGTTTGCCTCCTGTTTCTCAAGACAATTTGCCACAGACAGATTGCCACAAGCCCGGGCCGGACACGGTGTCGATGGACATTTCCGATGCGTCATTTTGTGCTAAAAATCGCCTCATTTTCATGTTGTGAGCGCAAGCCGCGCGCTTCAGCTTCCTCAGCGAAATGCAAACCCGAAGGGTTCACATGGACTCAATCCGAAAATCCTTTTTTCCCGCAACGCGGCCATGAGGCGCGCTGTTTTTCCGGCATTTCTGCTGGCGGCGCTCGTCGCTCTCACGGGCTGCTCGCGGCCTGGGAATCACATCCCGCCAGCCTGGATTCCGGCGGGCAACGAGATGGAGGACATCGTGGATCCCGAGACCGGCCGCACCGTCCGCTTCCTCACGAAAGGGGACAGTGTGGACACGATTTTCCATTATCACAACACGACGTGGGGCGAGATCCTCGGACGGCAGTATCTCCTCTTCGAATCGTCCCGTGATCGTCCGCCGGGCGCCGGTGCGACGGTGCCCGGCGAGCGGCAGGTGATGGCGGCCGACATCAAGACAGGGGATTTGTATTATCTGGCTACCATCGAATACGACGGAAAAGGCGGGGCGGACCCGTGGTTTCCGCAGGTGGCCACGCCGGTCCAGTATTATGCGTTTTACAGCGACACGGCCAAGACGGTCTTCTTTTTCGACAAAAGCCGCACGCGCCTCTTCGCCATCAACTGCCTGAGCGGAGAGCGGAAACCTCTCCGGAAGATGCCGGCCGGGGCGATTCCACGCGAGCTGTCGCACCATGCCGACGAGCAGGGCGTCCGGCTGATCTACCCGTATCTGCTCGGCGGCAAACACTTCATCGAAGTGCTCGATCTGGACAAGGATCTCAACGTGGCCGCCTCCCGGATCGTGCGCGAGTCCCCGCCGGATGAGGCCATCAATCACATCTCAATCCGCCCCGGCGACCGGGAAACATTTCTCTACAACCGGGTGTTTGGTCCCGCGCTCACCGACCGCCGGAATCTTGTGGCCAAGCTCGGCCCGGCAGGGAGCGACGTGGAGTTCGCGCAGGGCAAGGTGGTGGACCACCCGGTATGGGGCCGGCGCGGAGAGTCACTATACTGGGACAACAACGAAGGGTGGCTCTGCCGCAGCACGCCGGAGACCGGAAAAGACGAGCAGTTGGTGAAAGTCCCGCATTTGCCGGTTCACAACCAACTCTCCGGCGATGAAAGGCTCTGGGTTTATGACACCCGCTCCACCGAGGTCTTCCGTGGCGAACTCCCCGGTTGCTCCGTGCCCGTGGAAAACTGGCTGGGCGCGATATGGGTTTGCGACCTGGGCTCCGGCATCACCGAAAAATACGCCAACATCCTCTGGGCCCATCCGCAGCCGCGCCACCCACACCCGCAGTTTTCCCCGGATGGCCGACACGTCTCGTTCGTCACGGGGGCCGGAAAAAATGACGCCAACACCCGCATCGCGGTGATGAGCGTAGGTGTCAAACCACCGCCTCAAGCCGCCGATGAAACGCGGCGGCATTGATGAAAACCACACCCGCCACCAAACCACCCAATCCCAAGCGGCACGCTCCGCCATCTGCCGCAAACCAATTCCCATGACCACATCAGATATGAACAAATCCCCGCAGAAGAATCCGCCGGAGACGATTGTCGCCGCCTACTATTTTCCGAATTACCACGTCGATCCTGCCAACGAGCGCGAGCACGGTCCCGGCTGGACCGAGTGGCAGATTCTGAAAGCCGCCCACCCCCGGTTCGACGGGCACTACCAACCCCGGATCCCGGCGTGGGGCTATGAAGACGAATCCGACCCGGCCGTGATGGAGAAAAAAATCTCGGCAGCCGCAGACCACGGCATCAACTGCTTCATCTTCGACTGGTATCACTATCAGGACGGCCCGTTTCTCGAGCGTTGTCTGGAGCAGGGATACATGGGGGCTCGCAACAACGGGCGCGTGAAATTCTGCTGCATGTGGGCGAACCACGACTGGGTGGATCTCTTCCCGGCGAAATACAGCGAAAACCCCTACGAGCACGCACGCCTCCTCCAGCCCGGGACGGTGGATGACCGCGCGTTTGACGCCATCATCGGGCGAGTGGTCGGCCGCTACTTCAGCCATCCGTCGCACCAGCTCATCGAAGGGTGCCCGTTTTTCTCGATCTATGATCTTGGCCGCCTGGTCGCCGGTTTCGGCAGCGTGGCGAAAACCCGCGCCGCGCTCGAACGGTTCCGCGAGGTGACGAAAAAAGCCGGTTTTCCCGACCTCCACCTCAATGCGATCGTCTGGGGAACTCCAATTCTTCCGGGCGAGACCACGCCGGTTGAAAACAGCCGCCTGGTCAACGAGCTCGGATTCGATAGCGCAACCTCGTATGTTTACGTGCACCACACGCCGTTCGAGCAATTCCCCGCTGTTTCCTATCAGTCCATCCGCGACCGCTACTTCCGGTATTGGGAGGAGGAAACAGGGCCGCTCGGCATCCCCTATATCCCGAACGTCACTGTTGGCTGGGACGCCAGCCCCCGCACGACGCAGTCTGACATTTTCGCCAACGCGTCTTATCCGTTCGTTTCGGTGATCGGCGACAGTTCGCCGGAGGAATTTGAAACAGCCTTGCGGATGACCCGCGCGCGCATGGAGGCGCGAACCGGACGGCAGATCCCAATGGTGACCATCAACTCATGGAATGAATGGTCGGAAGGAAGCTACCTCGAGCCGGACCTGCGCCACGGCTTGGGCTATCTTGAAGCCGTGCGCGCGGTTTTCGGCGCATGAAGACAATCTGGAAATCCGCCTCCGCACAGGGCCAGGTGCCGCGGACCTGGCGCGCGGGAACGCTGGTCTATGGCGCGGCAGGCTTGACCTTGCTGTTTCTCTGGCTGCTGCTTGGAGATTTTTGCTGGATGATGAAAGAGCGGGCGGTCACGCCCACCGCGCAGGTCATGTTGCGCGAATTCAACTCGCCCGACTGGCTGGTGGGTCTGCTAGTCGGATCGATTCCGGCGGGAATCGGAATGTTGTTCGGGCCGTTTGTGAGCGTGTGCTCGGACCGCCACCGCGGGCGTTGGGGGCGGCGGATTCCTTTCCTGCTGCTGCCAACTCCGCTTGTGGCGCTGGCGATGTTCGGCCTGGCGCTGACCCCTTCGCTGGGTGAATGGCTGCACGGCTATCTCGGAGCGAGATCCCCCGGTCTCATGGCTTCCCGGATCCTGGTTTTTTCTCTTTTCTGGACGGCGTTCGAGGTCGGGACGATCATCGTAAACACGATCTTCGTCGCGCTCTGCAACGACGTTGTGCCCCGGGAGCTGATCGGGCGTTTTTTCGGGCTGTTCCGTGTGGTGAGTCTTGGGGCAGGCATCGTTTTCAATTTTTTTCTCATGGGCAAGGTGGCCACCCACTCGATGGAGGTCTTTATCGGGCTGGGGCTGCTTTATGGCATTGGATTCGGCCTCATGTGCCTGCGGGTAAAGGAAGGCGAATACCCGACGCCGCCCGAAGCGCCTTTACGGCGCGGCACGCTGGCAGGCCCGGTCGTCACCTATCTGCGGGAGTGCTACACAACGCCGTTCTACCTCTGGCTGTATGCGGCGTTCATCCTCGGATACGCGGCCGCGTCGCCGGTCAACACCTTCAGCATTTTCCATGCGCGCAGTGTTGGCATGAGTGATGATCTTTATGGCAAGTGCCTCGCTTTCTCCTACACGATCTCGCTGTTGATCGCCTACCCACTGGGAATTCTCGCAGACCGCTTTCATCCCTTGCGGCTGGGTCTTTTGGCCACCGGACTCTACGCGGCTGTCACGCTCGCAGGCTTCCTGCTCCCGGGCACGAGCAATGCATTCTTCATCATCTTTTTGCTGCATACCGTGCTTTCCGGAATTTACCTGACGGGAACGGCGTCGTTGGGCTCGCGTCTGCTCCCCAGCTCCCGATTCGCCCAGCTTGCATCGGCGGTCACCATCCCGATGGCTTTTTTCTTCATGGTCCTTCCTCCGGCACTCGGCACGATCATCGAGGTGTCCGGCCACCAATACCGCTATTCCTTCCTCATCGGATTCCTGATTTCGATCGCCGGCACGTTTGCTTACCTGATCCTTTTCCTCCGCTTCAAGCGCCTCGGTGGCGACAGCGGCTACGTGCCTCCGGAAGTCACATAAGCGCATGCGGGACAACTGATTGCCTCCGGATCATCCAGCTCTGCGGGCTGTTGCGGGCGGAGATGTCACATGTCCGGAACTGGATCGCAAGGTTGCGGACTTGCATGATGGCCGCGGCGGCGTGAAAAGCAGTCCGCATGCGACTCGCCGTTCTAAACATCGTCGGACTTTCGGAGTCCCTGCCTGGTCCGCACACGCCGGAGCTCACAGCCTTTGCGGAAAAAAACGGCCGGCAGTCCTACAAGCCGGCGTTTCCCGCCATGACCTGCACGGCGCAGTCGTCGATCCTTACCGGCAGGCCGCCGTCGGAGCATGGCATCGTCGGCAACGGCTGGTATGACCGAGAGTCCGCCGAGGTGCGCTTCTGGAAACAAAGCAACCACATCGTGCGCGGAGAAAAACTCTGGGACAAGCTGCGCCGCGAGATCCCGGGCTTCACCTGCGCCAAGTTGTTCTGGTGGTATAACATGCATTCCAGCGCGGATTTTTCGATCACGCCGCGGCCGCTCTATCCGGCGGACGGCCGCAAGGTCTTCGACGTGCACACCCAGCCGATGGGCTTGCGCGAGGAGTTGAAGCGCGATCTCGGTGAGTTTCCTTTCCCGTCCTTCTGGGGGCCGGCGGCGGGCATCGCCTCGTCCGAATGGATCGCCGCCTCCGCGAAGTGGGTGGAGGAAAAGCACTCCCCCACCCTCAGTCTGGTTTATCTGCCGCATCTCGATTACTGCCTGCAGAAAGACGGTCCGGGATCGCCGGTGGCGGCGGCGGAACTGGAGAAGATCGACCGCGTGGCCGGCGGCTTGATCAAGTTTTACGAAAGCCGCGGCGTGCGCGTGCTGGTGCTTTCCGAATATGGCATATCTCCGGTTTCACGCCCCATCCATCTCAACCGACTGTTCCGCGCGAAAGGCTGGCTCTCTCTCAAGAACGAACTCGGACGCGAGACGCTCGATTCCGGAGGATGCCGGGCATTCGCCGTGGCCGATCACCAGATCGCCCATGTGTATGTGAATGATCCGACGCTTACGGATGAAGTCCGCACGCTGCTGGAAAACACACCGGGCATCGAGGGAGTCCGCGTTGCTTCGGAAATCTGGGGTGCGGGCATCGGCTCGGAACGAGCTGGGGATTTCATCGCGGTGGCGGAGCCGGACGCGTGGTTCACCTATTATTTCTGGAATGACGATGCGCTCGCACCGGACTATGCGCGCACCATCGACATCCACCGCAAGCCGGGCTACGACCCGTGCGAGTTGTTCATCGATCCGGCGCTCAAGCTGCCGAAGCTCGCGATCGCGAAATTCCTGTTGAAGAAAAAACTCGGCCTGCGCGGCTTGTTGGAGGTGATTCCGCTGGACGCCACGCTGGTGAAGGGCTCGCACGGCCGCGATGATGTTCCGGCCGAAGAGCGTCCGGTTCTGTTAGGGACGGAATTCCCCGTCAGCACGGCGGAGGACGTGCACCAGGCGATTCTCGATGCCGCACTGCGGTGATTCATGGGGGGGCCGCCACGCTGGCAGCCATGGCACGGCGCGCCTGACGCAGCCGGAGGACGAGCCAACCGGCCAGCAACACGCCGACGAGCAACCAGAAGTAAAACGCCCGGGGAACCGCGCGCGCGGCTTCGGCAGGCAGCTCGGAAATCGATAACAAAGAGCCCGGAGCATAGAACGGCAAGCTCGCCGGCGACATGCCAATCAGCCACACGGCAAAAGATATCATGCGGTCGCTGATGGCGCTGAGCACCGCTCCCGCCATCACCGGAACCACGCCAACCAGAAGTGTGGCGAGGCCGACGCTGCGCCCGCCCTTGGTTTCTAACAACGCCTGGAAGCCAAGGCCGCAGGCGGTCATCACCGCGATGAAATATCCGAGCGTGCCCAAGGAAACAACCTGCCCGGGAAACCAGCGCGACTCCACCAGGGCGCGGGTGAAAACAAACCAGCCGAAGGCTCCGGCCAGCGCCATCACCAGCACAAATCCGGATGCCGTGGCGGCATCGGAGAAGCGCGGCAGCTCGGATAGCCCGAGCTTGCGGACGCGCCGCCAACCGCGGCGTTGATGGTCGATGGATGGTGTGATGATCGCCGCCAGACAAAACATCAGCGCCATGGTCACGAAGCCGTAAATCCCGGACATCAAGACCGCTTCGCCGGGCTGCGGACTCCAGTCGGGCATGATCCTCACCATGCGGCTGAAACCGCGCGAGGGAAACAGGTTTCCCGGATCGATCAGCGGAATCGCATTTCCTAACAACAGGAATTGAATCCATACAAAGAAGCCAACGGCCCAGATTTTTCCCAGCAGGTGTGATTCGGCGCGCCGCCATTTCCGGCACAACATCACGGTGAAAGTGAGGATCAGCCCGCCTTGGGAAAACACGGTGAACACCGCTTCGGAAAAATCGAGATTGAAGAACTTCGCGGTTGGGGCCAGTTGCTGACCGGCCCGCACGACCGCACCTGCCGTTGCGGGCAGCAAGCCCGGAAGGCTCTCCTGGAAAACGGGCGTGATGCTCAGGTATTTGAAGAACACGAGCCCGAACTTCGCCATTTGCGGGATGATGGTGTAGAGGGCAAACACCAGGCCGATGGAAATCAGGAAAGCCCAGCGGCGGTTGCGCACCACGGTGCCGGTCACCAGCCCGGTGAAGTGATAGAGCAGCGTGGAGCTGAAGAGTATCAGATAGAGCGGAAGCCATGTATGCCAGGACACCCCTCCGCGCCAAAGCGCCCACGCGGTGAATGGCAAGGTGGCGAGAAACATTGCGTATTCGCGCACCGGCAGGCCAAACAGATAACCGAGGACTTTTGACAGCGGCGACATCGGGATCAGACGCTGGTAATCGATCACGCCCTCGTCACGTTCGGCCGTCATGCCACCCGCCACCTGCGCGGTGCCGAGCATGAAAAGAATCAACGACTGGAAAACCAGCAGCGCGATGATCGCAGGCCGCGCGGCATCCTGCGGATTCGCACCGGATCGCACACCGATGGAGCCGGTCATCGCCACGATGAACCCGGCGATCAAGACCGCGATCAGCAGCGCCACACCGGCACCGCGGAGGCGCAGCCGTGACCGGCAGTAGCGCCGGAAAATCGGGTTTTGCCAGACTTTCCATACCGGATGGCGGAGGGGCGGCATGTTGGGAGATCCATGGATCATGTGTTGCGATTGTTTTGGGCGACCTCCACGAGGATGTCTTCGAACGACGATCGTTTTTCCTCAAATGAGCGGATGCGGATGCCGTGGCGGATGAGACCTTCGAGCAAATCCGCCTGCGCGTGATCGTCCGCGCCGAAACCGAAGATGATTTGTTGTCCCTCGATCCTGAGCTCATGCACGGCGGCCTGTGATGATAGCCAGGCCGCGGCCTCCGGGTGGTGGCCAAGCGGCGTGAGGGTGAGCAAGCGCCGGGTGTCGCAGAGTTGATGGCGAACCTGATCCACCGTGCCTGCGGCAAGCAGGCGGCCGCGGTTCATCACGCACAGAGAGGTGCACATTTCCGCAAGCTCGCTGAGAATGTGGGAACTCACGAAAACCGTGGCCCCGCCATCCGCCAGGCGGCGCAGCGCGTTGCGCAGATCGCGGCGCGCCAGCGGATCGAGCCCGCTGGCCGGTTCGTCGAGGATCAGCACGCGCGGCCGGTGCAGCAGCGTTTTGGCCAGCACCACACGCTGGGTCTGGCCGCGTGAAAGTTCGCCACACCATTTCTCCCAATGGTCTGTTAGAGCAACTTCCTCAAGGCATTCGCCGACACGTTCGAGGCGGCTCACGCGACTGCCAATGCCGTATGCGGCGGCATGGAAATCGAGGAATTCCCATACTTTCAAATCGGATGGCACCGGCGCGAGATCCGGCATGTAGCCGATGATCCTGCGCGCGGTTTCAAGATCTTCCAACACATCCACGCCATCCAGCAGAACCTCGCCGTAGGTCGGTTCCATCAAGGTGGTCAGCACGCGGAAAGTGCTGGTTTTGCCCGCGCCATTCGGTCCCACCAAGCCGAACACCTCGCCACGCGGCACGCTCAGCGAAAGGTCATCCACCGCGAGGAAATCCCCGTAGTCCACACGCAGCGAGCGGATCTCAATGGCGGGCGGATGGGCAACCATCAAAAATCCTCCATTTCAAGTGGATCCCAATCGGGCGGCAGGGTGAGCCCCAGCGCCTCCATGTCCTTTCGCGCGTCGTCACGGCGGCGTTGTTGCTCGGCCTCGAAGGCCGCGCGCTGTTCGGGTCTGAGGACGGAAAGCATCGCTTCGTTGCTGTCGCCCGCTGGAGACGCGCGGATTTCGCCGACTCCGCCTTCCAGTGACATGGCGGGATCGAAATCCGGCGATTTGCGCGCCATAATGCCGAATACCTGGTCGCGTTGCGCGTCATCGAGTTTGACGATCTGATCGAGCCGCTGGGTTTTTGCGTCCGCATATTGCTGCACGCGCTCTGTGCGCTGGCTCATGCGCTCGGTTTGGAAGCGTGTGAGTTTTTCGCCAGTGAGCGTGCGGGCCATGAACTCGTCCAAGCCGTCGTCCATCCGTGTTTGCCGGGAAGCCTTCATCAAATCCTCAAGGCGGGTTCCGTCTTGTGAAATCATATCACTCCAGCGTTTGGCCTTCTCCTCGGACTTTGCCGTGAACCAATCATGCAGCGCGTCCTGCTGGGCGGCTGTGAGATGGTATTTGCGGGCGATTTCGCCGGACATCCGCTCGATCTGTTGTTTCTCGCCGCGCACCCTCATGCGGTCGAACAAGGGCGCAAGGTCACGCATGAGTGGTTGGCTGGCGCGGAAGATATCGTCCGGGCTCACGGGTTTGCCATCGCGGATGTCCTCGGCAATGTTGCGCGCGCCATCGGCAAAGGTGTGCCCGGTCTTGGCACGGCGGGCGCGCGGATCCGCCTGCAAGGAGGCAAGCTCGTTGCGGACTTTCTTCAGCTCCACCTCGGTCTTGGCAAGCTGTTGCTCGGGCGATCCTTCCACGCCGGGAATGCTGTCCCGGAAAAGAGTGGCCCCCACGACGCCGACGGCCAGGCCAATGACAAGCGGAACCAAAGGGCGGATGGACTGGGGCAGGGACATGCTCGTGACGACATGCGCAGGCTTGCA
>CAXNHR010000048.1:0-15781 GCA_964202135.1 Luteolibacter sp. | reverse complement strand
CCGGGTCATCTCTCGCCCGCCAACGCCACAAGCACCACAGTGGCCCGACATCCTCGCGGAATACCGTCTTTAAGCCGCCTTATCGATCAGCAAGACCTGTCCACTTTTGCTCAGACAATTAAATCCACTTTTGCTCAGTCGCCGACACCATGGATCTTGATTCTTGCTATTGCGGATAGCTGCTTTGCCGGTTGCGATGCTCGATGGGGACGCGGGTTTTCGGCAGTTTGTTGCGGACTGCTGCCGGGAGCAGGGTGTGGAACTTGTGATCGGTGCGGAATGCACGAGTTTCCCGCAGGCGGTGGATTTGGCGGAAGTGGCGGGCTGGGCGGTGTTCGTGCCCGAGTATTGCTGGAAACGGGAAAAGAACTGGGTGGCCCGGACTCAGAAACTGCCCGGTCTGGATGCATACGAGCGCAAGTTCCAACTCGGGTGGAACCGGAAAGTCATTGATCGAAGGCCAGAGGTGGAGGCGTTGGTGAAGGCGCTTGGGGGGAACCCCTAAGAGCGGCGGATTGAGGAATCCGCTTCCGTCCACCGTTCCTGTCGCTAGACTTGCTCCATGATGGACGGCTCCCTGCTCCTGCTCGGCCTTTCCGGCCCGGATCTCACGCCGGAGGAAGCCGCCTTGTTCCGCAAGCTCCAGCCTGCGGGATACATCCTTTTCACCCGCAACATCGTCTCAGCGCAACAAACACGCAAACTCACCAACGACCTCCGCGATCTTTCCTACGACCTGCCCGTCATCGCCATCGACCAAGAGGGCGGTCGAGTCACACGCACCAGGGATATCGCCCCCGCAGCGCCATCGGCCCCGGCACTCGCCGCGCGTGGTGACTACGGGAAAATCGCTGATGCCGCCGTGCTCACCGCCGATCTGCTGCGGCTGTTGGGTATCAACCTCAACTTCGCGCCGGTGCTCGATCTCGATCATTTCCCGGACCAACAAAACGCGCTGAGCGGCCGCAGTTGGGGCCGTGATCCGCAACTCGTGATCGACTGCGCCGGCCACTGGAACCGCTGGCTGCGCAAACGCCACGTCGCAAGCTGCGCCAAACACTTCCCCGCCGGCGGCCGTGCTCTCACCGATCCCCACCACGATCTGCCGTCCTCGCCCGCGACACTTGATGAGCTGCTGCGCGAGGACGTGATCCCCTACACCGCGCTGATGCCGGAGCTCGATGCCATCATGCTCGCCCACATCGAATTCCCGAATATCGACCCGGATTTGCCCGCCTCGCTTTCGCCGCGCCTCATCCGCGGCTTCCTGCGCGGGCAGCTCGGATTCGACGACCATCTTGTTCTAACAGATGATCTCGATATGGGTGCCATCGCCAGCCGCTACGGCCGCGGCGAGGATGTGAAACTCGCCATCAGCGCCGGCAATGACCTCGCAATGATCTGCCACAGCGCGCTCGAAACCGCCGAGGCCGCCGTCCGCGCCATCGCCACGCTGCCGCACTGGATGGCGGACGAGGCGCACGAACGCGTTGACCGATTCCGCCGCAAGAAACTCAATGATCCACTCAAGTGGTCGGACGCGAAATGGGCAGAAACTCACGCGGCCCTCGCCACGCTTGCCTCTGATTTTTCCGAAACACCGCAAACAGACGGCGAGAGCCCGGTGGCCCGGTATTGAGATCAGCGAAGGTCAGTTCGAGCGTTTTTTCATTTCTCCTCGGCGACGGAGGGCTATTTGGAAATTTGCAAATACGTCGATGTGGCCCGGGCAACCTGTGGCAATCGCTTTTTTTGTGTGAGGCAAGAATGGGAGGGATGGATTGGATTTGGAGAAGATCAGGAGATGGAAAATCCTCACAGCCGGCACTCTCCCCAAATCCCCAAATACGGCTGCCCGTTTCCACTTGCGCCGGTGGGAATGCGGGGCTATCGCCGCGGGCATGAAGGATCGTTTGTTTTGTCTGTTAGCCAGCCTGATCGTTTTTTCCTCCTGCCGGGAGAAAAACGAAGTCGTGGTCACGGAAACCCGACCGCTGACCACCAAGGACAAGTCCCCCAAACTCTCCGCGACCAGTGACGAGCGTTTCCGCGATGCCAAGCCGAGTCCGGTCAAGGGCGAGACACCGGATGGCTGGCTGGCGCTGCCCGCGTCGCAGTTCCGCCTGCTCAACTACCGCTTCGGCGAGAGTGGCATGGGCGAGGTGTGGGTGTCGCTCTCCGCAGGATCCGTGCTGGAAAACGTCAATCGCTGGCTGGGCCAATTCGGCACTGCGGCCATCGATCAGGCGGGTTTGGAAAAACTCCGCAGCGTGCCCATCGCCGGCGCCAGCGGCACATGGGTGGAGGCCGCGGGAGAATACGCGTCCGGCATGGGAGCCCCGCCGAAACCCGGATTCGCCCTGGCCGGGGTGGTCGCCTCGATGCGCGGCGAAATCCTTACCGTCAAAATGGTCGGCCCCAAGGCCGAGGTCGAAGCCGCACGGCCGGTGCTCGAAAACTTTGCAAAAAGCCTGCAATTGGCCGATTGATCCCCCGCGACGCGCCCGCGCCACGATTTTCCGATCATGGAAACCACTTCCGAACCCGCAACTCCCGCCTCCGAAGCCAGACCCGGCCAGCCGCCCCGCTCGCTTGCCGGTAAAATCTTCGATCTGCTGTCCGGCTTCGGCCTGGCCACCATCCTGCTGCTGATCCTAGGGCTGCTGACGTGGTTTGCCACGCTTGAGCAGGTGGAATACGGGCTCTATCCCACGCTCAACAAATACTTCCATTGGAAGTCGGTCGTGCTGTTGCCGGAGCTCAAGGGCAAGATGGTGCCGCTGCCGCTGCCCGGCGGCTACTGGGTGGGCGTGGTGCTGCTCATCAATCTCACGCTGGGCGGCGTGATCCGCATCCGCAAGGGCTGGAGGCATGTGGGCAACCTGATCTCACATCTCGGCATCATTTTCATGCTCGTCGCCGGCGGCGTGGCCCACCACTTCTCCGAGCGCGGCAACATGGCCGTCGGGGAAGGGGAGTCGAGCAACACCGCCGAGGACTATTTCGAATACGTCGTCGAGGTGGCTGAAATCAAGGAAGGCACCGCGGATTCGATCCATGTGATCCGCGGCAAACACCTCACCGACCTGAGCCCCGGAAACACCCGTCTGTTCCGCCTGCCGGAGCTGCCCTTCGATTTGGAAATCGGCGGTTATCTCAAAAACGCCCTGCCGGTGGCGATCACCGAGCGCGCGCCGGATCCCGGCCAGCTCAAGGCCGACGGCTACTACCTGATGGATCGGCCGGACGAGATCAACGCCGAGGCCAACACCGCGGCATGTTATGCGCGCATCGTCCAGCGCGACGGGACCAAATCCGAGCCATTCATCCTGGCCGGCGCGAGTTTCCACCCGTTCACCGTGAAGCACGACGACCGCGTCTTCACCGTGGACATGCGCAAGCGGCTGTGGCCGATGCCATTCACCGTGAAACTCGATGAATTCACCGCCGAGTTCCACCCCGGCACCATGAAGCCCGCCAAGTTCATCAGCAAGATCACGCGCATTGAGAACGACAGCGAGGCCAAGGTGACCATCCAGATGAACGAGCCGATGCGCTATGAAGGCCTCACCTTTTTCCAAGCGAGCTACGGACCTCCCGGCGCCGGCCCCGGCCAGCGCATGTATTCGGTTTTCGAGATCGTGAAAAACCCGGCGGATCACTGGCCGGAATACAGTCTTTATGTGGTGACCTTCGGCATGTTGGTCACCTTCCTCATCAAGCTCGGAACGTATCTGGCAGCCAACTCACGCAAAAAACGCCATGTCTGACACCCCATTCCGCGCCGGCCGCTGGATCGCCGCCGTCCTCGCCATGGCCGGCCTCGCATTTGTCTTCCACAACCTCGTCATGGACAACATGCCGAAGGGCGAGGTGCGCAAGGTGCAGGACTATGTGCCCTGGTCGCAGGAAACCCTCGATGTGGTGGAAACCCTGCCTGTCCAGGATGGCGGCCGCATCAAGCCGTTTTCCACTTGCGCCGGATTCACCATGCTCGGCCTGCACGGCGCGCGCTCGATGAAGATCGAGGACTCCAAGGGAATCGAACACCAGATCAAGCCCACCGCATGGCTGCTTGATGTGTTGTTCCGTCCGCAACTGGCGATCCATCAACCGACTTTCCGTATTGATAACTCCGCCGCGCTGGAAGCCATCGGCGTTCCCATCCGCGGCAAGCGCGACCGCTACAGTTATGCCGACATTACAAGCGGTCGCGAGAAGCTCGGCGAACTCGCGCAATCCTATCAGGCCATCGATTCGAAAAAGCGCGATCCCGTCCAGACGCAGATCCTCGATCTCGCGGCCAATTTCCGGAGCTATGAGAGTCTGTTAGGTTGGTTCAGTTTCGCCCGCAGCGGGGTGATCCTGCGTGGCAGCGGCGAAAACGGCGGGCCCGACAAGCGCGCGGACGTCAGCGCGCTGATGGCGACCGCGCCGCAGATCCGCCAGCAGATCAACGAGACCCGCGGTCATGGCAGGAGCATCGAACCTCACCTTCAGGATCTCCTGCAACAAGTGCTCGATGCCGCGAACCTTGCAAAATTCGGCTTGTTTGTCCTGCCGCCTCCCGACGCATCGGACAAGACCTGGAAGAGCGCCGGAAACGCCATCATGGATGTGATGAGCGGTGCCGACAAGGAACCGCAAACCGCCATCGATGACATCAAGAGCCTTGAGACCACCGCCCGCGCCGGTGCCGTGGGCGAGAAGGAATTCCGCGAGCAATTCGTCGTCATGCGCGACCGCTTCGCCAAACGTGCCGCAGATCGCGGCGAACATCGCGGCATCGCTCTTGAGGCCGAGTATTACCGCAAGAACTGGTTTCTCTACGCGCTGGTCTTCTTCCTGATTGGAACGCTGACGGCCTTCGGCATGTGGGCCTTTGGCAGTCACCGCGCCGGACGGGTTTTATCATGGTCCACCCTCGCCGCCACCGCAGCGGGGCTGATCTGTTGCATCATCGCCATCACCAAGCGCTGCATCATCATGCAGCGTCCGCCGGTCGGGAACCTTTATGATACGATCATCTTCATCGGCAGCAGCGTGGTCTTGTTCGCATTGATTGTGGAGTGGCTCACGCGCCGCCGTTTCGCACTCGGCCTGGCACCCATTCTCGGCACGGCTCTCATCGTGCTCGCCCGCCGCTACGAACTCGGCGATGCCAACGATCACATGGACCCGCTGGTGGCCGTGCTCGATTCGAATTTCTGGCTCACCACCCACGTGATCACCATCACGCTCGGATATTCCGCGGGTTTCCTCAGCGCTTTCCTTTCCGTCGGATTCGTCCTGCTCTGCGGTCTCGGTCTGGACAGCGGCGACAAGGACCTGCGCCGCGCCCTGACCCGCGCGGTCTATGGCATGTTGTGTCTCACGCTTTTCCTCTCGCTGGTGGGCACCGTGCTCGGCGGCATCTGGGCCAACTATTCATGGGGCCGCTTCTGGGGCTGGGATCCCAAGGAAAACGGCGCGCTTCTCATCGTGTTGTGGACGCTCGCCATCCTTCACGCCCGCCTCGGCGGCCACATCCGCGAGTGGGGACTTCACCTCGCCTCGATCTTCACCGCCATCGTCGTCACCTTCTCATGGTGGCATGTCAATTTCCTCGGTGTCGGATTGCACAACTATGGCTTCACCGCCGGCAAGAACACCATCTGGGCCTTCTATGCCTGCATGGCGGTGCTGCTGCTCTTCGGTGCCATCGCCATGGCCGTGGAAAAGGAACGCCGCATCATCCCGAAGGTTCCTGAGTGATGGCTTGATCCCGGCAGGGATAAGAGATCGGGCAAAAAAGATCTTTTGCATTCCCATTCTCCAAGCCATGAAGGCATCGTGGTTCCCGCCTGGACAGTGCCGGGATTGCCGTCACGGCAGGCAGGATGCCCGCCTTCCGAGACAGGCTGGAAGCCTGGCCTCCGACTTCGTGCAACGGCACATGGCAAACGGACCAGTGTCACGCCTCACGCCGCGTGGCGGAGCAGGGCGACGAGCACGCCTTGGATGACCAGTTCGCGGGCGGGGATCAGATCCGGGAAGTCCGGGTTCTCGGCGCGCAGGAACGGCTTTCCTTTTTCCACCACGTAGCGCTTGAGAGTGGTCTCGCCATCGATCAGCGCCGCGACGATGTCGCCCTTGCGGGGTTCGCGGAATTCGAGAATGACGGTGTCCCCGTTGCAGATGTGGGCATCGATCATCGAATCGCCGCGCACTTTGAGGGCGAAGGTGCGGGAGTTGCGGGGGATGCCGAGCGCCGAAATATCCAGAGCGATGGATCCTTCGCGCTCCGGTTCCGAATCCTGGGCCATGCCGGCGGCGATGCTGCCGTAGATCGGGATGTCGGCGATTTCACCGCGGTCGAGATCCCCAGGGAAAACCACGGCGCGCGCCTTGCCGGGCAGTCGCTGGATCACTCCCTTTCGCTCCAGCGCGCGCAGGTGGCTCATGGCGGCGGTCTGGCTGGCGAAGCCGAAATAGTGCTGGATCTCGCGGGTGGACGGCATCACTCCCGTCATGCGTTGCGACATCCGCAGGTGTTCGACGATTTCCTTTTGGCGATTGGTGAGTTCGGCTTTCATAATTTATGAACAGTGTTCCCGGGAACAAAGCTGAGACCGCGCCGGTGTTCAAGCGAAAAGATCGCGAAAAGATCGCGTCATGAAACCGGCGGATCATCCTGGGTCGGAACTTAGGTTCGAAATAGGCACGAAACGACGGCTTGCCGTCTCCGGATTTGCTGCTTAGGGTGCCGGAGAAATCATTTCCCATGAAGTCCATTACCTTACTTTCACTGTTCGTTCTGCTCACGCCGCTGGCGGCACAGAACGAGTCCGCACCGGCTGCCGCAGAGGCCGAATCCGAAAAAACCGCGCTGCTGCCCAACCAGCAGGCCTTCCTCAACCTGCCGGAGGAAAAGCGCAAGGAGTTCATCAAGCACCTCGGCGAGGCCAACCGCATTTTCCAGCAGAAGCGGATCTTCGAAACCCTCGAAGAGCTCGACAAGGCATCGGCCATTTTCAAGGACAGTCCGGAAATCCACAACCTGCGTGGCAGTTGTTATGTTGAGATGCGCGCCTTCGACAAGGCGCTGGCCGAGTTCGAGAAGGCGCAGGCTTTTTCGAAAGACAATCCCAGCATTGGCTTCAATATCGGCGAGGTCTATTTCGTCACCAAGCAGTGGCAGAAGGCGCATGATGTCTTCGAGCGCATCCTGAAACTCCTGCCGCCCGAAAACATCGCGCTCGGCAGGTTGGTCGAGTTCAAGATCCTGCTGAGCAAGAAGAAGCTCGGCATGGATGACGAGGTCACCATTCTCGCGGAGAAATATGATTTTCTCGATGACTCGCCCTATTACTACTACGCCCAGGCCGCACTGGCTTATGACAAACAGGATCTGATCAAGGCCGAGGAATGGCTGGCAAGGGCCGGCCGCATCTTCCGCGATCCCAACATCCTCGCCCCATGGCAGGATACCCTCGTCGAATACGGCTACATCAAGAGCTTCTACGGCGAGGAAGCGGTGACCGACGAGTGAGTTTCCTTATTTCTTCTTCGCTTGGTTCATCGCCTGGGAGAACCAGTCGTTGGTGGGCGCGGCTGAGGGGCGAGGGTTGCGGTTGGCGGGGCTGCGGTCTTCAGGAGAACTGCGGCGGCTGCCGTCCATGTCCGGCTTGGATTTCATGGAAAGCGCGATGCGGTTGCGCTTGAGATCGACCTCCATGACGGTGACGTGGACTTTTTGGCCGACTTTGACGACTTCCGAGGCGTCTCTCACAAACTGATCGGAAAGCTGGCTGACGTGGACGAGGCCGTCCTGGTGGACGCCGACATCGACGAAGGCGCCGAAGGCGGTGACGTTGGTGACGATGCCGGGGAGTTTCATGCCCACTTGCAGGTCGGAGGGTTTTTCCACGCCTTCCTGGAACGAGAAGAGTTCGAATTGTTTGCGCGGGTCGCGGCCGGGTTTGGCCAGCTCTAACAGGATATCCTGAAGCGTGGGCAGGCCGACATCGGCGCTGACATATTTTTTGAGGTCGATTTTTTTTCGTGCGGCTTCGTTTGTTAGAAGGTCATCGACCTTGCAGCCGACATCGGCGGCCATCTGTTCGACGAGAGCGTAGCGCTCCGGGTGGACGGCGGAGGAATCGAGCGGGTGCCTGCCACCTCGGACGCGGAGGAAGCCGGCGGCTTGTTCGAAGGCTTTCTCGCCGAGGCGTGGGACTTTCTTCAACTGCTCGCGCGAAACGAAGGCTCCGTTTTCATTGCGGAAGGAAACGATGTTTTCCGCCAGGGTGGAGTTGAGGCCGGAGACATAGGACAACAATTGTTTGGAAGCGGTGTTGATTTCCACGCCCACGGCGTTGACGCAGGAGACGACGGTGTCATCGAGGTTGTTCTTGAGCGCGCGCGCGTCCACGTCGTGCTGGTATTGGCCGACGCCGATGGACTTGGGATCGATCTTCACGAGCTCGGCGAGCGGGTCCATCAGGCGGCGGCCGATGGAAACCGCGCCGCGCACGGTGACGTCCTCGTTGGGGAATTCCTCTCGCGCCACATCGGAGGCGGAGTAGATCGAGGCTCCGCTTTCGTTGACCATGATGATGGGGAGCGTGACCTTGAGTTTTTTGACGAAGGCTTCGGTTTCGCGCGAGGCGGTGCCGTTGCCGATGGCGATGGCTTCGATCTCATATTTTTTGACCAGTGTGGTGAGTTCGACGGCGGCTTCGTAGAGTTGGTTGTTGGAGCCGGCGGTGGCGTGGAGAACGGTGTGGTGGAGCAGCTTGCCGGAGCGGTCGAGCACAACGGTCTTGCAACCGGTGCGGAAACCGGGGTCGATGGCGAGCAGGCGCTTTTCACCGAGCGGCGAGGCCAACAGAAGCTCGCGGAGGTTTTCGCCGAACACCTGGATCGCCGTTTCGTCCGCACGTTTTTTCGCCATGAGCCGGGCCTCGGTTTCCATCGATGGCATGAGCAGTCGCTTGCAGCCGTCTTCCACGGCGAGGGCGACTTGTTTGCCGGCCTCGGCGTTGGATTTCACCCAATCGGGCAGCGCTTGTTGGGTCACGCGCTCGAGCGGCACCTCGACGCGCATGAGCAGGAAGCTCTCTTTTTCGCCGCGGCGGATGGCGAGCATGCGGTGGGACGGAATGGATTTGAGTGGTTCGCTCCACTCGAAGTAATCACGGAATTTCTGTGCGTCGGTTTCATCTTCCTTGCCATACATGACCTTGGAGGAAACGGTGGCTTCCTCTTCGTAGATTTTTCGAACACGTCCGCGCAGCGATGCATCGTCGGCCACGCGTTCGGCGATGATGTCGCGGGCACCGGCTAGTGCGTCGGCGGCGGTGGGGACTTCCTTTTCGGCGTCGATGTATTTCGCGGCCTCGTCGGCGGGGTCGGCGTTTTGGTTTTCCAGCAGCCAATCGGCGAGTGGTGTGAGGCCGCGTTCGATGGCCTTGGTGGCGCGTGTCTGGCGTTTCGGGCGGAAGGGCGCGAAGACGTCCTCCAGGGTGGCAAGCGTGGTGGCGGCCTCGACCTTCTTTTTCAGCTCGGGAGTCAGGAGGTTGCGTTCTTCGAGCGACTTGAGGATGGCGGAGCGGCGGGTATCGAGCTCGGCGAGCTGGAGCATGCGGTCGCGGATGGTGGTGATCTGGACTTCGTCGAGCGAGCCGGTCTGTTCCTTTCGATAGCGGGAAATGAAGGGAACGGTTCCGCCTTCGGCAAGCAGCTTGGCGGTCGAGGAAACGGAGGAGAGCGAGATGCCCGTCTCGCGGGCGATGGTTTCAAGGTGCTGGGTCATGGGCGGGTGAAGAGCGGCGATGAAAGCAGGTTTCGCCGATCCGGCAAGGGGCGCAGCGATGGAATTTTTGGGGTTGCCGCAGCGGCAATCATGGGCGACGGGTCACACGCAATTCCCCATGAGCGAAATCACCACGATTCCCGAACTTTCCGCGCAGCCGTCCAGGGCTTTCATGCCCTATCCGGTATCTACGCTGAGCCCGCCGATCGTTCCGAACGATCTGACTTCCTTCAAGACCCGCGGGATTTCCCAGATCGAGCGAGATATGCAGCAGAAGCTCGCCGAAATCCGCGAGGACTACTTGCGTGCGATCGACCACTTCAACTGGAACAAGCTGGTTTATGAGGCGGAAATCCGCTTCGAGCCGGTGGTCGGCGAGATCTATCACCTTTACGACATGGGCGATGGGCGGCGCGCGCTTTCGATGATTTCGCCCAACCAGTGGCCGCACCGGCATCTGGCCACCGTGCGGCTGAATTACGACCGCCAGTGGCTGGTTGTGGAAACGGGGCAGGGGATCGAGCCGGCGGAGCTTTTCGGGGTGATGTAGGAGCTTCAAGCACCGCAAAAACCCATGCGCTTGTCAGCGGGACCGGAATGGCCCAGCTTTTCGCCGTGAACGATTCCTTTCCCGTTTCTCCGCCGCGTGCCTGGGCGGAAATCGATTTGGCGGCCATGAAGAAAAACCTGGAGCTGGCGCGCGAGGCCAGCGGCAGTGAGCTGATGGTGGTGGTGAAGGCCGGCGCTTACGGCCATGGGCTCGAAGAAGTGGCAAGGGCGCTGGCCGGGCAGGATATCGCGTTTTTCGGCGTGGCAAACGTCGGCGAGGCCCGCCGCATCCGTAATGCGGGTGTGGTATCGCCGATCTACCTGCTCGGTCCCACCTGGGCCGCCGAGCGCGAGGAAATCGTCGCCCGCGATTGGACGCCATGCCTTTCATCAATGGAAGAGGCGCGGCACTTCAACGGACTTGCCGCCGCCGCCGGCAAGCGGATCCAGGTGCATCTCGCGGTGGATACCGGCATGGGCCGCGGTGGCTTTCTAACCGATCAACTGTCCGGCCTGATGAATGCGCTCGAGCCACTCACGCAGCTTCAAATCGAAGGCGTCGGCTCGCATTTGCCATCGGCCGATGAAGACCCGGATTTCACCCGCACGCAGATCGCCACGTTTCATGAAATTCTGGAAATGCTGGGTGGTGCGCAACGTTTCAAATGGCGGCATCTGCTCAACAGCGCGGGTCTGCTCGATTATCCACGCGGTGCCTGTAATCTTGCCCGGCCGGGGTTGATGCTTTACGGGGTTTCGCCCTTGGCCGCCCATCAACAGCAACTGGCCAACGTGATGACCCTCAAGTCGCGCATCACCCTGCTGCGCACGCTTCCCTCCGGACACGGGGTTTCCTATGGACGACAATTCGTGACCACCAAGCCGACATGTGTCGCCACCGTTGGCATCGGTTATGGTGATGGCTACCCGCGCCATCTTTCCGGTCAGGGCGCGGACGTCTGGATCCACGGCCAGCGTTGTCCGGTGCTCGGCCGGGTGACGATGGATCAGATCATGGTCGATGTTTCCATGATGGCCGATGCCGCGGAAGGCGACGAGGTGGAGGTGATGGGAGCGAACATCCCGGCGACCGAAATCGCGCAAAAAGCCGGCACCATCGCCTGGGAAATCTTCACCGGCATCACACCGCGCGTGGCGCGGCAATATCATGGCGGATGATTTTAAGGTTTGAAATCCGGCTATCACATTCATTCTGCGCCCATGTCATCGGACCGCCTCTCGATTCCCAAATACGCGATGGCGCTGGCCCACGTCGCCAGCCTGCGCTCGGAAGATCCCTACCGCAAAGTCGGAGCCGCCGCGCTCGATCACGACAACCGCGTGATCGGCACCGCCTACAACGGCCTCGCTCCGGGATTCGATCCGCCCGCGGGTTTTTGGGACGACCGCACGGCACGCCGGAAATTCATGCTGCATGCCGAGGTGAACCTTTGCAGCCTGTTCCGCCGCGGCGAGGCGCGCATCGTCGCCACCACCACCATGCCCTGCACCGCCTGCATGCAGACGCTCTGCGCCTACGGCATCAAGGAGATCTATTTTCGCGACATCTATCACGAGTCCGATGCACCGGAGATCGCCGCGCTTTACGGGGTGAAACTCGAACAGGTCGCCGATTTTCCAATCATTTGTTGACGGCATGGAATTGGCCCAAGTGACCTGCCCGACCTGCTTCGAATCATTCGAAGTGGCCATGCCTCATCCGGACGAGACGCCGGCGGAGGTCGATTACGATTGCGAAGTCTGCTGCCGGCCGATGGTCATCGTTTTCACCGGCGATGATGCCTACGCCCGAGGACTGGCGGATTGAGTTCGTGGATTCGCTTGCGCGGCGGCGATTCCGGTGCAAGGCATGAGCTCGTAAAAACGATGCCGAAGAAACCGCAGCCGGAACATCCCGCCCCCCCATCATTATACACCGGGCGTTATTCCGGCATCATGCCGCAGCGGGGCTGGCCGGCACGCAACCTGCGTTTCCTGCGCCACCGGGTGGTCCCGGGCATGTTCCGCCGCCGCGCGGGAAACGTGCTCGAACCCGTGCTCGCTCCGCCGGATTTGGACAAGGTGCGCGTCACCTGGATCGGCCACGCCTCGTTTTTCCTGCAATTCGCCGGCCACTCGGTGATCGTCGATCCCAACTGGGCCAAGTGGCACGGTCCGGTGAAACGCAGCCGCCAACCGGGGCTCGCCCTGCACGGCCTGCCGGAAGTCGATCTGGTGCTCGTCACCCACGCGCATTTCGACCACCTCCACAAGCCGAGCCTGAAAATCCTCCAAGCCCGCGAAGGCATCGTGGTGCCCAAGGGCAGCAGCCCGCTTGTTAGAAAGCTCGGCTTCCCCGCTACCTATGAGATGCGCGTTTGGGACGACCTCAAGTTCGACCAGTTGGAAATTATCCACACCCCATCCCACCACTGGGGCGCGCGTTTCCTCCACGACACGCACCGCGACTACGGCGGTTACATCGTGCGCGCCGGCGGCAAGAGCGTCTTCCATTGCGGTGACAGCGCCTACTTTCCCGGCTTCTCGGAAATCGGCAGGAAACACGCCATCGACATCGCGCTGATGCCCATCGGCGCTTACGAAGCACCGAGCGGCCGGGATGTCCACATGAACCCGGAAGAGGCCGTGCGCGCCTTTGCCGACCTCGGCGCGAAACTGCTCATCCCCATGCACTACGGCACCTTTCCCTTAGGCAACGAACCGCACGACGAACCCGTCGAGCGCCTGCTCGCCGAAGCCGACCGCCTCGGCATCAGCGACCAGATCCTGATCCCCGAGGAAGGCGTCGGCATCGAGTGGTAGCGCTAAATCTGAAACCAAAACAACCCGCCGCCATGAAACATCTCACCCTCGCCATTCTCAGCATCCTGCCGATGCTCGCCTCCTGCGAACCCGCAAAACCCACCACCATGTCCGAGAAACCCGCCGTAATGCCCGAAGTCCCTGCTGGAGCCGCAACCGCCACCCTTGGCGCCGGTTGCTACTGGTGCATTGAAGCCGCCTACCGCCAGCTCGACGGCGTGCATTCCGTTGTCTCCGGCTTCATGGGCGGCCAGATCAAGAACCCGACCTACGAACAAGTCTGCGGCGGCGATAGCGGCCACGCCGAAGTCGTGCGTGTGGTTTTTGATCCGCAAAAAATCAGTTATGAGAAAATCCTCGCCTGGTTCTGGGACCTGCATGATCCCACCACCCTCAACCGCCAGGGCAACGACATCGGCACCCAATACCGCTCCGCCATCTTCTATCACTCCAATGCCCAGAAGAAGACCGCCGAGGCCTCGAAAGCCGCTGCCGCGAAAAACTTCAAGGATCCGATCGTCACTGAAATATCCGCCGGCAGCGAGTTCTATCCGGCTCCGGAATACCACCAGAACTATTACTTCCAGAACAAGTCGAAGAACCCGTATTGCCGCTTCGTCATTGAGCCGAAACTCAAAAAACTCAAGCTCGACCACTGACCCGGAAATTCTTCAGCGGCAGTGCGAATTTTTCAGGAAGATGGAAATCACAACCCGCGATTGATTCGGATTTCCTTCCGTGCATCATGCGCACCGTCCGTGACACGCATGCTCACCCTCCTTAAAATCCGCAACCTCGCCTTGGTCGATGAACTCGTATGGGAGCTCGGTCCCGGGCTGATCGGGGTGACTGGGGAAACCGGTGCCGGCAAGTCGGTGATCGTCGGTGCGCTCAAGCTCGTGCTAGGCGAGCGCGCCGACAAATCGCTCATCCGCACCGGTGAGGAATGCTGCTCGGTGGAAGCGGTGTTCGAGCTTCGCGATCCGCGCGAAATCAATGCCATCCTCGAAGACGGCGGCCTCGAGCGCTGCGAGGACACCCAGCTCATTGTCCGCCGCGTGATCGGCCAGAGCGCCAACCGCCAGTTTGTCAACGACTCGCCGGTCACCCTCAACCTGCTCAAGCGTCTCGGCGAACATCTCGTGGACCTTCATGGCCCGCACGACCACCAATCGCTGCTTTCCGCCGAACGCCAACTCGCCATGCTTGATGCCTATGCCGGAGCCGACAAGGCGCACGCCGCTTATCGCGAGCACCACCGCGCGTGGCGCTCCAAGGCCACCGCGCTGGACGAACTCCGCCATGCGGAAAACGCCAGCGAGCAGGAGATCGAGCTGCTGCGCTATCAGATCCAGGAAATCGACGCTGCAAGCCTCAAGCCCGAGGACGAGCAGGACCTCGAAGACCGCTGGCGCCGCGCTTCGAATGCCAGCCGCCTGGTGGAAACCGCCGCCGCCGCCGCTGCCGCGCTCGGTAGTGATGATGGCGTTCTCACACGGCTCGCCGATGTCCAGCGGCTGGTGCGCGATCTTGAGAAACTCGATCCCTCCATCCGCGAGCAAACCGCATCGCTCGAAACCGCCGTGCTCGAACTCCAGGATCTCGAAGGCAATCTAACCGAATACGCGGAGGCGCTCGACATCAACCCCGCCGAGGCCGCCGCGCTTGAAGAACGCGTCAATTTGCTGGAATCCCTCAAGCGCAAATACGGCCCGTCTCTCACCGACGTGATCGCCCGCCGCGAGAGTGCCGCCGCCCGTCTCGACACCATCGAGAACCGCGGCGAGAAACTCGAAACTCTGGAGAAGGAACTTGCCGCCAGTCGCGCCGCACTCGATGCCGCCGGCAGGAATCTCACAGCGCTGCGCAAGAAGGCCGCGCCGAAGCTCGCAAAGGAAATTTCCTGCCAACTCAAGGATCTCGGTTTCAAGCAGTCCTCGTTTGAAGCGCCGCTGCACGCCCTGTCAGAACCCGGGCCGCAGGGTTTCGAAGCCGTCGAATTCCAATTCGGCCCGAATCCCGGCGAGCCGCTTCTTCCTCTCCGCCAGATCGCCTCGTCCGGCGAGATCAGCCGCGTGATGCTCGCCGTGAAATCGGCGTTGGCCGATCAGGATGACACGCCGCTGATGGTGTTCGATGAGATCGACGCCAACGTCGGTGGCGAGGTGGCCCGAGCCGTCGGCCGCAAGATGGCCGCGCTGGGCACCCGCCATCAGGTGGTGGCCATCACCCACTTCCCGCAGGTGGCGGCCACCGCCTCGCTGCACTTCGTCGTCGAAAAGGAAATCACCAACGGCCGCACCCGTTCGCGGCTTTTCCCGGTAAGCGGCGAGACGCGCATCCAGGAGCTCGTTCGCATGCTCGGCGGCGGCGGCGAACATGCCCGCGCCATGGCCGCCTCACTGCTCGCCACTTGATCTCACAGAAACCAAAAACCACACCATGAAACTAACCATCCGCCGCATGAGCGCGGTTCTTTGCCTGCTCATCGCCACGCCGTCCATTCACGCGGAAACGGCTGCCTTGGAGATTCCCACGATTTTCTCCGATGGCATGGTGCTGCAACGCGACATGCCGGTGCCCGTTTGGGGCCGCGCCCAAGCCGGCGCGCGG
>CAXNHR010000047.1:0-16055 GCA_964202135.1 Luteolibacter sp. | reverse complement strand
CCTTGTACGAATTCGACCATCACTACGGCAGGTATCCCGATGATTCCACGGCCGGAATGGTGCGGGAGGCGACATCGACCAGTCTCAAACTCGGTTCATCCACCTCCAACGATTGTTTCCGCCAACTCATCGCGGCGGAGATCATGCAGACGGAGATTCCGTTTTACGCGAAAACAACATCCAGCAGGAGACCCGACAACGTTTACAGCGGATCGCAGGCCTTGGAGAAAGGCGAGGTAGCCTTCGCCTACATCGGGGGGCTTTCATCCGCAAAGGCGCATCCCAGAACACCCTTGGCAGTCACGCCGTTGGTGCCCGGAAAACGGCTTTTCGACATCAAGTCGGCCAGGAAGTATTTCTATGGCAAGGCCATCATCCTTCACGCGGACAACAGAGTCGCAACTTATCCCGTGGACTCATCCGGCCATGTCTGGATCGACGGCAAGAACCTTTTCGATCCCTCACAACCGTTCTGGGGCGGCAAGGTGCCCGATGTGAAATGGCCGGAGTGAAAGGTTCGGAAAATTTCATAGACCCTTCGACTTCCAGGATTTCCGCTCGCATCCTGCCCATGCATCGGTCTATCGTTTGGACATGCCCAAGTCGTCCATAGCCCGTCGGGCCGCCATCCGGAAACAGCAATGGAAGCTCGAATTCGCCGGCAGCTTTGAGGAGGCGGAACGACAGACCCGTGCGTATTGGCACAACGCCACTCCCGCGGAACGGCTCAACGCACTCGAAACCCTTCGCGAACCCTTCTATGGCCCGGATCAAACTAGCCGCCGACTTCAAAGATTTCTTGAGCTTGTGCCTTTCCCATGAGGTGCGCTTCCTCGTGATCGGCGGCTATCCCGTGGTTGCATTACTCGCAACCTCGCTGTTAGCTCGATTTATGAATCCTGAACTGAATCCTGAACTTGCTCCCCTGCAATCAACGTCTTAGATGACAGCAATGCAGGTGGCAAATTCATTCCGGGCGCGCTGTGCGTTGGCCGCGGCATCGGGAGCAGCTTATTCATTGGCATTTCCACCGCTTGGTTGGGGCTGGCTGGCAATACCGGGACTGGCGGGCTTGATTCTGGTGTTGCAAGGCCAACACGGAACGCGGGCTCGAGCATTGGGCTTTCTGCATGGCATGGCTGCCTATGGAATCGGCCTTTCATGGATGTTTGAGATTTTCGGATTCTTTGTCGTCGTCTTGTGGTTTGTTCTGGCGGCCTTTCACGCCCTGTTCGCGGAAATGCAATCGCGTGCGGTGATTCGCGGTTTGGGCGGATGGGCGTTGGCGGCCTTCACTGCGGCAAACTGGGCGGGCTGGGAATTCATTCGCGCTGAGTTGTTTCCGCTGAAGTTTCCATGGATGACTGCAGGTCTCGCCATGGGGCCGAACGCGCTGCTTCCATGGATCGGCGTGTATGCGGCGGGCTCGCTCTTGGTTTTCGTTACCGCGTTGGCATGCGGCAGGTTATGGAAACCGGCTGTTTTGTTAGGCTGCGGGCTGATCGCATCGGTTGTGTTTTTTCGAAAACTTCCCGTTCCGTCGGCTGATGATCCGCAAACCGTGAAGGTCGGCGGCGTGCAACTGGAAAGCGTGACGCTCGAAGACTACATCAAGCACACCCGAACTTTGCCAGACGATGTTTCCTTCGTAGTTTGGCCCGAATATGCCATCCCGTATGACATCCGGAAAAACGCCCGGGATTGGAAACTGGCAGGCAATCTGTGTGCCGAGAGGAACATCACTCTAACCTTCGGCACCCAGGAAGTGAATGGCGAAAATGGCTGGCGGAACATCGCACTTACTATGAATGCCAATGGCGTGCGCGGGATACACAACAAGGTGCATACCGTGCACTTTTTCGATGACGGAATACCGGGGATCACGGCGGATGTCATTGAGACGGATCACGGCAAGATCGGCACTCCGATATGCTTTGATTGCGATTACGAGGGCATAGTCCGGCGAATGACCGTCTCTGGAGCGCAACTGTTCATGGTTCCAGTGATGGATGCGATTTCATGGACTCGTCGGCAGCACGACCAGCACGCGGAGTTGTTCCGGATACGGGCTGCGGAAAACGGCCGATGGATGTTTGTGTGTGCGACTTCCGGTGTCTCCATGGCAATCGATCCGCATGGACATCTCCATGGGCGTCTGGGTGCTTTGGAACAGGGAACTCTTGTTGCCAGTGTGAAGCGCGAGAAAAGGATCACAGGCTACACCCGTTTCGGATGGCTTGCTCCGTGGATGATTCTAGGGGTGGCCGCACTCGGTTGGCTGAAGTTGCTACTACCTGTCAAAAAGAAGGCAGGGGGTGCGGCAAACGACGCAAACATTCCCTGCTGACGAGTCAAAGCTCTTCATCCGTATCACGCTGCAAGCGGCCTCCTGCGTTCGGACCCGGGTATTCTGCCCGCACGAGGAAATTTGGCCTCGGTGCCGGCACACCGCTTTCATCTCAGGGTCATTTTCCCGCGCCCCGCCTGCTTTTCATTGCATTACCGGGAATCCGCACGAAACTGCCGCCACACTGATGCACTCGCAGGACAACATTCACTACGCTCTCGAAACCACCCGCGTCCTGCGAGAGCCGGACCACCGGATCCAGACGTTTGGCGAGACACGCTTCGAATTCCAGCTCATCAGCGAGCTGATGGACCGCGTCGGCGAGGTGCGCATCCGCACCGGCGAGGTGGAGGCGCAGCGGCCGCGCATCCTGCGGCCCGAGGCGTTTCGGGAGATCGAGTTCGAGGGTTTCAACGACTCCGCCCGCGCCCGCTTCGAGAAGATGGTGGAGCAATTCCGCGCCGAGGGCAAAGACCTCGCGTTTCTCCAATACGGTTTCCAGTTCCGCCGCGGGGAAGTGCACGAGGAAATCGTCCACGACAGCATGGATGCCGTCCGCGAGCGGGTGCTCGAGGACATCCGCCGCTCCGGCGATCCCTCCCGCGCCGTCATCGAGGGAGTCGATGACGCATGGGAGGTCTGCATCCTCAAGTTCTCCTTCGAAATGATCCTGCGCTCGCATGAAATCAATGCCTTCGATTTCAAGCGCCGGGGACTGATCTGACGCATCCGGCCATCCCATGAGTCTCTGGACGCTCTTCAAGATTTTTGCCGCGCTGTGTGTCATGGCCGTCATGACATTCACCGGCATGCTGGCCTATCACGTCGCCGTTCAACCGCTCGGTGGCGTCTTCAGTGAAATCGTTCCGGACCCGGTGCGCATCGTCGGCGGCCAGTCAGACGACGAACTCGCGAAAATGCTCGAATCCCCGGAAATGCCCGACATCGATCCCGGCGAGCGGGCGTTTCAAAAGGCCCACGAACTGCTGGCCTTGGGCAGAATTCCCGAGGCTCGCGAAAAACTCAATGCCATCGTCAATGTGTTTCCGAACTCTGCGACAGCCCCGGTCGCCCGCAACATCGTAGGGGAGATCAACCTCGATGAAATCCTCTCCGCCAGCCACATGGAGGGAAAACAAATCCACAGCGTCAAACGCGGCGATTCGCTACTCGGCATCGCCTCCCGCTACAACACGACCATTGATTGCATCATGCATCTCAACTCAATGATGGATCTGCCCAAGATCCAGCCCGGCCAGGAACTCGTGGTGATGCCGCTGGAGTTCCGCCTGCTCATTGAGCCGCGCCGCAAATCGGTCTCGCTGTGGCAGGGCGGACAGTTCATACGCGAGTATCCGGTCCTTCATATCGCGGGCAGCGCCGCAGCGCAGCGCAGTGTCATTAGTTCCAAAGCCGCGGAACTCGATGGCCAACGGGTTCTGCCGCAGTCCATCGATTACCGTTCCGCACAAAAGGTCATCATCATCGAGAAACCGCCGCTCCAAATCCGCAGTTGGGACGGCGGTGAGGACAAACCCGCCGGCGGCATCCTCCTGCGGCCGGAGGACATGGAGGAAATCGCGCTGCTCACCCGCGTCGGCAACGAGGTGGAAATCCGCTAACAGATGATGGAATTCCGACTCGTCAGCGATTACCGGCCCGAGGGCGATCAGGCGCAGGCGATCGCCAAGCTCTCCAAATCACTGGAGGCCGGCAACCGCCACCAGACGCTGCTGGGCGTCACCGGCTCAGGCAAAACCTTCACCATGGCCAACCTGATCGCGCGCCTCGGCAGGCCGACGCTGATCATGAGTCATAACAAAACCCTCGCGGCGCAGTTGTACTCGGAGTTCAAGAACTTCTTCCCGCACAACGCGGTGGAGTATTTCGTCTCCTACTTCGATTACTATCAGCCGGAGGCCTACATTCCGCGCAGCGACACCTACATCGAAAAGGACTCTGCAATCAACGAGGAGATCGAGCGGCTGCGGCTCAGCACGATGGGTTCGCTGATCACCCGCCAGGACACGATTGTCGTGGCCTCCGTCTCGTGCATCTACGGCCTTGGTTCGCCAGAGGATTATGAAAACATGATGGTTCCGGTGTGGACCGGCCAGAAACTCAGCCGCGGGGAATTCCTCAACTCGCTGGTCGGCATGCTTTTCGAGCGCAACGACATCCAGTTCGGCCGCGGAAAGTTCCGCGTCCGCGGCGATGTGGTGGAGGTCCATCCCGCCTATCTCGATGAAACGGCGATCCGGGTGGAGTTTTTCGATGACGAGGTGGAACGCGTCAGCAGCATCCACACGCTCACCGGGAAACTGATCGAACGCCTTGAAAGCCACACGTTTTTCCCGGCCAAGCAGTTTGTCACTTCCGGCGACAAGATGAAGAAGGCGGCCATCGCCATCCGCGGCGAGCTCGACGTGCGGGTGACGGAGCTTGAGAAGGACAACAAGCTGTTAGAGGCCCAGCGCTTGAAGATGCGCACCGAATACGATCTCGAAATGATGGCGGAAATGGGATTCTGCCAAGGCATCGAGAACTACTCGCGACACATCACCGGCCGCGATCCCGGCGCGCGTCCGTACACGCTGCTCGATTTCTTTCCGCGCGATTTCCTTCTCATGATCGACGAGAGCCACGCCACCATCCCGCAGATCGGCGGCATGTATGAGGGCGACAAGAGCCGCAAGTCGGTGCTCGTCGAGCACGGATTCCGCCTGCCCAGCGCGCTCGACAACCGGCCGCTGCGCTTCGAGGAGTTCATGGAAATGACCGGCCAGCGGCTCTATGTTTCCGCCACGCCCGGCCCTTTCGAAATCGTCAATTCCCGGCCGGAAAACAAAACCTACATCCCTGTCGTGACCAAGGACGCGGCCGGCAGGCACATTCCCGCGAGCCTGCGGAAATTCCGCGCCACCCCGAGCGGCAATGCCGAGCCGGTCGGAAATTTCGATCCCACCAAACGCGGCACGCCATTGATCGTCGAGCAGATCATCCGCCCCACCGGGCTGCTCGATCCCGTCATCACCCTGCGCCCGCTCAAAGGCCAGATCGACGAGACCATCGAGCTCTGCCGCCAGCGCGTCGAGCGCCACGAGCGCGTGCTGGTCACCACTTTAACCAAGAAAACCGCCGAAGATCTCAGCGAATATCTCAAAGGCGTGGGCCTAAAAGTGCGCTACCTCCACGCCGACGTCGATGCGGTCGAACGCGTCGAAATCCTGCGCCAACTCCGCGCCGCCGCCATCGATGTGCTTGTCGGCATCAATCTGCTGCGCGAGGGGCTCGACCTGCCGGAAGTCTCGCTGGTTTGCATTTTGGATGCCGACAAGGAGGGCTTCCTGCGCAATGAAACCTCGCTGATCCAGACCGCCGGGCGAGCCGCCCGCCACATCACCGGCGAGTGCGTGCTGTTCTGCGACCGGGTGACCGATTCGATCCAGGCACTGCTCGATGTTTCCAATCACCGCCGCGTCTGCCAGCAGGAATACAACGAAGCTCACGGCATCACTCCGCAGGGAGTGAAACGCGCGCTGCAACAAAGCCTGCACACTCATGAGCATGATCTCGAACAGGCGGACGCGCTGAACCGCTCGCTGGTGGCCGATGATGTGGAGACTTATGACAAACTCCGCGTGATCTCCGAACTGGAGGAGGAAATGCGCGAGGCCTCATCGCGTCTCGAATTCGAACGCGCCGCCCACCTGCGGGATCAAATCGCGGCGTTGAAGAACCAGCCCGTCACAGCCGCACGCAAGCCGGTGAAATATCCCTCCGGGAAAAGCAGCCGCAACAAGCGAGCATCTTCTTGACCATGGCCGGCAGCCTCCGCGAGGCTCGCCGCGTGACCACCATCAAGCCGGACCGCCCGTATTTCGAAACCTGGCTGCGCCGCACCAGCCGGCAGTTTGCGGTGAGCGGGCGGCTCAGCCAGACGGCCACCATGCTGGCCCGGGAAAACGGCGGCAGCACCGATGAATGGAGAGTCCGCCTGCGGACCATGCTCGACGGCGGTCAAATCCCGAGCATCGAGCTGCTCACACGTATTGACGCCCTGCTTGCCGGACCCTCAAGTTCAAGGAATGATGACATGGCACAAGGCATGCTTTTCCCATGAACTGCCGCTTGTAGCGGAAATCGCTACAGTTTCCGGAGGATGATATTTTAAAAGTTATCATTTTGCGATTGCATGCAATCAAGCAATCATGTAGCTAACTGATAGCAAAACATTGATCCAGCATCTATCGGAAATGGATGGCATGGCGATTCCAAAATCATGCACAAATTTCCTTCCAACCACTCAATCCGCCGGCTTCGACTCGCAGCTCTTTTGTTGGGCGCGAAGTTTTTGCTGGCTACGGTGGCCGCAGGAGTGCTGCTATATTCGCTGATCATCGAGGACCAGCAAATGGCTCTCATCGGCCTTGGCATACTGATTTTGGCGGGAATCACCGTGATCTTTCAATGGTTGGTGGCCAGTCGGACAAGCTGCCCGCTTTGCCTCACACCGGTGCTCGCCAGCAAGGACTGCGCCAGGCACCGTAATGCCAAGCCCTTGCTCGGCAGCCACCGCCTGCGGGTGGCCTTTTCGGTTCTCTTCCTGAATCGCTTCCGCTGCCCTTTCTGCGGCGAACCGACGGTGCTTCAGGTGCGCGAAGGAAGGCACCACTAATCAATCCGGGGGGTTGACAGGTCCCGCGAATTCGGTTGAGTAGCTCCATGCATTTCATTTCGAAATCCCTGCGATCCATCGCCCCGCACGCGGCCGGGCTGGCTCTTGCCTTCTCGATCACCGCCCGCGCCGAACCCACCATGCCTGAAACACCGCCCGACGTCCAAGCCGCCCCCGCCGATGCCCAGAAAACCGCTTCCGGCCTTGCCTCCAAGGTCCTTCAGGCCGGCAAGGGCACCCAAAAACCCGGCTCTGCCGACAACGTGACCGTCCATTACTCCGGTTGGACCACTGATGGCAAACTCTTCGACAGCTCGGTGAAACGCGGCCAGCCGGCCAGTTTCCCTCTCAATGGCGTGATCAAGGGCTGGACCGAAGGCCTGCAACTCATGGTCGAGGGCGAAAAGCGCCGTTTCTGGATCCCCGCCGACCTCGCCTATGGCGAAAATCCCGGCGGCGGCCGCCCCGGCGGACTGCTCGTGTTTGATGTGGAACTCCTCGGCATCAAAGCCGCGCCCAAGCCACCGGCCGTCCCGGAGGACGTGGCTGCCGCTCCCGAGAGTGCGGAAAAAACCGCATCGGGCATCGCCTCGCGCGTCCTCACCAAGGGCACCGGAACCGTGCATCCCAAAGCCACCGATCAAGTGAAAGTCCATTATTCCGGGTGGACCACCGATGGCAAACTCTTCGACAGCTCGGTGATGCGCGATGAAGCCATCGTATTTCCGCTCAACCGCGTGATCCCCGGCTGGACCGAGGGCGTGCAACTGATGGTCGAGGGCGAAAAACGCCGCCTGTGGATCCCGGCCAAGCTCGCCTATGGCGAAAGCCCACCTCCAGGTGCGCCTGCCGGAACACTGGTTTTCGATGTCGAGTTGCTCGAAATCGTCAAATGACTACGGCCTGCATCAAGTGGCTGCTGTCCGCCGCCGCGTTTGCCATGGCCGCCTGTGCCGATCAGGCCGGTGATGTCACGCCCGCCAAGCCCACCGCCCGAGCACCGCAAGCGGAGGCGGAAGCCGAATACAAGAAACCGCCCCGCCTGCATGGTCGCGGCAAGGTTTCCTCAATCTCACTGGAGGACTTCTTCGTGCTCCATGAGAGCGGCCAAGCCATGGTGATCGATGCCCGGCCGGCGATATTCCATCAGTTCGGCCACATCCCGGGCGCGATCAACATTCCCCCGAAAAATTGCGATACGGCGATTCACAAACGCGAGGATGAAATCAAGGCCGCGATCACGGCAGGCAAGACGATCGTGGTCTATTGCTCCGGATTCATGTGCCCGGACGCACGCACCGTCGCCATGCACATTTCCGGATTCGGTTATCCCGCCAGCGTCTTCTCGGGCGGCTGGGATGCCTGGCAGGAAGCCGGCATGCCCACCCAATAATCCTAAACCACCATTCCATCACCATGTCCTCATTTTCAAATGTCACCGTCGATGCCAAGGCCAACATCTATTTCGACGGCAAGGTCGTCTCCCACACCGTGCATTTCACGGATGGTTCCAAGAAGACGCTGGGCCTGATTCATCCCGGCAAGTTCCACTTCGGCACCGCCGCCCCGGAGCGCATGGAAATCATTTCCGGCGATTGCCTCGTGGTGCTGGACGGCAGCACCGAAACCCTCGCCATCGAGGCAGGAGCGTTCTTTGATGTCCCCGGAAACAGCGGCTTCACCATCACCGTGAGCGGCGGCATCTGCGAATACATCTGCTCGTTCCTGCCTGCCTGATGCCTCGTCAACCGATGCTGTGGAACGCCGCTTGCAGCGCGCTTGCCATGGCGCTGCTGGCATCGTGCAGCCTGCGTCTGCCGGTGGATCCCAGCGAGGTGCGGCGGGTGGAAGTCGGTATCAACTCACCGGCCAAACCGCCGCAGCAGCACGATCCCGAACTGCTCGTCTGGCTGATCGCGGACAGTTATCACACGGGGCTGGTGGTTCCCTATGACTGGTTGCTGGAATCCGGCTTCGTGCCGCCCGAGGGATTTGGAAACCCGCGATACGTCGTGATGAGTTGGGGCAACCGCGATGCTTATTCGACAGAGGGTTTTGATCATCCGTGGAAGGTGTTCCGCGTCCTGTTCACCCCCACCCGCTCGGTGATGGAGCTCATTCCGGTGAACTGGGATGTGGCGGAAGTGATTCCGGAGCAGCGCATCTGGCGCAAACTGGTGCCGCGTGAAAGCGGCCCTGCGCTGGCCGCGTTTCTCAACGCGTGCAGCGAGACCGATGAAAGCGGCCGCCCGGTCGTCGTCTGCGAGTCGAGTTGGGGCGAGGGCGTGCAACTTTCATCCCGGCACCATTATTTCATCCCCCGCGTCTGCAATGTCTGGACGGTCCAGGCGATTGAGGCGCTGGGCGGCGACTTCAATGCATGGCTGGCACTGACCGCCGACGGCCTGATCCGCCAGGCGGAAAAACCACCCAATGACTTCGAGCTCATCTGGTCCGGTAGCGGCGAGACAAAAGATGATTCGTCCTGAAACCCGACGTCCAATGAACCCATCAGTAGCTTTTGTTTGTGAGGGTGCTGGCAGGCCTCAAACCAGCGCCGGGTCGGTGCCAATCATGCCCACCAGGCTCTCGTGGTATTCCGCGGATTGGACATGCCTGTGCATGCTGAGTGCCTTGTCGAGCCGCTCGCCGATTTTAAGACGCCGGAGTTCGCTCTGGTAGTTCGGCTTTTCAAGGAACGATTCGAGATAGGCGATGTGGCGTTTCCACATGGCAAGATCAACACGCACCTTGGCATCCAGGCGCGCCCGATACCAATCGGACGCCAGGGTCGCCTCGCGGGTGAACATCGCGCGGATGTCAGGATGCTTGAGATCCTTCCCTTCGTATTGACCATGAGCCATGATGTGCAGCAGAGCCTTGAGCGGCGGGATGGCCGCGTCGATGCCGCCATCGTCGAAGTAGTTGAGCGCCACACTGCGCTGGGTGCTGATGATGTTGTCGAGACCATCGACGAAGTCGTCCATGGATTGCAGCTCGGGGCGGAGCATTTCCGCGTTGAAAACCGTGTCCGGCGCGGAAAACACGCGGCCGAAGAACGACGAGACGAAATGCTCGGTGATGCGGTAGCCGAGACGGCTGGCCTCGATGACGGTGCCGTTGTGCTCGAAGTCCTCCACTTTTTCGAGGAAGCCGTTTTCGATCAGATAGCGTGAATCGCGTTCGTGTGTGAACATGCGCGACCACACCTCGGGCACCAGCAGGCTGACATCGTGATCGACGCGGAACTTCCTGCCGATGTGGCCGGCGGCAGTGGTGAAACCCTGATATCCGGTCACGAGGTAGGAAACCAAAGCCGCGTTGAGATCGTGAACCGGCAGCAGCGCGTTGAACGGCCCTTTGGTGAGCGCTCCCTCGCTGCCCGCGCCGGTGGTGGACGGGCTCTTGCCTGTGAGAGAGGCAATGAAGTCCATGAACAACTCCGGCAGTTCCTGATAGTGGATCGGGTTGTAAACGGCGAGCGCGCGGATGCCGGCCTTCTCGTCCGGCGGGTTGTTGCGGCGTCCGGCGAGCACGGCGTTCACGGGCATCGGCACCGCCGCCTCCAGCGGCAGGCGGCGGATGAAGCGCGTGCCGAGGGTGCTAAGATACAATGAACGCGGATCCTCGAGGTCAGGCCGGTTTTGAAGATAGCGCGGGTTTTTCGTCGGCTTGCCATCGACGATGCGCGGTTGGTGCGAACTGATGACATAGTCCGGCTTCGGCGCGGCCGCGAACTCGGAGAGCATCCTGCGCATCGGCGGTGTGAACTGCTCGAAGCGGATGGCATCCCTGAGCATGCGCGTGGCCTCGCAGCGGTGGATGGGCTCATAGTTGGAGAAGAACATCCCACCTTTGCTGAAATCCTGCTCGGTCTTCTTGTCATAGCCCCGCGTGATGGCATCGTCCGGACGCTGGAACAACCGGTATTCGCAGTTTTTGATGAACTTCACCGAGGGGTTGTCCACCCCGCTGTGCAGCCCCTTGATTGACTCGCGCGGCACGACCATTGCCGCGCTGATATCGTCCTCGGTCTGGATCTTTTTCGCCGGCGCGAAATCCTTGCGCACGCTGAAGGTGCGCCAGGTGCCGTCTTCGGCGAAACCCACGCGCAGATACTGCGCGACAAGCCGCTGGCGACGGTAAACCAACTGGCGGCCGGGCTGGCCGTTGATCATATCCACGCTGAAACGCTCGCGCCAGTTGTCGCCCCAGTCGGGTTTGTAGAGTCGCTTGATGAGCAGCACCAGATCCCTGACGCAGGGGCTGATGGTGCCGAGCCATGCGTTGTATTCCGGCGTGAAATTCGGACTCGGCGTGAGCAGGCGGATCACCGATCCGAGCGAGCGCTTCGGGCTGAGCAGCGGGCGGCTGGGTTTGTCGGGATTCGGAGGCTCCGGATAGCGGTCCTCGAAATTGCGGTGGATGATCGCTTCCGCCGCGGCGAAATCACCGTGCAGGTCCCGCACCAACAATGAGGCGGTGAACATGGCGTCCGAGATCGACTTGGAAATCTCGGACTTGCCGCCACCGGATACGGTGCAGGGTTTATGGCAGAAGGTTCCCTCCGCGGTGGTGCCGATGATGCGCCAGCGCATGCCTTCCGATGGCTTGACCATCTCCACCTTGTAGCCTGATGGCAGGACATAGGTGATGCCGGGCTGGAGCTGGATTTCCTGCGGTCCGTCCGAATTGGTCCAGGTGAGTTTCTGATCCTGCAGGCTGATGCGCACATCCTCCGGAACATAGTAGATGTCACGGTATTTCTTATCGATGCCGTAGCCCTCCGCCTGAAGGTCGAAGAGCTTGTAATAACGCGCGATCACTCCGCCGAAGGTATGATCCACGGAAGGCTGTAAATCACTGAGTGCGAAATCCTCACCAAGATCATAACTCGGGAAAGCAATCGCCCCGCCGGCGTGCTCTTCCTCGGCATTGCCATAAAGATTGGCCGCATAACTGATCTGGGTTTTCACCTCCTTCTTGCAGTAGCCGTAGTAGTTGTCGGCGATCAGCGTGACCACCACTCCGCGTTTGTCGCGGCAGGTGATCTTGAAGGCGCCACCGTTATTATAAAGCTCCCTTTCATCGGCATAACACATGCCATCGCGCTTCTGGCGATCGGTGGCTGTGGAAACATGCGGCAGGCCGAGCTCCTTCTTGGTGAGCGTCCCCAGATGGGGAGCGAGGATCACGCAGCCGGTGTGGCCTGACCAGTGCTCGGCATCGAGGCGCGAGTCGTTGTCGGGCAGATACGGATCGCCGGCGTTGCCGAAAATGCTTTCCACAAAGTCCAGGTTGCTGACCAGGTTTCCGGGAGCGAAGAAGCGCACTTCCATCGATTTCTCGGGAGATACGCCGGGGACTTCCGGCGCGATGACCGGGCGCAGCATCAGTGAAACGAAGACCCGCGCCGGACGGTTGGAAGTCCCGGTGAAGGGCAGTGTCATCAGATCCTGCGGGGGTTGCAGCGCGTGGCTGAGCAGGCGGGCGAAGGTTTCCTTGGGAACCGCTTTCTTGTCCGCAGGCACCGGCAGTCCTCCCTCGGTGACGTGAAACACGCCCTCGGTCGTGCGCCGATCACTGGCGGGATTGTGGCAGACTCCCTGATGCACCCGGTAGGAACTCAGGATCGAGGACTTGAACTCATCCTCATCCGGTGGCAGCGAGAGCATCCGGGCAATGCCATGACGCTCCGCAACCAGCGCGCCAACCGGCACCAGGTGATTGCAGTCGGGAAACACTTTGGAGACGATTTCCTCGCCAAGATAAGCGTGCAGGAAGTCATCGATCGCCGCGTCCACAGGGCAGAGGTAGTCGGAAAGCAGGCGGGATTTTTCCTGGAAATTCGCGATCAACGAGCGGCCGAGATCGAGGAAGGGGAAGTCCTCCTCGTTGCCGACGATGCTGCATCCGCGGGCGGCGAGCTTGAGGTTCACGAACTCGCGCAGGCGGTTCTCTTCATCCCGTGAGGCGATGGCAGGGCCGTTTTGAGTGAATCCGATCTGGTCTTTGAGGTGTGGCATGGCTGGCAAGGTCCGTATGGTGCGGCGAAACGGTGAGCACGCATCGCGCCAAGGGACAACCGAAATCGTGTTACGGAATGTGCCCGCGCATTCCGGCACGTTTCATGATTGCGGTGCGTGCCAAACCCGCTAGTGATCCGGCACATGCAAGAGCTCGCCGCATCGTTTTTCCTCCAGATGGCGGTGATTCTTTGCGCCTGCCGGGTGGTCGGCTGGCTGGCACGCCGGATCGGCCAGCCACAGGTGGTCGGGGAGATGATCGCCGGGGTGCTGTTAGGTCCCTCACTGGTTGGTTTCCTGTTTCCGGAAGCCAGCGCCCGTTTGTTCACCGCGGAAACCCGTGGCATGCTCTACATCGGCTCACAGCTGGGAGTGGGGCTCTACATGTTTCTGGTGGGCATGGAGTTTCGCACCGAGTTGTTTCGCGAACGCGCCCGCAGCGCGGCAAGCGTCTCGGTGGCCGGCATGGTGGCGCCCTTTGTCCTGGGCGCTCTGCTCGCGCCATGGCTGATCACCGTGCCGGGCTTATTCGCGGCAAGCACGCGGTTGCACGAGGCCGCCTTGTTTCTCGGTGCGGCCATCGCCATCACCGCGTTTCCGATGCTCGCCCGCATCATCCACGAACGCGGGCTGGCCGGCACCTCGCTCGGCACCCTGGCGCTCGCCGCCGGTGCCATCGACGACGCCGCCGCATGGTGCGTGCTGGCCATCGTGCTGGCCAGTTTCGGCGGTGATTCGGCCATCGCCGTCATCGCCATCGGCGGCGGCTTCCTCTATGCGGCATTCATGCTCACGCTCGGCCGCAGGTGGCTTGCGATTCTCGGCCGCCTCGTCCTGCGCGACGGCCATGTGACACCGGCGATGATGGCGGTGATCCTGATGCTCTTCTGTCTGAGCGCATGGTTTACCGACCGCATCGGCATCCACGCGGTGTTCGGCGGTTTCCTGCTCGGCATCGCCATGCCGCGCGGCCCGCTCACTGAAGGACTGAGAAACAAACTCGAGCCCTTCACAGTGGTCTTCCTGTTGCCGATGTTCTTCACGTTTTCCGGATTGAACACACGGCTTGAGGTGATGCTCCAGCCGCAAATCCTGCTGATCGCCGGTGTGGTGCTCATCGCCTCCACCCTTGGCAAGGGCGTGGCCTGCTGGGCCGCCGCACGCTTCCATGGCGAGGACAACCGCACCGCTCTGGCAGTCGGCGCGCTGATGAACTCCCGCGGGCTGATGGAACTCATCATCATCAACATCGGCCTGCAAATGGGCATCATCGGCCGCGAACTCTTCGCCATCCTGGTGGTCATGGCCATCGTCACCACCCTGATGGCCACACCTATCTTCGAGTGGGTCTATGGCCGGCATCTGAAGAAAAGCCGCCAACCGAGTGCCGAAAGCCATCGCAAGCCTCAGCACCCTCCCCACGCTGATCCCCCGCATTGACAGCCTGGGGCATCCGCAGCCACGCTCCCGGCATGTCACGTTTTGCCAACAAGATCGCCGTTGTCACCGGAGGAGGCCGTGGAATCGGCCAGGAAATCGCCCGCACTCTGGCTGCGGAGGGAGCAAAAGTCGCGGTGGTGAGCCGCAGCGCCGCAAGCTGCGGAAAAGCCGCCGAGGAAATCAACGCCGAGTTTCCGGGTGCCGCCACCGCCTACGCCGTGGACGTGGCCGATCACGAGGCGGTGCAGGCCCTCGCCAAGCAAATCGGCGACGAACTCGGCGCGGTGAACATTCTCGTCAACAACGCCGGCGTCACCCGCGACACGCTGCTGATGCGCATGAAGGAGGAGGACTGGGACACCGTGCTCGACACCAATCTCAAGGGTGCCTTCAACACGGTGAAAGCCTTCATGCGCCCGCTGATGAAAGCCGAGGACCCGCGCATCATCAACATCGCCTCGGTGATCGGCCTGATCGGAAACGCCGGCCAAACGAACTACTCCGCCAGCAAGGCCGGGCTCATCGGTTTCACCAAAGCCGTCGCCCGCGAACTCTCCGGGCGCGCCGTCACCTGCAATGCGGTGGCCCCCGGATTCATCACCACCGACATGACCGGCGAACTGCCGGAAGCGGTGAAGGAAGCGGTGCTCGCGAAAATCCCGCTCGGCAGCTTCGGCGAAACCAAGGACATCGCCTCGATGGTCGCTTATCTCGCCAGCAAGGAAGCCCGTTACATCACCGGCCAGGTCTTCGCCGTCGATGGCGGCATGACGATGTGAGTGACTCCCTCATTTGAAATCTCAAATCTCAAATTTGTAATTCAAAACTTCCCTCACCCGCTCATGGATCTGCTGATACTGCGCCACGGCAAGGCCGAGGATTCCCACCGCGATGGCGACAGCGCCCGCGCGCTTGTTGATAAAGGCCGCGAGCATGCGCGCAGGGCGGCCCGCATCGTCAAGGGCACGAAGTGGCTGCCGGAAATCGTTCTAACAAGTCCGCTGGTCCGTGCCCGTCAGACGGCGGATGAGTTCTGCGAGACGGCGGGTGTGCCGGGAGCGGTGATCCAGGGCTGGCTTGCCTGCGGCATGTCACCCGAGCGTGCACTCAAGGAGCTGGCCGGTTTCGGCGAATTCGAGCGCCTCGCCATCGTCGGCCATGAACCGGATTTATCCTCGCTCATCGAGTGGCTGTTAGGAGCGGCCGGCGGCTCGGTGGAGATAAAAAAAGGAACCATCGCCTGTGTGCGGATTCATCCGCCATCGCGTCATGGCGCGCTCAAGTTCCTGATCCCTCCAAAGCTTGCCGACGAGTCGCTGGACTGATTTTCAGCCACGCCTCCTGTGCGGAAATTGCCATTCTGGCCGCATATCGTGCACTTTGTGGACCTAGCTGTCTTAAATGTGCTTTAGGAAGCGCGTGAATGCTTCCACCAAACCCGCCATGAGCACGCTCGACGCCAACGAAGCCGTTGCTTCCGTCGCATACCGGCTGAACGAGTTTTTCGCCATCTATCCGATCACGCCATCCTCGCCGATGGCGGAGTTCGCCGATGAATGGTCTG
>CAXNHR010000046.1:0-16158 GCA_964202135.1 Luteolibacter sp. | reverse complement strand
AGGATACTAACGGCTTGGTGATACGACCCGACTTGATAGCTTCTGCCACCGCATATTCGTCAATTCCCCCTACCTCCCCGAGTAGAACCATCATCTTGCAGTTCTCATCGTCGTTGTACCGTAACAAGTGGTCCAAGAAGAGAGGGAATGGCTGCCCTCGCAGATCCAATCACTCAACTCGGTGTTCGTGCTCACGTTCATTCCCCTGTTCGCATATGTCATCTATCCGCTCATCGGCCGCGTATGGAAACTCACGCCCTTGCGCAAGATCGGCCTAGGCCTCTTCATCATGGTCGGCTCCTTCGCGCTTGTCGCTCTGATCCAGGAGTGGATCGACGGCGGCGCGCGTCCCAACATCTCATGGCAGATCCTCGCCTTCGCGCTGCTCACCATCGCCGAGGTGATGGTTTCCATCGTCGCGCTCGAATATGCCTACACCCAGGCACCCAAGACGATGAAGTCGCTCATCATGTGCTTCTATCTCGGCGCGGTGGCCATCGGCAATTTCCTCGTCGCCGGTGTGAACCACCTCATCCAAATCCCGGATGCCGCCGCAGAGCAACTCCCCGCGGCCATCGCCAAGCTGCCACCGGACTGGCAGAAGGATCCGCGCACCGTCATGCTGCCCGGTCATGACGGCATCACCGGCACCGCTGATGACATCATCCAGCGGCTCAAGGACGGCGTGCCAACCGAATTGGAAATCCCCGGCCAGGCGGTCTTCGATCAGGCCGCCGCGCGCATCGAATCGATGATCCAATCCAACAACGGACGTTTTCCCTCTGAACCGCAGGTTTCTGAAAGCATCGCCGCACTCCGCGATCCATGGGGCGCGCCGATCCGCTATCAGATCCTCAACTCAAGCCGTGCCCGCCTCATCAGCAACGGCCCCGACCGCAAACCCGGCACCCGCTGGGACATCGGCATGATGCTAGACCTGCCCGCGCCGGAGGAGCCCGGCAAACCTTCGTGGACCGACCAATTCCATCCGCAGGAAACATGGCTCGAACGCCGCAAACGAGAACTCGGTATCAAAACCACCACTGCCGAATCAACGGACACACCCGCCCTCATCCGCAGCACCTTCGCCGGCGGCCAAACCCGCCTGCATGGCGCGGCTTATTTCAACTTCTTCACTTGGCTGATGCTCGGCACCGCCATCGCCTTCATCCCCTACGCCCTGCTCTACCGGCCGAAGACCTGGTTGCAGGGATGAGCGGAAACATGTCTGTTCTCCCGCGCCCTTGACCCCGGGACCGTGGAATCACAGTCTTTTCGCACATCATTCACACCATGGATTTCAAAACCCACACCCTCGCCGCCTTGAGTTCCGCGCGCGCACAAGCCACTGCCAGGACCGCCCTTGTCGGACTGGATGGATTTGTGGACACCATCGTCACACCCGTCGCACAGCGGACGGGTCAGGGCGAGGCCTTCACGCCGATCCAAACGATTCCGGAATTCGCCCAGCGCATCGCCGGAGCGGCGGGAAAGAGCACCAACATCGAGTTCTATCCACTGATGGACAAGCTGGGCGGCAACGGCCCGATCATGGCCAACGCGCTTCTCGCCGCAGGCACGCGCGTCACCTACATCGGCGCGCTCGGCCGGCCATCGATCCATCCGGTTTTCCTGTCGTTTGCGCAACGGGCGGAAGTCGTCTCACTCTGTGAACCGGCCACCACCACGGCGGTGGAGTTTGGCGATGGGAAACTCATGCTCGGGCAATTGCGCAGCCTGGACACCATCATTTTGGAAACCATCGACGAAGTGATGGGCGCGCAGCGTTTCCGCGACACGCTGGCCGCCGCCGATCTCGTCTCGCTGGTGAACTGGACGATGATCCCGAACATGACCGCTATCCTGCGCGCGCTGGTCGATGAAGTGCTGCCCTCGCTGCCCGCGCGCGTCGGCCGGATTTTCTTCTTCGACCTGGCGGATCCGGAAAAACGTTCGCGCGAGGATTTGTTAGAAGTTCTGGAAATCATGTCGCGCTTCGGACAATTCGGCTCGGTCACGCTTGGCCTGAACCTCAAGGAGGCGCAACGCGTGCATGCCGAGCTTGGCTTCGCGGCGCGCGGTGTGGCGGAAGAGGACCTGCGCGCGATCGCCTGCGACATCCGCCAGAATCTCAAACTCGCCACCGTGGTGGTGCACCCGCGCGAGTCCGCCGCCTGCGCGACGGCGGACGGCACCTTCTGGGTGCCCGGTCCCTACACCGACAAGCCGCTCATCACCACCGGTGCCGGAGACCACTTCAACGCGGGTTTCACCCAAGGCCAATTGCTCGGCCTTGATGCGGAAGCCTGCCTGACCCTCGGCGTCTGCACCAGCGGCCACTATGTGCGTAGTGGCGAGAGCCCGGGCCTCGGTGACTTGGAAAATTTCCTCTCATCCTGGACATGAGTGCCAGGCTCAAGGAATCGGGCCGCGTTGGAAGAAATGCCGCAGCGCCTCGATCGCGCCGTGGCCGTGCACTCCCTGCGTGACCAGACCGCCGGTGGCGGTGATTTTCCCGCGGATTTCATCCACCGAGTTCGCCGGGCAGGCGGTCATGCAGGCGTGTGCGGGATCGAGCATCTCCAGATCGTTGTGGCTGTCGCCCATGGCGAAGCAGCGCGCGGCGGGCAGGCAATGGATGCGCGCGATCTCCGCGAGGCTGCTGCCTTTCTGGAAATCCCGGTGGCCGAAGCGCAGCCAGATCGAATTGCGCTGCCACGAAAGCTGCGGTTCTTCCGCGGCGATCGGCGTGACGTGTTGCACGATCCACTCCATTTCCTCCACGGTGCGCGAAATCACGCCGGCCGGTTCACCGTGCCATTCCATCCACTGGGCGCCGGTGTGTTCCTCGATTTCATGGCGGATCCGGTCTAACAGTTTTCGCGCGCGCTTGAACAAGCCGTGCACTTCCTTCTCGCAGCGCCGGTTCCATGGCGCATGCGGCAGCCAGCGGCCGTCCGGTGCGGGCAGGTAAATCTCGCACTCGCGGGCGACCACCCAGTCCGGCAGGAATGGGAAGCTGCTTTCTGAAAACGCCTCCCGCAAGTGCTCCAGCGAGCGGCCGGTGTTGATTCCCCACAGCGCGCCCTCACTGCGGCGCAGTTGCCTCAGCAGTTCGAAAAGCTCTGTCGGCACCGGCGGATCGGATGCGGGATCGTGCATGGTCCCATCGAAATCAAACGACAGGATGGTGGCCGGCATGGCCGCAGGTGGCAGTGTCTGGAGCGGTGTGGGATCAGGATGCATGCGGATTGTCAGAATTTTACTCAACCATGCTCCTCAAGCAATGCGGGCAGTTCGGACGGGTGCCCGATGAGCCGGGTGGCGCCGGCGGCAAGCAGGCGGTCGCGGTCATGATAACCCCAGCTGACGGCGACGGAGCGCATGCCGGCGTTGGCCGCGGTTTCCAAATCCATGGTGGAATCCCCGATGACGATGCAGTTTTCAGGAGAGGTGCCGAGCATGTCGGCGAGTTGCAAGGCCCCGGCGGGGTGCGGTTTGTGCGGGATGCCCTCGCGCTGCCCGAGCACGGCGGTGAAACGGATGGAAGGAAACAATGTGCGCACCATTTCCACCGTGAAGTCGTGGGTTTTGTTGGAAAGCACCGCCATTTCAAAACCGGATTTCTGAAGCTCGTCGAGCAGGTTGTCGACACCCGGATAGACGGTGCTGCCGGATTGCCAGCTCAGCGCGTAATCCTTGCGGTAAAGCCCTAACAGGGACTCGAGCAGCGCCGGCTCCGTCCCCTTTGGAATGGCGCGCAGGATCAGGTTGCGGATGCCATCGCCGATGAACGAGCGGACCCTCGCATCCGAATGGCCGGGCAGGCCGTGGGCACTGAGCGTGCGGTTGAGCGAGGCGGCGATGCCGGGCAGGGAATCCACCAGCGTGCCGTCGAGATCGAAAATCAGGCAAGGTTTCACGCCGCGAAGCTGCCCCAATCCCGGCTGCGGGGGAAGTGCTTAAAAACCGATCAGGCTGACGAGTTCCGTGTCGCTGAATTCGTCGAGATCCTCGGCGGCCGAGAGCAGGATCTCGGTTTCGGCGATTTCCTGGATTTCGGCAAACGCGCTGGAATCGGCCAGCGCCTTTTGACTGGTGGCATCCGGGCTGCCGTCGCGCAGGCTGACGACTGCGATCACGCAAGCGGCGGTGGCGGCGGCGAGACCGGCGAGCGGGGCCGGCGCGAAAACACGCTTCCACCACGGCGCGGCTTGTCCGGCGAGGCGTGCGGCACGCACCGTGTCATCGACAAAGCGCGGCCCTGCCGTGGCGGGCGGTGACTGGTCGAGGAGTTTCCAGACGGGATCGTTTTCCCACGATTCGTCGTTTTGGAGGGGCGTGCGGTTCATGGCGGAAATGGGATGGACGAGGAGAAAACCCCGCGCAACGGGAAAAGTTGCGGATGCTGGACAGTTTCCCGTTGGGTTTCGGGATCATACCGCCATTGATGAAACCCCGGTTTCATCACTCCTGCGTCAGGATTCCGCCGCTTTGCGCCGCTGGAGGAAAAGATCGATTCCATCCACCAGTGCCAGCCAACTGGCCTCGATGATGTTTTCGGAAACGCCGACGGTGCCCCAGGTGTTCTCGCCATCGCTGGAAACGATGAGCACGCGGGTCTTGGCGGCGGAGGCATCGTGGCCGTCAATGATGCGCACCTTGTAATCGACCAGCGAGACACCGGCGATTTCCGGATAGAACGGCAGCAGCGCCTTGCGCAGTGCGAGGTCGAGCGCGTTGACCACGCCGCGGCCCTCGGCAACGGTGAGCTCCGGCGTGCCGTTGACGCGGAGTTTCACCGTGGCCTCGCAAACCGGTGGGTGGCTGTCGCTGTATTTGCGGAAACTGGTGTGGTATTCGGTGAGATCGAAGGGTTTCTTGTGATCGCCGAGCTCGCGGCGGATCAGCAGTTCGAGGGTTCCGCCTGCGGCTTCAAAGGAATAGCCGTCGTTTTCGAGTTCCTTGACGCGTTTGAGGACGGCCTTCGCCTCTTCCGAGCCTTTGGCGAGCGGCAGCCCGAGTTGTTCGGCCCGCATGAGGATGTTGTCCTGGCCGCTGAGTTCGGAAACGAGGATGTTCTGCTCGTTGCCGACGCTGGCGGGCTCGATGTGTTCGTAGCTGCTTGCGAGTTTTTTCACCGCGTTGACGTGCATGCCGCCCTTGTGGGCGAATGCGGTGCGGCCGACAAAGGGCGCGCGGACGAAGTGCGGGTTGTTGGACACGTCGTCCACGAAATACGATAGTTCTCGTAGCATTTCGAGCTGCGGGACCACCTTGATGCCCATCTTGAGCTGGAGGATGGGGATCACCGAGGTGAGATTGCAGTTTCCGGTGCGCTCGCCGTATCCATTGATGGTGCCTTGGATTTGCGAGGCGCCGGCTTTCACAGCGACGATGGCGTTGGCGACGCCGAGCTCGCAGTCGTTGTGGGTGTGGATGCCGAAGGGGGTGTTGGGGATGCGTTGCTTCACCACCTGGCAGATCTGCATGACTTCGGAGGGCAGCGTGCCGCCGTTGGTATCGCAGAGCACGAGGCAGGATGCCCCGCCTTCCGCCGCGGCCACGAGCGTGGCGAGCGCGTGCTCGGGCGAGTCCTTGTAGCCATCGAAAAAGTGCTCGGCATCATAGACGACCTCGCGGCCGTGCTTCACCAGATGGGCGACCGTGTCGCGGATCATCGCCCGGTTTTCCTCCACCGTGGTGCGCAGGACTTCGGTGACCTGCATCTCCCAGCTCTTGCCGAAAATAGTGACCACCGGCGTTTCCGCCTCCAACAGCATGCGCACCTGCGCATCCTCCTCCACCGCGGTGTCGGCACGACGGGTGGAACCGAAGGCGGCGAGCTTGGCGTGCTTGAGATTGAGGTTTTTCGCCTCGCGGAAAAACTCGACGTCCTTCGGATTCGAGCCGGGCCAACCGCCTTCGATGTAATCCACACCAAACGCATCGAGCCGGCGGGCAATGCGCAGTTTGTCGAGGCCGGAAAGCTGGAAGCCCTCGCCCTGGGTGCCATCGCGCAGGGTGGTGTCGTAAAGGAATACGGGTTTGGCGCTCATCGCTGGGGAGGCGGACGCTAGGGGTTACGGGCTGGATGGGCAAGGAGGAAGAATCCACAACGAGCATGGCGCATTTTTCTGTTAGCAAATCAGGCGTGCGGCCGCACGCCTGATTTGTAGATTTGGATGCCCGGTTGGATTTTCGCTTTTGCGCTGTGGATTTGGCCCCAATCCTCTGCGGCAACTGATGTTGCCCTGCCCGCGTTGCTCGATCCCGCTCAAGACCCAAGTCACCCAGGGTTCGGTGCATTACGCTTGCCCGAAATGTGACGGACGCGCAGGTAATCTCGCCTTGCTGCGGCGGACGCTGGAGCCGGAATTCGTCAATCGCCTCTGGTGCACGGTGCGCGACGCACATCCCACCGATCACCATGGCCAACTGCGCTGCCCGTCCTGCAGAACCCGCATGCATCCGGCCGGTCTCGACTCCGAGGAAGGAGCCGAACTCCAACTCGATGTCTGCCGCGTTTGCCAGATTGTCTGGCTGGATGCCGATGAAGTCGCGCGAGTCCCGCAAGCCCCGGCCGCAGAGCCCGCAATCACGCCAGCCGGTCGTTTTACTCCCGCCGCCGCCGAGGCTCTGGCACCAATGTTGCTCGAAAGTGAGCGCCGCCGCGCGGAACGCGCTTGGGGCGAGGGCGGCGGCTTGCCGACCGATAACGCACCGGACAGTCCGCTGCACACACTGCTGACCTATCTCGGATTTCCGGTGGAGGAAAACGCGCCGACGATCCGCAACCGGCCCTACATCACATGGACCGTCGTGGCTCTCTGCGTGCTTGTCACGCTCGGCGCGATGCTCTCTGGAGTGCTGGACGAGGCGGTCAAACAACATGGCTTCCTGCCTTCCGATCCCATGCGCAACAACGGCGGCACCGTGCTCACCTCGTTTTTTCTGCATGGCGGCATCCTGCACCTTGCCTTCAACATGTGGTTCCTGCTGTTGGCCGGCGACAACTGCGAGGATTTGCTCGGCGCGCCTAAATACCTGCTGCTGCTCGGCGGCGGGGCATTGATCGCGCTGGCCACGCATGCGGTCTTCGATCCTCGGCCCGAGATCCCGGTGGTGGGTGCCAGCGGCGGGATCTCCGCGCTGTTGGCTTTCTACCGCTGACCCTACCGCTGACCCTGCCGCGGGTGCGGCTCGTGTTGTGTTTCCGCATTGGCTGGTATCCGCCGTGGATCCGCATGTCCGCCGCCACTGCCATGGGCCTGTGGGTCGCCGCGCAATTGTTCGGAACGCTGCTGCAGATCAGCGGCCACGGCAGGGTTTCGAGCCTCGCGCATCTCGGTGGCGCTGCCGCGGGAATCGGACTGTGGCTCGTTTATCGGAAAAGCCGCGCCGTTACCCAGGCTTGATCTTGAGAGATCCCGGCGGCGCAACAATCCCTTGCGTGGCGGTCCCGCATGGCACACACCGCCTGGGCCGTGTCGTGGGTCATCGCCAGTATGGTTTCCGCATTTTTTCTCGGGCTGTATGACCTGAGCAAGAAACACGCGCTGCGTGACAACGCGGTGCTGCCGGTGCTGTTCCTCGGCACGGTCTGCGGTGCGGTGGTCTGGGGTGTCTTGCTGTTGGCGGTCCGCCTGATGCCGGGTGAGCTGCCGAAGGCCATCTCGCCCGCGCCGATGGATGCCGCGCAGCATGGAATGATTTTCCTCAAGTCGATCATCGTCGCCACCTCGTGGACCTTCACTTACTTCGGCATCAAGCACCTGCCGCTTTCGCTGTCCTCGCCGATCCGCGCCACCGGGCCGTTGTGGACCCTGCTCGGCGCGCTGCTGGTGCTCGGCGAGCGGCCGTCGACCATGGAAAACGCCGGCATCTTGATCACCCTGGCATCGTTCTACGGGCTATCGGTCGCTGGGCGCGGCGAGGGCGTGCATTTCCACCGCGACAAATGGGTGGGCTGCATGATCGCCGGCACGCTTTGCGGCGCGGTGAGCGGACTCTATGACAAGCACCTGCTCGGCACGGTGGGACTGAGTGCCGCGCAGGTGCAGGCGTGGTTCACCCTCTATCTACCGGTGGTGCTCGCGCCGCTCGCACTCGGTTGGTGGCGGCGCTGGTGGCCGCGCAGGGACTTCCACTGGCGCTGGAGCATCCCGCTCATCGCCGCCTTTCTGCTGCTGGCCGACTATGTGTATTTCGACGCGTTGCGCGATCCGGATGCGCTGATCTCGGTGGTTTCCAGCCTGCGCCGTGCCAGCACACTGGTGGCCTTTGCCGGCGGCATCTGGTGGTACCGCGAAGCGCGCGGCGCGGCCAAGCTGCCGGCGGTGCTCGGCATTCTCTGCGGCATCGTCCTCACTCTATCTGCTTAGGGTGTGTATTTTTTGGAAACCGCTCTTGTCCCCGGGCAGGTGCTTGCCATAGCGTCGCGCAACCCATTGCAGGCGTGCTTCTTTCCTCTTCCAATTTCCATGTTCTAGGAGTCCTTCCCGCGCGCTGGGGCTCCACCCGCTTCCCCGGCAAGCCGCTCCATCCCATCGCCGGAAAACCGCTGATCCAGCACGTCTGGGAGCGCTGCCGGCAATGCGTGAGGCTCGATGAAATCCTGGTGGCCACCGATGACGAGCGAATCCTCCAAGCCGTGGAAAACTTCGGCGGCAGGGCGGTGATGACCTCGCCGGAGCACCCGACCGGCACCGACCGCATCGCCGAGGCTGCTCGCGCCGTGCCGCAGGCCACCCACATCATCAACATCCAGGGCGACGAACCGCTCATCGATCCCGCGCTCATTGACGAACTCGCGGCCGCCATGACCGCCGATCCCGCGCTCGACATGGCCACCGCCGCCAATCCGCTGGATCCCTCCGATCTCGCGGCGCACGATCCGAACGTGGTTAAAGTGGTGACCGCGCTCGATGGCCGGGCGCTGTATTTTTCGCGCTCACCGCTGCCGTTTTTCCGTAACGCGGTGCCAGGCCTGCCGGTGCTGCGCCACAAGGGCATCTACGCCTACAGCCGCGGCTTCCTCGAACGCTTCGTCGCCTGGCCGCCCTCGCCTTTGGAAAAGGCCGAGTCGCTCGAACAACTCCGCGCCCTCGAAAACGGCGCCTCCATCAAGGTCATTCTAACAAACGACACCTCCCCCGGTGTCGATACTCCCGAACAAGCTCTCGTTATCGAACGCATTCTTGCCATGGAGCGCGGACTTTAGTCCGCGCGAAACCAACCACCCATATCACTTTATGAAATACATCTTTGTCACCGGCGGCGTCGTTTCCTCACTCGGCAAGGGCCTCGCGGCCGCATCCATCGGCACGCTGCTCGAAGCCCGCGGCCTGAAAGTGCTGATGCAGAAGTTCGATCCCTACCTCAACGTCGATCCCGGCACCATGTCGCCCTATCAGCACGGCGAGGTTTACGTGCTCGACGACGGCGCGGAGACCGATCTCGACCTCGGCCATTATGAACGTTTCACCTCCGGCGTTCTATCAAGAATGAACAACCTGACATCCGGCCAGGTGTTCGATTCGGTGATTAAAAAAGAACGCCGCGGCGAATATCTCGGCAAGACCGTGCAGTTCATCCCGCACGTCACCGATGAAATCAAATCCCGCCTCCAACTGGTCACCGCCAACAACCCGGACGTCGATGTGCTCATCACCGAAATCGGCGGCACCGTGGGCGACATGGAGGGACTGCTCTTCCTCGAAGCGCTGCGCCAATACGCGCTGGAAGTCGGCAAGGAAAACGTCTGCTTCATCCATGTCACGCTGCTTCCCTACATCAAGGCCGCCGGCGAGGTGAAAACCAAGCCCACCCAGCAGTCAGTGGCGAAACTACGCGAGATCGGCATCCAGCCGGACATCATCATCTGCCGCACCGAGGCGGACCTTGATGAGGACAACCGCAAGAAGATCGCCATGTTCTGCAACGTCGATCGCAAGAACGTCGTCGCCTTCCGCGATGTGGACCACACGATTTACGAATGCCCGCTCGACTTGCGCCGCGACAAGATCGACCGCCTGGTGGTGGACAAGATCGGCCTCGGCCACACGCCCTCGCCGGCGCTTGAGGACTGGGAGAATTTCGTCCAGCGCGTGATCCATCCCAAGCACAAGGTGACCATCGCCGTGGCCGGCAAATACATCGAGCTGCAGGACGCCTACAAGTCGATCTACGAATCGCTCATCCACGCCGGCGCTCATCACGACACCAAGGTGCAGATCGTGCGCGTGGACACCGAGTCCATCGAGGACCACGGCGCGAAATCCATCATTGGCGAGGTGGACGGCATTCTGGTTCCCGGCGGCTTCGGCGACCGCGGCACGGAAGGGAAAATCCAGGCGGCTCAATACGCCCGTGAGAACAAGATTCCGTATTTCGGCATCTGTCTGGGCATGCAGATCGCCACCATCGAATTCGCGCGCAACGTCTGCGGCCTGAAGGATGCGAACTCCACCGAGTTCGACAAAACCACCATGCATCCGGTGATTTGTTTGCAGGAAGAACAGAAGGGCGTGGAGGACATGGGAGCCACCATGCGGCTCGGTTCCTGCGAGTCGATCCTCTTCGCCGGCACCAAGGCCGCCGAGCTTTATGGCAACAAGGACCGCATCCACGAGCGCCACCGCCACCGCTATGAGTCCAACTCCGACTATCAGGAGCAGCTTCAGGAAGCGGGCCTTGTCATCTCATCGGTATCCGCCGAGGAAGGCCTGGTGGAAATCATCGAACTCGCGGATCATCCTTTCTACGTCGGCGCGCAGTTCCACCCCGAGTTCCAGTCGAAGCCGAACCACCCGCACCCGCTGTTCTCCGGCTTCATCGCCGCCGCGCTTGAGCACGCGCAGAAGAAGGGGTGAGGGAATACAAAGGCGGTTTGTCAGAACTGTCAGAACTCGACTACGGCATAAAAACCACCTCCCTGCTTCATGGGTCCTGAGTCGGCAGCCTTGACTCCGGGCTCATGGCTTGGACATCGTTTCCTCACAAAGTGAAAAACCATCCCATCATCCAGGCGTCCACGTGGCGGGCGGCGGCATGTGTGTCCCTGGTCATTCTTGGTGGCGCGGCGGTCTCTCGCGGAGCCACGATCCTCGACGAAGCCGATCCGCAGGCATACCGCGACGAAGCCCTGTTGTATGAATCCGTGGGAAAAGTGACGGGATCCCTTTTCGGCGGCTCCGGAGTGCTGATCTCCGAGCGCTGGGTGCTCACGGCCGGACATGTGGCCATGGGGAAAGCCGGAGGAACCTTCACGATTGGCGGCACCGGATACACGATCCAGGCATCGGTGACTTATCCGGACTATGCGTTTCCGAACAATTTCAGCGATGTCGGGTTGCTGCAGCTCGCCGCGCCCGTGACCGGAGTCACACCGGCATCGATGCTGCGGCTCGGATCGTCCGGCCAACTGCTCGGGCTCGAGGCCGCTTGGGTGGGTTTCGGTATTGGCGGCACCGGCACGACCGGCGCGCAGGCACCCTTCGACCACCGCGCTTTCACCAACGTGATCGACGTTTTCGGCGCCTCATACGGGCTTACGGGCACCGCCTTCATCGCGGATTTCGACCACCCGGACGGCAGCACCAACGCGGCAGGGTCCAGCCCGACCTCCACCCGGCTCGAGGGAAATGTGACCAGTGGCGATAGTGGCGGAGGAGTGTTCATCAGCGTCGATGGCACAGCGTATTTGGTGGGGGTGATCAGTTTCACGGGCGGCTTCAGCCCTGGCATGAATTCCCGCTACGGCAGCATCAGCGGAGCAAGCGACTTGCAGCAGTTTCATGACTGGATTTTCGATCAGACTGGAGTTGCCGCCATCCCCGAGCCCGATGCGGTGCTGCTCGCCGCACTGGGAGCCCTCATGCTCCTTCGCCGCCGGAGGGGTGCTTCGCAAGCGCCATGAATCGCCACCGCGCCATTCAAGCGCGCACTGCATTCAATGTTGATATCGGCGTTCATTCCGCTTACCGCTGTTCGCCCGGGTTGTCTGATCCCGGAATGCGTTTGCCCAAGGGACGCGCGTTCCATCACGGCGCATTCCCGGGCGGATCTTTTCCAAGCCACATCTGATCATGGACACCACCGGCCGCATCATCATCGTGCCCACGCCCATCGGGAATCTCGGCGACATCACGCTGCGTGCCTTGGAAATTCTGAAAAGCGCCGATCGGATTGCCTGCGAGGACACGCGGCATTCCGGGCCGTTGCTGGGGCATCACGGGATTTCCGGCAAGCCGCTTGTCGCCCTGCACGAGCACAACGAGGCGCGCCGAGCGCCGGAACTCGTGGCCGCCGCCCGAGCCGGGGAGACCATCGCGGTGATCAGCGATGCCGGCATGCCGGGAATTTCAGATCCCGGCTATCGCCTGGTCCAGGCTTGTATCGAGACCGGCACACCGTTTGAAGTGCTGCCCGGCCCGTCTGCGGTGATCACCGCGCTGATCGGCTCCGGCTTTCCCTGCCACGCCTTCCGTTTCGGCGGCTTTCTCTCGGTGAAATCCGGCAAGCGCCGCAGTGCCCTCACCGAAGCACTGGAATCCGGCGAAACCGGGATTTTCTTCGAATCTCCACACCGGTTGCTTTCCACGCTGGAGATTCTGGCGGAAATCGATCCCGCCGCACGGGTTTGCGTGGCGCGCGAGTTGACCAAGAAATTCGAGACTTACCACCGCGGCACGGCCACCGGGGTGCTCGCCCATTTTCAGGCGCATCCGCCGAAAGGCGAGATCGTGCTGCTGGTGCATGCCCCCGCCTGACACGGAAAAAGCGGCCCGCAGGCCGCTTTTGGAAAGAATCCGGAAAAATGGGGCTTCAGAGGCCCTTCTTGGAAAGCCGGGTGCCGGGAGTCGCTCCTTGGCGGGCCTTGAATTTCGGGTTCGACTTGCAGATCACGTAAACCGTGCCCTTGCGTTTCACGACTTGGCAATCGGCGTGACGGCGCTTGGCGGAGGCGAGGGAAGAAAGAACTTTCATGACAGGAAATGGTTGAGAGTGTGACCGGTCGCGCGTGCCAACCGGGGGCGCGAAAGCTAGCCCCCCGACCCTCCTTGTAAAGCCATTTCTTGCCCGACGGAAAATTTTCGGGCGGCCGGTCAAAAAATGTCCGCCATTCGTTTCCAGAGCGCCTTTGCCTCGCGATCCGCGCGGCGGCGCGATTCATTTGGGAGCCGGAGGGTGGCGCGATTCATGTGGCTCCATCAACATCCGCATATGGCGGCGTCAATTCAAGCCCTGGGGAATGAAGCGGGATAGGGCTTGATTCAGCGTGCCTCCCGGGGCATTCGGGGCGCATGAATTTCTCCGCGATATTGTTCGACTTCGATGGTGTGCTCGTGGACACCGAGTGGGCGATCTATCAGGCATGGCGGCGCACCTTCGAGGCGCATGACCACACCCTGCCACTGGAAGCTTATACCCGCTGCATCGGCTCGGATTTCGCGACGTGGTCGCCCAAGACGCACCTGGAGGATCTCACCGGCCAGGCCTTTGACTGGCATGATCTGGATGCCCGGCGACAGGAGGAAATCATGGCGGATCTCAATGGCGCGGGGCCGATGCAAGGAGCCGCCGCAATACTCACAAGAGTGACTGCCCTCGGCCTGCCTGCGGCGGTGGTTTCGAGTTCCTCGCACCATTGGGTGGATGGATGGCTGGAGAAACTCGGGCTTCACGGGCACTTCGCCATCACCGTTTGCCGTGGCGACGCTCCGCGCATCAAGCCGGCTCCGGATTTGTTTCTCGAAGCCGCGCAACGCCTCACCATCGCACCGCATCATTGCCTGGTGATCGAGGATTCGCTCAACGGCGTGCACGCGGCCAAAGCCGCCGGAATGCGCGTTTGGGCGGTGCCCAACCGCGTGACGGAAGGCTTGGATTTTTCTCCGGCGGACCGGGTCTTCCGTTCGCTGGAAGAATGCGCGGAGGAAATCAGCGGCTCCATGTAGCTTTATCCGCTATGCTGCGCGACGGCCAGAATCTTCAAACGGCGCTTCCAACCCCGCTTGCCGTGTTCACCCCTGCCGGGTGAAGATCCGACAAAAAAACCACCTCCACCCTCAAAGCGGCGATGCTCGCCGCAGTCCAAAAAAAAGCACCGGCTGGGAGGCCGGCGCTCTTTACAACTTCAGAGGAAAACCCATTAACCTCTGAAAAAAACAATCCGTTCCAGAATCAAGCGCGGCGGCGGCGCAGCAGCGCCAGCATGCCAAGGCCGCCTAGAAGAGGCGATCCGGGCTCAGGAATGGATTCCACACCGTTCGCCGAGAATGCGGTGAGGACCATATCCGAAGTAGTGGCCGCCGTGCCGGTGAGGTTTGCCCAACCGAAATATCCGACCGCCGAAATATCCGCAAAGGTATGCGAGGTTTATGTTCCAGTGGGTTCAAGCAAACTCGTTCCGGGATTGAATGCCAACCAAGTCTCGGCCAACAAGCTTGCGCCCGATAGGGACTTGCTGCCAGCAGTTGTGTAGCTGGTGTTTGAGATATACCATTGAGTATCGTCTTTCACCATCCAGTGTACTCCCATGCCGCCGCTGAGTGTCTGTATAGACATATTCAGACTGGAAGTGCTGTCGAACACAATCGTGGCCGCGCTCAGGGCGAGGAAATCGCTTTGAACCCGGGAAATTCCACCTCCAACGGTTGTACTTGTTTTTGTGGCGTCTGTCGGCGTCTGGAACCGATAGTAAAGTTGATCGGTGCTTGCATTGTTCTGGATACGATTGGTCGTTGTGATATTAGGGGCTGTGGTTACAGTGCCATCGCGGAGGCAAAAAAACCGCCATAAAAAGTCGAGCTAACACCCGAGTAGCCGCTTGTTGGATTGAGAACCGTGCCCTCGCTCCAACCAAGGGATTTGGAACGCCCTGTGCCGGACGGACAGGCGGTGGCAACAGACGAGACCGCACGGGAATAGTTCACGTTCGCAGTGACGTAATCCCCACCCCAGTTGACCAGCAGCGCCGCATGTGCGGCACCGCCGGAAAGCGCAACGATGGTGGAGAGAGTGAGGAGTTTGATTTTCATAAGGAGAGCTGGAGGGTTGTGACGGGGTTTCTGTGGATGTTTCCGAGTGGAAAACCACAGGGAACAGATAGAAACTACGGTTTCTACCCCAATGGGGACCATACCTAGATTCAGGTATTTGAAGTGGCGGGTAATGGAAGGGCGGACGATGATCCGCTCCGGTGAATGCGGGGACGATGGGGGTGAGCCGACGCGCTTTTCATCGACTCTCCATTCGCAAGGGCGCATCGGAGTGCGCCCCTCCTTGTTCATTTCACGGCGTGTTCAGTTGGATGCGTGCACGCAGGAAGCGCTTGGTGTGGGCAGTGAGCGGCTCGGCATCGCGGATGGTGACGGTTTCCAGGCCCTCGCCTGCCGGGGCGATGGTGGTGAGCACTTCGGCGGGATCGGAAGTCCATGACGGCGGCGCGAGGTCGTTGGAAATCTCGCCTAGCGTGCTGATGTCCGTGCGGTCATCCGGGCGGGTCCACTGGATTTGCAGGTATTTCTGGCCGGTGATCTCGACCACCTGTGCGGCGGGGTCGCTGCCGAGGCCATATTCGAGCAGGTTGCTGAGGCCGTCGTTGTCGAAGTCGTAAGCGGGCTCACGCTGCTCCGGGATGGCCTCCGCCGGGAAGGCGGTCTCGCTCCAGGTGGCGTAGCCGCTGGCGGGCGGCGGCGTGAAGTCTGCCGTGACCTGGTAGCTGTCGATGCGGACGCGGGAATCGGTGCTGATTTGACCATGGGTATCCGCATACCAACCGTAACCGGTGACTAGTGCATCGTCCTTGAAATAACTGTGCATTTGGAACATTCCCCGAAACTCCACTTTGCCCAGGACATCGGCCCGGACGTGCCGATCATCATCAGCGACGTTCCGCGCCTCAATATCGGCGACGGCCCGTCCCGCATCCACGACCGCAGCGGCAGCATGGCCACGCCCGCCATCGGTTTCCATGCTCCGGCAACATCCCGCGGTTTCCTGCTGCTTTCCGGACAGGGCAATTCACTCGGCGATTACGGATTTTCCATCGAGGAAAACCGCGACCGCTCGAAGGCATGGATCACATTGCAATCGCCCGTAGTCAGGGAATTCTACAACTATCATATCCGCGATCTCGGCCAGCCCTCGGAC
>CAXNHR010000045.1:0-16172 GCA_964202135.1 Luteolibacter sp. | reverse complement strand
GCGCTTGCGGATCGACTTCGCGGTGGCGGCGGCAGTCGTCGGCATGGTGTTGTGTTATGGCATTGTGCGCATGGCCATGGAGGGCCGCGGCGAATCGGTGCGTCTCAAAACCCTGCTGGTGCAGATCAACATCCCGCAGGATGCCGCCCGCGTTTTGTGGGAAGCCATCGATGTGCACATGGCATACGAGGAGGAAACGCTCAAGGCATTGGAGCAACTGGCCGACAAGGACGCGGCGCGCCTCAAGGAGGCGGTGGGCGAGGGCGACGAGGGCGCGATCTCGCTGAGTTGGCCGGACTGGGTGATGTGGCCGGAGTCCGCTCTCACAGGAAGAATCCTCCGCACCGAGGACTGCACCTGGGGAACCTGGCAGGAGAACCTCGACACCATCGCGCAGGTTCGCACGGCCGGGCCGTTTACCCTGATCCACGGCACCAACGAACTTGAAGCCGAGAAGTCCGGTGAAAACGAACTCATCATGATGGAAAAGGGCCGGGCATGGAACTCGCTCGCCGTAATGAGTCCGGACGATGATTTGCAAACCTATCGCAAGCGCCATCTCGTCATCTTCGGCGAAACCATTCCGTTCGTGGACACCATTCCGCTGTTGAAGAAAATTTACGAACAACAGGCCGGCGTGGCATATGGCGGATCCTTCACGCCCGGCGTGTCGGCGGATCCGCTCCCCATTGCCACTGCGGCTGGCACGGTGATCGGCGCGATTCCCACCATCTGCTTCGAGGACACGCTGGCGCGCATCACCCGCTTGTTCATCCGGCCCGGGCCGCAGGTGATCGTCAATGTCACCAACGACGGCTGGTTCAAGGAATCCGCGGCTGCGGCGCAACATTTCGCCAACGCCCGCTTCCGCTCCATCGAGATGCGCCGCCCGATGCTGCGCTGCGCCAACAACGGCGTGAGCGCCGCGCTCGACACCACCGGCTCCACCGCACACCCGGACACCGGCAATCCGCAGGTCATCACCGATGCGAACGGCAGCCACTTCACCCGCGGCTCGCTGCTTGCGGAGCTCGATGTGCCGCTGCAGCCGTCGTTCTCGCTCTACGCGGTCATCGGCGACCGGGGTGTGATCGGGCTCGCGCTGGCAGCCTTGGCGCTCTCATGGGCGGGACGCAAGCAGGACTTGGCGCAATAGCAGGTCACTGTCCGCCGAGTGCGTCGATCGCGGGCTGATTTTGATATTGTTTCGCGATGTCGAACGCGGTGACGCCCTGTTTGGATTTCAAATCGGGATCGACCTTGTGGTCCAAGAGCAGGCGGATGATTTCCTTGCCGCCACTGGCCGCGGCCTCATGCAGTGGGGTTCCGCCGAGCTCGCTGAGGATCATTGGATCGGCTCCGGCATCTAACAAAATCCTGGCATTGGCGGCCTGGTTTTTGGCCGCGGCGTGGTGAAGCGGTGTCCAGCCGGCCTTGTCCCGTGCATTCGTCTTGGCACCGGCCTTGAGCAGGGCCGCAAGGATCTCGGGATTGTTGCGGTCGATAGCGAGGTGGAGCGGGCTGCGCAGCGAGGCGTTGGCGGTGTTGGGGTCGGCTCCGGTTTCGAGCAACAGGATGGCGATGGCGGTCTTGTTGCGCAGGATGGCTTGTTCCAGCGGCAGGCGGGAAGTTTGGCGTCCTCCCTTGTGAAGGCACTCCGGCTTTTGCGCGAGGTGGAGTTTCACATCTTGGATATCATCTTTGGCGATCGCCTCATCGATAGTCTGATAGATGGGTGTGGCGGCCACTTTGCCGCTCACACCGTTTTCGGGCACTTCGAGTCCGGCGGTCCAGACGATGGCGTTGAGCACGAGTCTGCGGAAATTCTCATTCGCCCAGTGGTGGTGGAAATGGCCGCCAGTGAAGCCGAAGCCACGGGTGCCTTTCGGATTTTCCACGGCCCAGGCGAGCGTCTGCGGCACATGGGCAGCGAGTTGCTTGCGGATTTCCGGGTTGCCGGAGCGAGGGCCGTCATCTCCCAGCGAACTGACGGGTGGCAGCGCCCGCATCAACGGGATGACACCCTCGCGGAAACGAATGTGATAGTAAAACTCCTCTTCGGCCTCAAATGGCATCACGCCGCGGGTGACCGGGTGCCCGGCTAACAGCGGGTCTTTCATCAACCACACCGGATTGACCGAGCAGTCAGGCTGGAAATAACCGCCGATGGCTTCATTGAGAAACTCCGCCATTTCGGCATCGGTCGGCTCGAGCGCATAATGAAGGACCACCAGTCCCTTGCCGGCGGCGTGGCGCTGGCGCAATCCGGCCACATGACCTTTGGCCGCGTGGGCATCCTGGCCATCGCTGTAGATGACGAGCGCATCCGCGGCGGCCGCTTGCGCGGCATCCGCAGGCCAGCCGATGCTGACTTCGGCGGTGATGCCAAGGCCGCTGGTATTGAGGTGTTTCGCCAACAACTCGCAGCCGGCCGGGTGTTCGTGCTGGCCAGGGCCATGGCTTTTCGGTCCGGCGACGAGCAGCACCGACGTTTCAGCCGGAGCGAGCGGCGAGAGCAACAAGGTGGCCAGCAGGAAGCTTATGGTGAATGGCAGGATCATGTTTTCCAATCGTGATTGTTGCGCTTTCGAAATACTCGGCCGGAAATGTGCACTTTCATCGCGGCAATTCCACCGCTAAAACCACAGCCACCCATGAGCCGTCGTCCATTTCCCGGCGACACCACACTGTGAGGAGCCGCGCCGCGCTGGCGGCAGATCCCGGCTCGCCGCCAGAGCGAGGCAGCCTGCGGCCGTGTTGGCAAGATGCTCACCGCCATCGGAGTCGATGTTCCATAAATCAAAATGAATGCCTCGAACCGCCCAATCCAGCTTTCCGTGGAAGTCCCGCCGGAGCCCGGGCAAGGCCTGGTTGCCAGCGGTGCGGCGAAGTTTTTTCAAGCCTGGAATCCTTCTACCGCAAGGGTTCAAGCCGTTTGTATTGGTGCAAATAAAAAACAAAACTTGCGCCGTCAGGCATGCTGGAACAGGTTGCCGGTCGCTTGCAGGCCAATTGGCATTGCAATCGCGCTTTGTTGAGTCTCTGACGCCGTAATCAAAGGAAGTGTGGAATGAACTGGCGTTATTAGAACTGAAAACAATGGATATCTACGTGGGCAACCTGCCCTACACTGCTACTGAAGGAGACGTCACAGGTCTCTTTGCCGCTTTTGGACCGGTCGAACGGGTCAAAATCATCACTGACCGCGATACCGGCCAATCCAAGGGATTCGCCTTCGTGACCCTCGGCGACCAATCGCAATTGAACGCGGCCATTGAGGCCCTCAACGAACATGATTACAACGGACGTCCACTCCGCGTGAACGCCTCCGAACCCAAGGAAGCCCGGCCCGGTGGCGGCGGCGGCTACGGCGGTGGCGGCGGTGGCGGTGGCGGCTACAAAGGTGGTGGCGGCGGCGGTGGCTATAAAGGCGGCGGCGGTGGCTACAAAGGTGGCGGCGGCGGTGGCTATAAAGGCGGCGGCAACAAGGGTGGTGGCGGCTGGTAAGCCAAGGCCCTGATCTGATTTATCAACACACCCGGCTCTCTAACAAGGGAGCCGGGTGTTTGTTTTGTGACGGAGGAATAATAGCAAACGGAGGTCCACTCGGATCGTTCACTTCCAACTGTGGGAGATTATTTCCGCATGTTTCTTCATCCATCCATAGCCGCCATGATGATAAGTCATCCAGCCTGCGGCAAGAAGCGGTGCCAGTATCAATACCACCAACAAGCGCCCCATGCGCCGGACGATGGCCGTAGCCAGCAGGATCAGGAGTAAAACCAGCCCGAAACCATAAGCATAAGCATATCTCCGCCCTTCCACCCGCTCCATGGCAAGCTGCCTGCGCCCCTCCTTGCGGCGCTCCGCCTCAAGGAGGGCGGCTTGCTTTTCGCGTTCCGTCTGGCGCAGCGCGGCTGTTTCACGCAACAGGTTGTCGCGCTCGGCCACCCGCACCTCGTAATCCGCGCGGGGCATCCACTCGCCACTGAAATAGACCTGTCCGGCCTCATAATCGGCGATCACACCACGCATCACTTCCAGTTGGGGCTTGAGGATGCGGGCGGCGGACACAAAGCGACTGGCGAAAGCATCCAGCTCCGCAAACTGCTGCCGGTATGAGGAGAATTGCTCCGGCTCGGCAAGCTCAGCTGGCAACACCAGCGGCATGAACAGGTATTCAAAAAACCGGTTTTTCTCGAAGCCCATGCGCTCGGCATCCTTGTAAAACCAAGTGATTTCCGGCGAGGACTTCATGCGGTCGAACACAAAAGCCCGGGCACGGTCGTCGTTGTGAAAGCTTTGTTCCTTCCACACCACGATTCCCTTCTCGGCCCGCACCATTCCGGTGGCTGCGAAAATCGCCAGTATCAGCATGCACGGCAGGCGGAAAATTCCAATGATTGAGCAACCAAGGCCCGACCAGTTCCCTCTTGCATGATTCCGCATGTTTGATGCACTCATTGCGTTTTATCGCAACCGGATCTTTCCAATCCGTCAAGACCAAGCACGAAGGCATGACCTACGCCGGATGCTCCTCCGCCGCAAGGAACGACTTGCGGCAGAGCTCGGCGTATTTTCCGCCACGGGCGAGCAGCGTGGCGTGGGTGCCTTGCTCAATGACCTCGCCCTTTTCCAAGACGTAGATGCAATCCGCGTTCTGGATGGTGGAAAGGCGGTGGGCGATGACAAAGGCGGTGCGGTTTTCCATCAGGCGGTCGAGCGCGTCCTGGATCTGGCGCTCGGTCTCGGAATCCACCGAGGCGGTGGCCTCGTCTAACAAAAGGATCGGCGCGTTCTTGAGCAGGGCGCGGGCGATTGACAGCCGCTGTTTCTCGCCGCCGGAGAGTTTAACACCGCGCTCGCCGACGTTGGTGTCGAGCTGCTTGGGCAGGGCGCGCACGAAGGTTTCCGCGTGGGCGGCGCTGAGTGCGGTCCAGAGCTCCCCGTCCGAGGCATCGCGTTTCGAGAGGAGGAGGTTTTCCCGCACCGTGCCATTGAAGAGAAAGGGCTCTTGGGTGACGTAGGCGAGGCGTTCGCGCAGCGAGGACTTCGCCAGCGTGTCGATGGGGATGCCGTCGATGGTGATGGTGCCTGAGGCCGTTTCGTAAAACCGCGCGAGCAGCGAGAGCACGGTGGTCTTTCCCGCGCCGGTGGAACCGACCAGCGCGATGGTCTGTCCGGGCGGCGCGTCCAGGGTGATGCCGCGCAGCGTCGGTTGGTCCTGATAGGAAAACGAGACGTTCTCGAAGCGTACGTGGCCGCGGATTTTTTCCGGCAGCGAGGCGCCTTCGGTGGAGTTCGGCTCCTCGCCGGAGTCGAGGATCTCGAACACCCGGTCCGCTGCGGCGCGGCCTGATAGCAGCATTTGGTTGAGCGAGTTCAGGCGGTCGATCGGCTCGTAGAAGAGCGAGAGAAAGAGCAGAAACTTGGTGAACTCCCCGAGGGTCAGAGATTGATTCATCACCGCCGCGCCGCCGAAGCCGAGCACCAGCACGTAGCCGGTCATGCGCAGGAACGACATGCCGGGCGAGTAGAGCGCCCACCATTTCATCATCCGCAGGGTGGTTTGCCGCAGGTGGTCGGAAAAGCGGTTGAAGCGCGCGTGCTCGGCGTTTTCGGCGGCGTATGCCTTGATTTGGCGCACCCCGGAGATGTTGTCGTGCAACAGCGCGTTGAGGTCGGATGCGGCGTCCCGCTGGTTGCGGTAGCGGTCGCGCCCGCGGGTCGAGTAGATCCACGCGCCAATCGCCAGGAAAGGCACCGGCAGCGTGGCCCATGCCGCCACCGTGGGATTGAGGAAAAACAGGAAGATGCCGATGCCCAACACTTGCAGCGCGGCGATCAGACCCTGCTCGACGCCGTCGATGAGCACCCGTTCCATGTTGGTGACGTCTTCGACAACGCGGGTCATGATGTCGCCGGTGCGGCGGGTGTCGAACCAACGCAGCGGCAGCCGCTGGATTTTCGCGTAGAGGTCCGAGCGGATGTCGAAGATGACCTTCTGCTCGAAAATGTTGTTGATGAAGATCCGCAGCGAGTTCAGGCCGTCCTTGACCAGGAAACCGGCCAGCGCCACGAAAATCCATATCGTGAATTCATCGTGCCGATCCGGATTCGGGATGATGTGGTCGATTACGTGCCCGGTGGCATTCGGGAAAACAAACACCGCCAGGGTCATGCCGATGGCGCAGATAAGCTGGGCACCCGCCAGCCCGGGGTAATGGCGCAGATAAGAAAAAACGCGGAGAATCGACTTCATGGACACCCGAGCGATGGCCTCCCGTGGATGCTTTGTAAAGCCAAGCGAGCGGCAACATCGAAACGTGGTAAAATTTTGAAAAAATTGGGATTGCGGAGGCGGATCGGGAATCCCTAGTGTTCGCGCACACGGAATTCAACGCCTCAAATATTCAATCCCATGGCCAACGTCTTCGGAATCCTCACTGCCATCGTCCTCGCTTTAGCGGCCTTTGTAGCCTATCAAAACAAGTCTGCTTACGAGACACAAATCGCCGAGACCGCCACCCAAAAGGACAACCTCACCAAGAGTCAGGCGCGCTTCCAGGCCGCACAGGAAAGCCTCACCGCCACCGTCGCCAAAACCAAAGACGAGGTGGCAGTCGAAATCGTCAAACTGACCGAGGAATCCGCTGCCCAGAAAAAAGCCAACGAGGACATGAAGCTCGGCATCGAGGCCAAGACGGCCAAGGTCAATGCCAACAAGGAACAGCTCGACGATGTGCGTGCCAAGACCGAACAAGTCGGCGACATCAAGGAACTTGCTGACAAGATGCGCCAAGGGGAATCCGAGCGCGAGCAACTGCAACAATCGATCACCGAGCTTGAGGCCAAGCTTGCCAACCTGACCGCCCAGAACCGTCAGGCAGAAGAACAGGCTGGCTCGATCCGTGGCAAGCTCGAGGGCGTCAGCACCGGCCAGTCGCTGCCCACGCTCAACACCCGGATCCGCTCGATTTACCCGACCTGGGGCTTCGTCACCCTTGCCGCCGGCAACAATGGCGGCGTTATCACCAACACCACCCTCGACGTGGTGCGCGACGGCGAAACCATCGCCCAACTGCTGGTCACCGCCGTCGAGCGGAACTCCGCCTCCGCCAGCCTCATCCCGGATTCGATCGCACCGGGCGTCACTCTCAATATCGGCGACCGCGTGGTGGCCTCCACCAAAACCGAGCGCAAGTGAACCTTTGAAACCCTGTTTTTCCCGCTGAATCCGCAGAAACCCCATGAAAGCCATTCTCTACGTTGTTGCCATCCTCGTCCTGGGCGGAGCCGCCTACTTCACGCTTGAGCACAAGCGCAAGTTCGGGGAACTGGAAGATATCCGCACCAAGACCGTCGCCGACAACAAGGCGGTTTCAGCCAACGCGGATGTGAAGGAAACCGAACTCAAGAAGGCCAAGGAGGAACTTGGTGCCGCCGAGCAGAAACGCGAGGAACTCTCCCAAGCCATCGCCGCACTCAAGTCCTCCGGCAGCACCTTGCAACGTGAGGTGGCGGAACTCGACAGCACCTTGAAAACCCAGGATGAGGAATTCGCAGGCCTCAACAAGGCGCGCGAGGAAGTGGCAAACATTGTGAAAAACCTAGGCGAGGACATCACCCTTGAAACCCTCGGTGACAAGATCAAAGAGATCGACGAGGAGCGCAAAGCCCAACAGGCCAAACTCGAGGAAACCGAAACCCTTGTCGGTGCCGCCGAGAAAAAACTCACCACCACCCGCACTGAGATTGATCGCCTTGTCAAACGCGATATCGAGCGCAGCGCCCGCATCGGCCGCAACTCGATAGAAGCCGTGGTTACCGCCGTCAATCAAGAATGGGGATTCCTGGTCATCGGTGCCGGATCCAATTCCGGCTTCACACCACAAACCAGTATGCTGGTCCAGCGCGACGGCCGCCTCGTAGGACGCGTCACCCCGTCCTCGGTGGAGCCCACCCAGACCATTGCCGAGATTGACTTCAACAGCCTCGCTACTGGTGCCCGCATCCAGCCTGGTGACCGCGTGATCCTCACCAAGCCCAACGCCAACTGAGCGGATCCAGCCACGGAATTTCCGCTTTTCAAAAAAGCTCCGCGGGCTTGCATGCCGCGGAGCTTCTTTTATCCTACAGCCATGAAGCGCCAAACCTACCCGCTGCTTGCCGTCGTTCTTTTCACAGGATTCGCACTCGCATCCTGCGCGAACGAGACGGAGAAAAAACCGGTCGGCCCAGCCTCCGAAACCAGCAGGATCCCATGGAACACACCTGTCGCAGGACAAGGCCAAGGCCAGTTCGGCATGATGCCGCAAAACCAATACCGCAGGTAAGGCAGGCTACTCCGCTGGTTTTTCTTCGCCGGGCTCCTGCTTGGCAGGCACGAACTTGAGCCCGCCGCCATTGATGCAATAGCGCTTGTCAGTCGGCGTGTTGAAACCCTCGCCTTCGAAGACATGGCCGAGATGGCCGCCGCACTTGGCGCAGATCACCTCCACCCGCGTCATGCCGAGGCTCACATCCTTGCGGATCCGCACGTTTTCCGCTTTCGCGGGATCGTAAAACGACGGCCAGCCGCAACCGGAATCAAACTTCTCCTTGGATGAAAACAACAAGGCTCCGCAGCCCGCACAGTGGTAGCTGCCTTCGCCCTGTTTCTTGAACTCCTTGTAAACCGGGCCGTTCGGGCGCTCGGTCCCCGCCTGCCGCAGGATGTGGTATTGTTCCGCGGTGAGTGCTTTTTTCCACTCCTCGTCGCTCTTGACCACCTTGGCGGCGGGTTCCACCGGGGCTTCGCTGCTGGTTTCCATGATGGGTTTCTTCTCGTCTCCGGCGGAACATGCCGCAAGGAGGAAAAAAGCACCTGACAAACAGCAAGCGGGATGATTCATCACATGTGCGAGGCAGTGGCGGCGTTTCTATTCCGATTTGCCTGCCACACCGGGTCGCGGATCAGGCGAACTGCTCGCGCAGGACAGCCGCCGTGTAATCGCGGTTGAGGCGGGCGATGTGCTCGACGCTGATTTCCTTCGGGCAGGCGGCCTCGCACTCGTATTGGTTGGTGCAGTTGCCGAAACCCTCGGAATCCATTTGGCGGACCATCGCCAGCACGCGCTTGTCGCGCTCCGGTTGGCCCTGCGGCAGGTGCCCGAGGTGCGAAACCTTGGCCGCCACGAACAACATGGCCGAGGCGTTCTTGCACGAGGCCACGCAGGCACCGCAGCCGATGCAGGCCGCCGCGTCGAAGGAGGCCTCCGCATCGTCCTTGGGAACCGGGATTGAGTTCGCGTCGATCGCCGAGCCGGTGCGCACATCGACATAGCCGCCCGCGGCGATGATGCGGTCGAAAGCCTGGCGGTCCACGATCAGATCCCGGATCACCGGGAAGGGATTGGCCCGAAACGGCTCGATCCAGATGGTGTCGCCATCGGAAAACTTGCGCATGTGCAGCTGGCAAGTGGTGATCCCCCGGTCCTTGCCGTGGGGCACTCCGTTGATGGTCAGCGAGCAAGTGCCGCAAATGCCCTCGCGGCAGTCGTGATCGAAATGGATCGGCTCGTCGCCCTTGAGCACCAGGCGCTCGTTGACGATATCGAGCATTTCAAGAAACGAGGCCTCCTCGGGAATATCCTTCGCATCGTAGGTTTCAATTCCGCCTTGGGCTTTCGGCCCGGCCTGCCGCCATACTTTGAGTGTCAGATTCATGGGAACGCGATTCGGAAAAACTCGATCAGGCAGCGGCACTTCAAGCCGCGATTTCCTGACGCGCGAGACTAATCGACATCTCATTCCGGGCTAGGAGAAAAATCGCGTTTTGTCGCCCATTTCTCCAATTTTCGACGCATGAATTGCCACTCTCAGGGCGGCCGCGAAAAAAAACCAAAAAAAATCCCATTTGACCCCAGCGAATGTAAGAACTAGTTTTCCCCCGCCGTAAGGCAAAGGCGGCCCGATTGGACGTCCCTTGGGTTTTTGGGTTTTTCCCGGGGATAACTGATCGGGCCGCTTCGTGTCCGGACCCGGCCATCATGTCACTCGACGGTCGTCAATTTTTCTTTGAGCCGCCGGTTTGCCTCGATGATGCAGTTGAGCAACTCGGGGTTCCGCTCGCGGGTGAGATCGAAGCGCTGCGGGTTGCTCTGGTCCACCTCGCGGTCGGACTGGTAGCACCACCAGTAAACGAGCGGAATCCCGGCATCGATCACACTGTTGAGCGCTTTCTCCACCCAGGGTTTGGCGGTTGCGACATCCGCATAACTCTCGAAGTAGCCGGGGCTTTCCTCCCAGATCGCTTTCTCGCTTTTGGCCGCAGCCTGGAGGCCGAGTTCGCCGATCATCAACGGTTTGCCGATGCTCCGGGCGATTTGCCGCCACTCCTTGTTTCCGAGAAACGCTTCGCCACCGGCCCCGTCCGAGATGACATAGCCCGGCTTGTGGTTCATGTAGGAATGGACGTCGATCACATCCACGGCGCTGCCCGTGTAGAGCAGATCGAAGCACTTGAATTGCTCCTCGGACGTATCCTTGTTCCAGCTGCGGTTTTGGTAAAGGTTCCACTGGCTTTCACGCATGTGCGAACCGCCGCTGTTGACGAGCCGGAGAGCGTCGGTGGCTTTGATGCGTTTGGCCACATCATCAAAGAATCCAGCCACGTCCTTGAGCGTGGGCATGCGCTCTTCTTCATAGATGCGATCCGCGTTGCCAATGTCCGCATTTAGCGTGATCTCGTTGCCGATCTCCCACATCAGCACGGCTTTGCGATGCTTGTAGCGCGCCACTGTTTCATCGAGATATCGATAGAGCAACTGCCGCCCGCGCGACCCGGGGTCTGCCATCAGTTCGTGCTTTAGTTCCTCGCCGTGGACCCAGCCTGTGCCCGGCACCAGTTGGGTGTCGGTGAAGTTTCCCGCTTCAAGACACCAGACCGCGCGGATATCGTGCCGGTCGCAAAGCTCGAGCGCCTTGTCGAGCGCCTCGTAGAGCCGTTCGCGTTTCGCGGAATCCGCATAGGCCTCCGGCCCGGCCGGTCCCCAGGGCAGGGCGAAGAAACGAATGGTGCGGAAGCCCATTTCATGCAGCTCGCGCAAGGCCTTGTCCTGCGCCCGCACCATCGGGTTCGCGTCATCAAGAGTCTTGCCTGCCGAGAGCTGATCGTAGAGCTGCCACAGCAGGTCGAACTTGTTGAAGCTGATCTCCGCGAATGGCTTTCCATCGAGATGGAAACGCCCGTCACGCACCGAGAGCACGTCGTCCTTGGTCAGAGGTGTCGTCAGGAGTTCGTTTTCGGCGGCATTCAAATATTGGAAACCCAGCGCCCATGCCGGCCGCAATGATCGCCGTTCGGAAAAGATTTGTTCTCATGTTTTCCCAGGGGATTTCGAATGAATCATCATCTCAAGAGGGTGTCGCGCGGATGTGCTCCCAGTCCGCCCAGAAACTTTCGGTTTGCCGTGAATCCGGAAGAACTTCCAGAAGCGTGGGTTTTCCGCCGGGAGTGTATGCGTCGAGATCGTCTGCGGTGCGGATGCGCAGGTGCCGCATGCCCCAAAGCGCCGCCAATCCTGTTAGATCGGCATGGTGGGGATTGATCATGCACTCGGCCGCGCGCGGACTCATGGCCTTGAGGCGCGGCAGCCGCTCGAAAATCCGTCCGCCGTGGTTCTGGATAACCGCGAGCGTGCGGCCCTCGCGCTGGATTTGATCGAGCACGAATGGCGCGGCGAGATCGTAGAGCGCGGTGAGATCGCCGACGATCGCCCAGGCATCGCCAATCTCAGAAGAGCAGCCGAGCCAGGTGCTGATCTGGCCGTCGATGCCATTGGCACCGCGGTTGGCTCTTACGGAGACGACCGGGCGCTTCCATTGGGCGAAGAGATTCCATTCGCGGATCGGCAGGCTGTTGCCGAGAAACACCCCGCCGCCGATGGAGGCAAAGTGCGAGAGCGCGCGGATGAGCGCCGGTTCGCTGTCTGGATAAGATTCCAGCATTTCCTCGATGCGGGCGGCGCGGGCGGACGCGCCAACGAGCAGGTCCAGGGCGTCCTCGGCCGGTTCCACATCGCCGAGGGCCCTGATCACGCGATCGAGCGGGCCGCGGGTGACTTGCGATTCACGGGCGAGGCCGGGCAGGCCATTGCGGCAAACCGACCACACGGAAACATCCGGCAGTTCCTCCAAGTCCCGCCAGAAGCGCCCGCTGGGCACCTCACCGAGCCGGAGGATTTTCCCTGACGGGCGTTTTTTCAGGACGCGGTCGGCATCGTGGATGGCAAGGCCTTGCAGTGCCTCGCGCAGACCGCTGGTGGCCTCCGCCACGACCGGCGCACCGAAATCCCGGCAGAAATGAAACACTTCCTCGCGCTCATCCGGCTCGAGCCCGCCGATCATGACTGCAAACCCCCGGTAGTGATCCTCGCGCAGCCAGCGGGCGAGCGCCGCCACATCGAGGCGGTCTTTCGCAGGGGTGAAGGTGCCGATCATTTCCTTGGAAAATCCGACGTCCGCGGGCTCGAAAGCTTCGTCGAGCTCCACGTTGATGTGCATGGGACACTTGCCATCCCAGTCAGGCAGCTCGCCTTGAAATGCGTAAACTCCGAAGATACCAGGCTGCTGAATGCTTTGCGGAGCGCCGGTGCCGCGGAAGGCTGCGGGGCGATCCGCGGTGAGCGCGAGCAGCGGCCGGTTCTGATAGAATGCCTCGATGATGGCGGGGAGGAGTTCGGCGGCGGCGGTGCCGCTGGTGGTGACCACGGCGCAGGGCAGGCCGGTTTGCATGGTCCGGCCGAGTGCGAAAAACGCGGCGCTACGTTCCTCGAAGTGCCGCCAGAGGCGCGCGCAGCCGGCGATTTCAGCACGGGCAAGCGCCTCGACCAATGCGGCATTGCGCGCGCCGGCACAGATCACAAATTCGCCCACGCCAGCCCGGAGGCAGCGGTTCACCACGTCAACGGCCGTATGCCATGAAGTCACCGCGTCGTCGTAGGGCATGGATTTGAAAATGTCCATTACTGCGGGGCGGTCGCATTCGAATTCGGGTTTCACCGCAAAGCCGCCGCCAAGGAAACACAAAGAGATTCCTTGAAATTATTCTCTGCGACCCTGCGCGGCTTTGCGGTATTTCTTCTTGGAATTTCCGGCTGTCCGCTTGTGGAAGCAGCCCCGCCCCGCTAAGCAGCACCCATGAGAATCATCGCCGGAAGCGCCGGACGCATTGCCATCAAGGTCCCACCCGCCGTGGCGCGGCCGACCACCGATTTCGTGCGCCAGGCGATCTTTTCGATCCTCGGCGAGCGTGTGGAAAACGCCCGCGTGCTGGATTTGTTCGCCGGTTCCGGAGCCATCGGCCTCGAAGCGCTCAGCCGCGGTGCCGCGTCCTGCGTGTTTGTGGACGAACACCGGCAAGCCTGCGCGGTGATTGGCGAAAACCTCGCTAAAACCCGCCTCGACGGCGGCCGCGCCGTGAAAGCGGAAGTCGCGTCCTTCCTCAAACGCGACGCGGCGATCTATGATCTGATCTTCGCCGATCCGCCTTATTGGAAACACCACGGCGACAAGGACCACGTCGGTGATTTGCTGAAAAGCGCCCTGCTGGCTCCGCGTTTGGCAACGGATGGCTGGTTGATCGCCGAGATTTCCGCCAACCAGACTTCTCCAACTTCCGAGCACTTTTCCCTGATCGACCGCCGCGAATACGGCGGCAGCGCGATCCTGCTCTACACTCTTGGTCCGGCTTGAAGCGGGACAAATCGTAATGGTGGAATCCAAGGAGCAGTTTATGGCTTTGGTCCGGGAAGAGCCATGAAACTGTCTTTCCGCCGCCAGCATCAGGGCCGATGCATCAAACTTTGAATGACAGGATCGAAACGCGGAGATGCGGAGCGCGCGGAGGACTTCGCGGAGCAAAAATGGATGAAATGTCATGGGGCAGTAGGCGATCTTCATGCTCATTCAATTCCAGACCACGCAACCTCAGCGCTTTCCTCTGCGAACTTCGCGCCTCTGCGTTTCGCTGAAATCATTTTTGATGCGTCAGCCCTATTACCTCCGCCCGCACGCTTGACCGGGCTGGGTGCCGCCTTAGGATGACTGGCCCCACCACTTCTCCCATGCATCCCGCCTCGCTTCGCAAATACCGCCCGTTTCCGCCCGTCCGCCTGCCGGATCGCACCTGGCCGGACCGGGTGCTGGACCGCGCGCCCGAGTGGTGTTCGGTGGACCTGCGCGATGGCAACCAGGCGCTGCCCCAACCGATGTCGGTGGAGGAGAAACTCGAGTTTTTCGACCTGCTGTGCCGCGTCGGTTTCAAACAGATCGAAATCGGTTTCCCATCCGCGGCGGACACCGAGTTCAACTTCTGCCGCCGTCTCATCGAGGAAAACCGCGTCCCGCGTGACGTGACGATCCAGGTGCTGGTGCAGACGCGCGACCACTTGATCCGCAAGACATTTGAGGCGATTGCCGGAGCTCGGCGCGCCATCGTCCATATCTATAACTCCACCTCGCCGCTGCAACGCCGCGTGACCTTCGCCGACGCCTCGCGCGAATCGATCCGCGATATCGCCGTCGAAGGGGCAAAGCTGGTGAAAGAACTCGTGCCCACGATTCCCGGCACCGAAATCGTGCTCCAGTATTCACCGGAATCCTTCTCGGACACCGAACTCGATTTCTCACTCGAATGCTGCCACGCGGTGATGGACGTCTGGCAACCGACGCCGGAGAAAAAAATCATCCTCAACCTGCCGGCCACCGTCGAGTGGAGCACGCCCAACGTCCATGCCGACCAGATCGAATGGATCTGCCGGAATCTAACCAACCGCGGATCGGCCATCATTTCGCTGCACACCCACAACGACCGCGGCACCGGCGTGGCCGCCACCGAACTCGGCATGCTCGCCGGAGCCGACCGCGTCGAGGGCACGCTCTTCGGCAATGGCGAGCGCACCGGCAATCTCGACATCGTGACCGTCGCGCTCAACCTCAACAGCCACGGCATCGAGACAGGCCTGGATTTCTCCGACTTGCCGACGCTGCGCGCGGTTTACGAGCGCGTCACGCGGCTCAACGTGCCCGAGCGCCAGCCTTACGCCGGCGAGCTGGTCTTCACCGCATTTTCCGGATCTCACCAGGACGCCATCAAGAAGGGCCTCGACCGCCGTCGCAAGGAGCTTGAAGAAAATCCGGATATCCCATGGGGTGTGCCTTATCTCACCATCGATCCGCAGGACATCGGCCGCAGCTACGAGGCGATCATCCGCATCAACTCGCAGTCCGGCAAAGGCGGCGTGGCCTATGTGCTCGACCGCGAGCATGGCTTCGATCTGCCGAAAACCATGCACCCGCAGGTCGGCAAGCGCATCTATGACCTTGCGGACGAACACGGCCGCGAACTCACCCCCGATGAGATCCGCGACGCCTTCTTCCGCGAGTTCGTCAATGTTTCCAGCCCGCTGGATGTGATCGACTACGAACTCATCCACCAAGTGGGCGAGCGCGGGAGGGTGAAATGCCAGGCGGTCATCCTCAATCACGGCGAGGAACAACGCATCGAGGGATACGGCAACGGACCGATCAACGCGTTCGTCCACGCGCTCGAGGGCATCGGGCTCAAGGACTTCAAGGTCACCGACTATCGCTCACACGCCGTTCGCGGCGGCTCGGACGCGAGCGCCGCGGCCTATGTGCAGGTTCAGCACGACGACGGCCGCCTGCTGTGGGGCGCGGGCGTCGATCCCTCGATCGAAATGGCCGGTCTCAAAGCGCTCGTCACCGCATGGAATTTGCTGCGGCCGTGAAACACAGATGATTTTGAAATACCCGTGCAACGCCTGTCTTGAATTCCCACCCGCAAGTCTCTCACGCTCCACAGCAATCCCCTTGCAGCACTTCCGTTGCCCCTCATCGCCCGTGCGCCATCCTTGCGCCTAGGCCCGAAGCGTTCCCGCGCGCTGGCAAATGCCTCGTTCACAATATGGCATTCAGCTCTGCGCCCAATCGCCGCGGATTTCACGGGACATGGAGGAGTTGAGCGCCTCGGGCGAGGTGATGCGGTAGGCCGCGGGATCCCAGACGACTTCGCCGCCGGACTGGATGGCGAGCACGGAGAGGTGGCTCAGCGCGTCCGAGCGCACGGCATCGCCGACCGGACCGATGGATGGCGTGTGGTCACGCAC